>JANLPG010000155.1:0-6342 GCA_031367105.1 Gemmatimonadota bacterium | reverse complement strand
GCGACGTTGAGGGCGCGAGCAAATCCTTCGGTACCGTACTCGCCCTGCGAGATGGTCGTCGCGTTGAAGGAGTTGGTCTCGACGATGTCGGCGCCGGCCGCGAGGTAGGCGGCGTGAATATCGCGCACCACGTCAGGGCGGGTGAGGCAGAGGAGGTCGTGATTGCCCCTGAGGTCGCGAGGCCAGTCGCGGAATTGCTCGCCGCGATAGTCCGCTTCACTCAATGCGACCCGCTGCAGCATTGTCCCCATCGCGCCATCGAGCAGGAGAATTCGCTCGGTGAGCAGTTGGGGCAGCCGGGCCAGGCGGGCGGTTCGGGCGCTATTGCGATCGGTCACGCACTCTCCAGATACGACGAGCCCGCGGGCGTCAGATCGTCGCCCCCGGGCGGCGTCTTAGCGAATTATTTAACGTGGCCGCAAGTCGCGGGAAATCGCCACGATTATCAGATTTTATCGTCCTGCCGTCATCCTGAGCGGAGCGAAGGATCCGCGGAATCAGCCGCTGGAGGATTCAGGATCGGTGTTGCCGGGAGCCCGAAGCTCCTTCGACTGCGCTCGCCTGCGGCTCACTACGCTCAGGATGACAAGTTTCGGCGTCCATCATCCACCATCCACGATCCACCATCCATCATCCATCATCAACGCCACTATCCCCAAAACGCATTCAGCACCAGCGTTCTGGCGAATGATAGTATGAAATACGCCACGATGGGGCTGAAATCGAACGGCCCCATCGTCGGGAGCACGCGCTGGAGCGGCTCCACCAGCCAGTCAGTCAGGATGTAGAAGATCCGCATCACCCGGTTGTTCGGCCCGATGCCGAACCAGGAGCCGATCACCCGGATCATCAGGGCGCCGATCAGCAGTGAGAAGCCATAGCTCACCACCGTCGGCAGTAACAGACCGGCCGGATTCTCTGCGAGCGAAATGATCCCGAGGATGAAGCCGAGGATCCAACGGACCAGGGAAATCAGCGCGAGTCCGACGAGGACGGCGAGGCCGAGGAGCCACGATGGCGCACTCTGCGGATTGCCGCCACCGCGCACGAGACGTCGCTCGATCGGCTTGAGCAGCGGGTCGCTCCAGCCGCGCACGAACCGCGGCCAGACACCGAATGGCTCCAGTTTCTTGGCGCGCACCGCCCAGTGGGTCAGTGCGACGATCAGCGACAGTACGAAGGCGCCCGCCACGAGGAGGCGGACGCCAAGGTCGATCCAGAGTGCGATCTGGCCCAAGCTCACCAGCTCACTCCATCACGAATTCGCGGGAGAACGCCACGTCGAACGCGAAGGTCTTCGCGCGGGCGCGGGTCTCCATCAGGTCGGCGATCCGCTGCAGTCGTGCGGGGACTTCGAGCAGCCGTTCCTGCGCCTTGCGGCCCCATTCATCCAGCCCTTCGAGCGTCTCGACCTTCCAGTGGGCCAGCTGCTCCTGCACGATCTTCAGGTAGTCGCGCGGGCCGTAGATGCCGGAGCGCCGGATCACGTCGGCGAACTCCTTGAATCCGGGGATGGTGATTCCCGGCATATCAATCGCGGGCATGATGTGCGCCGCAGACCGCAACGCTTCGCTGGGGTCGCGCTTGAGGATCTCGCTGAACACCCGGCGATAGAAGGTGAAGTGGCGTGCCTCTTCCATCGCGATCTTGGCGAGGATGCCGCCGAGTACCGGCTCGTACTCGCCGATGACGCGGCCGGTGTTGGCGTGCGAGTACTGGGTGGCCCGCTCCTGCAGCGTGGTGTAGACGAAGACCCGATACGGATCCTTGTCCCACTCCGGGTGGAAGCCCGCCTTGATGTATTCGAACTTCAGCTCTTCGATCCGGCGCTGGTCGACTGCGCCGGTATCCCGCATATAGTCGGAGAGCACCGCACCGTGTCGGTCCTCCTCGGCGGTCCAGAGGTCATTCCAGAGACGCCAGTGCGAGTCGTCGCCGAGATACACCGCGAGCAGGCGGTGGAAGTGCGGCAGCCCCTCTTCCGTGAGCGTGTTGAGTGCGAGGGCAGCACGGCAGGCATCGGGGAACCCCTTGACGCGCTCCCGCAGCGTGAGGCGGTGCTCGTCCGGGTCGGTGCCGGCCTCGGGCGCGAGCAAATCGTGCGGGAACCAGAGCTCCCGCTTCTCCTCGTGCTCGGCCATCCACCCTTGCACCTGGGGCTCGAGGTCCTTGAGCACCTCGACCTTTCGGCCCATCACCCGATCCGCGTCGGTCAGACCCATCGCAAGTCCATTCCTGTCATTGCTTTACCACCAGCGTGGCAACCGGTCCGGGCAGCAGCAGCCCCCGGGCGATTGAGCAGACGTCTAATGTAACGACGGCGGGCGGGGGCCGGGGGTCAGCGGAACCAGCGGGCGATCGGGAGCTACCGAAGCCGTGACCGGAGTCAGGGTCGGCGGCGGATCCCACAAATCGCCAGCGGCGCCGGACCTACGTGGTCCGGCAGGACTTGCTGATCGCCGGGCGGTTGTCGCAAGCGATGGCGTCGTTCATCCCGTGGGCCAGCGGCCCGCACGCCGTATTGTGGGCCGATCGGGCCGCCTCGGCCTCGGTCTCGTGGGAGGCCTTGGCGCAGTTCTGCCCGCCATTGAATTCCACGCAGACATTGCACTCGACCTTCTGGGCCGCGAGGGTGGTCCAGGCGAGGAAGGCGAAGAAGGCGAGGATGACGGCGAGCCAGCCGAGGGTCTTGGGCTTGGGCATAGTTTGGAATCTACCGCGCCGGCGGTGGCTAGAGTAGCGTGCCGCGCAGGATCAGCGAGGCCACGGTGAAATAGATCACCAGTCCGGTGACATCGACCAGCGTTGCCACGAATGGGGCGCTGGCGCTGGCGGGGTCGAGCCCGAAGCGGCGCAGCACGAACGGGAGCATCGACCCCGCGAGGGAACCGAACAGCACGACACCGATCAGCGCGAAGAAGACGGTCGCACCCAGCAGCAGGAAATGGCTGCCATAGTCGAAGAAGCCGAGGTACTGCCAGAGCACGATCCGGAGAAAGCCGATGCCGCCAAGCATCGTGCCAAGGGTCAGCCCGGTGGGAATCTCACGCCCCACCACGCGCCACCAGTCGCGCAGTGTGACTTCCTTCAGTGCCATCGCCCGGATGACGAGCGACGTTGCCTGCGAGCCGGAATTGCCGCCCGACGAGATGATCAGCGGAATGAACAGTGCCACCACGGCTGCCTTGGCGATCTCGTGCTCGAAGTATCCCATCGCCTGGGCGGTCAGCGTCTCACCCACGAAGAGTACCGCCAGCCAGCCGCCGCGCTTGCGCAGCATTTCGAGGAAGGAGATCTGCAGATACGGCTCGTCGATCGCCTCCATACCACCGAACTTCTGCACATCCTCGGTCTGTTCGGAGACGAGGGCGTCGATGATGTCGTCGACGGTGACGATGCCGAGGACGTGATCGCGCTCGTCCACGACCGGGATGGCCAGCAGGTTGTACTTCCCGATCAGTCGCGCCACGTCCTCGCGGTCGACCATCGGACCGACCGTGAGGGGTTTGCGCCCATCGCCGATGCCGGCGACACGGGTCACTCCTGGCACCATCATCACTTCGCGGAGTGAGATCACTCGCTCGAGCGTGTTCCCCCCGGGCTCGAGCACGTAGATCGCGTACACCGTCTCCTTCGCGTTGCCCACCTCGGCGATGTGCTTCTTGACCTCATCGGCCGTCCAGGTGGTCGGCACCCCCACGAACTCCGTCGTCATCAGCCCGCCCGCCGAGGTCGGCGGGTAGTTCATCAAGGCGCGGAGCGTGTCGCGGGTCGGGGCGGGGAGGAAGTGCAGCAGCCGGGCACGCCCGGCTTCGGAGAGCTCGCGGTAGAGGTCGACCTGCTGGTCGGCCGAGAGGGCGTCGAGCAAGGTGGCGGAGACGGACTCATCCAGCGCTTCGAAGATCTCGCCCCGTCGTTCGAGTTCCGGGACATCGAGCATCTCGACGGCGCGCTGGAACGGCAGCGCGCCCACCACGCGAACGGCGGCCTCCAGCGGGAGGGCGTTGACCGCCTCGGCGATATCGACCGGGCGCAAATCGGCGCAGGCAGCGACGAAGTCCTCTTCGTCGCCGCTGAGTAGATACAGAAATTCTGGGGTGAGGCCGGGAGGGCTGGACATCAGGAGGACCCTCCGGCTGCGCGGCTAGTGCTTCGGCAATCCTGCGGTCGCGTCGCCCGACTTGCCGTCGGCGATCGGCGAGACCTGGGAGACCCAGCCACTCGCAAATGTGACGGTGAGGCGATGGCCCAGCGTATCGGCAGCGACCGTCCTGATCTCCGGGAACTTCTTCGCGTAGGCGATCGCGGCGCCGGCCTGCCTGGCGAAGCCCTCGGGGGTGTCGGCCGAGTGGGCCTTGCCGAACTCCCGGCCGACCGCCATCGCGATCGCCTGCTCCGGACCATACTTGGCATATTCATCCGCCGACATCAAGCCGTCCTGGCCGGCGACATACTTGTAGCGGTCGTAGGTCGGGCAGGCCGCAACAGCCAGCGTCAGGGCAAGCAGGGGAACCAGACGGCGCATCGGGTCGTTCTCCGGACGAAGTCGAGCGTGGTGTTGGCCCCAAAGGTAACGGGCGATGGGCGAATGACCATCCTTGTCGGGCCTCGGAGGTCGGCCTACCCTTCCGGCCGACCAGAACCCCGCAGGAGCGAGCCAATGAGCGCGATCGGCAACATCCCCAATCCCGTCAACGAACCAGTCCTCAGCTACGCCCCGGGCTCAGCCGAACGGGCCGCCCTGCAGGCCGCAATCGTGGCCCTCGGCAGCACGGTGACCGATATCCCGGTGGTCATCAACGGCGTCGAGCACCGCAGCGGGACCACGGTACGGGTGACCTCGCCCCAGAATCACCAACAGCTCCTCGCGACGACGCACCAGACGACGCCTGCGATGCTGCAGCAGGCGATGGATGGTGCCGTGGCGGCGCAACGCGACTGGGAACGGATGGCGTTTGTCGACCGCGCCGCGATTTTTCTCAAGGCCGCCGATCTGCTGGCCGGTCCGTGGCGTCAGCGGATCAACGCCGCGACGCTGCTCGGACAGGGGAAGACACCGCATCAGGCCGAGATCGACGCTGCCTGCGAGTTGGCGGACTTCTTCCGCTTCAATGTGCACTATGCCGAGCGGCTGCTGCACGAACAGCCGATCTCGGTCCCCGGAGTGTGGAACCGGCTCGAACATCGCGCGCTCGAGGGATTCATCTACGCGGTGACGCCGTTCAACTTCACCGCCATCGGCGGCAATCTCCCCACGGCGCCGGCGATCCTCGGGAACGTGGTGCTCTGGAAGCCTTCCGCAACGGCAGCGCTCTCCAACTGGCTGATCTTCGATATGCTGCGGGAGGCGGGGCTCCCACCGGGCGTGATCCAGTTCATCCCCGGCGATTCCGTCAAGACTTCGGCGGCGCTGCTGGATGACCGCCGCCTCGCAGGAATTCACTTTACCGGCTCGACCGCCGTGTTCCGCGGCCTCTGGCAGGGTGTCGCGGAGCGACTCGGGAAGTATCGCTCCTACCCGCGTATCGTCGGTGAAACTGGCGGCAAGGACTTCATCGTGGCGCACGCCAGTGCCGATGTCGAGGCACTCGTCACCGGGCTGATCCGTGGTGCCTTTGAGTATCAGGGACAGAAATGCTCGGCGGCATCGCGCTGCTACATCCCGAAGTCACTCTGGCCGCGGGTCAAGCAACGGATGCAGGAGGAGATCGCCACCATCAAGGTGGGCGATCCGGCGGACTTTTCGGTCTTCGTCGGCGCGGTCATCGACGAGCGTGCCTTTACCAAGCTCGAGGGCGTGCTACAGGCGGCGAAGGCCGATGCCGGTGTCGAGGTCGTCGCCGGCGGAACTGCCGATCGCACGATTGGGTGGTTTGTCCAGCCGACGCTGCTGCGAGTCGACGACCCGGGCCATCGCTTCCTCAAGGAAGAATTCTTCGGGCCGATTCTCACGGCGTATGTCTATGACGACGCCCAGTGGGCCGAGACGCTCCAGCTCATTGACTCGGCGACGGATTACGCCCTCACTGGTGCCGTCTTCGCACAGGATCGTCGCGCGGTGCACGAGGCCGACGTCGCGCTGCGTCACGCCGCTGGAAACTTCTATGTCAATGACAAGTGCACCGGCGCCGTGGTCGGGCAGCAGCCATTCGGTGGCGGCCGGGCCAGCGGCACCAACGACAAGGCCGGCTCGATTCTCCACCTCTACCGCTGGACCTCGGCACGCACCATCAAGGAGTTGGGCAATCCGCCGACGAATTGGCGCTACCCGTACCTCGGCTGGGGGGGGGGGGGGGGGGGGGGGGGGGGGGGGGGGGGGGGGGGGGGGGGGGGGGGGGGGGG
>JANLPG010000111.1:0-2680 GCA_031367105.1 Gemmatimonadota bacterium | reverse complement strand
AGGCTCAACGGGCACCTCACGCCGCTTGAGGACTTCCCGGAGCTAACCCCCAACGTCATCCAGCGCATCATGTACGCCGCCATCACCCAGAAGCAACGGGAGAAGTTCGAGGAGGTGCTGGAGCTCGACTTCGCCTACTCGGTCCCGGGCAAGGCTCGGTTCCGGGTCAACATGTACCGGCAGCGCGACTCGGTCGGAGCGGCGTTCCGGCTGATCCCCTTCGAGATCAAGAAGCTCGAGGACCTCGGCATCCCCCCCGGTATAGCCAACTTCGCCATGCTGCCCCGCGGTTTCGTGCTCGTGACCGGCCCGACCGGGTCCGGGAAGTCCACCACGCTCGCCTCCATCGTCGACCTGGCCAACAGGCAGCGCCGCGACCACATCATGACGGTCGAGGACCCCATCGAGTTCCTTCATCGGCACCAGTCGTGCGTCGTGAACCAGCGTGAGGTCGGTGAGGACACCCACTCGTTCGCCAACGCCCTCAAGCATGTCCTGCGGCAGGACCCCGACATCATCCTCGTCGGCGAGATGCGTGACCTCGAGACCATCTCAGTGGCCCTGACAGCCGCCGAGACGGGCCACCTCGTCTTTGCCACCCTGCACACGCAGGACGCGGCCCAGACGATCGACCGCGTCATCGATGTCTTCCCGCCCCACCAGCAGCAGCAGGTACGCGTCCAGCTGGCCGGCTCCTTGCAGGGCGTTGTCTGCCAGACGCTCGCGCGGACCGTGGACGGCAAGGGACGCGTGGTCGCCACCGAGGTGCTCGTCGCTACCCCTGCCATCCGCAACCTGATCCGTGAAGGCAAGACCCACCAGATCTACTCCGCCATGCAAGCGGGTGCCCAGCACGGTATGCACACGATGGACCAGCACCTTGCCGACCTGGTGAAGCGCGGCCAGATCACTTACGAGACTGGCCTAGAGAAGTGCCACCACATTGAAGACTTCAACCGCCTGACCGGGCGATGAGGGGCAGACCATGGCATCGACGATGACCTACAACTACTCGGTACGCGACCGGTCCGGGAAGCTCATGACCGGCAAGATTGAGGCGGACTCGACGGCCGCGGTCGCTACCAAGCTGAAGAGCATGGGGTACGCACCGGTAAGCATCTCGCAGGCCGGCGGCGGGGGCATCCAGAAGGAGCTCTCGCTGCCGAGCCTCGGAGCCAAGGTCAAGCTGAAGGATCTGGCGATCTTCTCTCGGCAGTTCGCGACGATGATCAACGCCGGGTTGTCGCTGCTCCGTGCGCTGTCGATCCTGGAAGAGCAGACCGAGAACAAGGAGCTCGCCAGGGTGCTCGGTGAGGCGAGGCAGGACGTCGAGACCGGCCAGTCCTTGTCGTCTTCCCTGGGCAAGCACCCAATGGTCTTCCCGCCACTGATGGTCAACATGACCAAGGCCGGCGAAGTCGGAGGCTTCCTCGACTCGGTCATGCTCCAGATCGCCGAGAACTACGAGGCGGAGACCAAGCTGCGAGGCAAGGTGAAGTCGGCAATGACTTACCCAGTCGTCGTCTTCTGTATCGCCATACTCGCCGTTATCGGGATGCTCCTGTTCATCGTGCCCGTCTTCGCCAAGATGTTCCTCACGCTGGGCGGCGAGCTGCCGGCGCCCACCAAGGTCCTCATCACGATGTCCGACATCCTGAAGGTTGGCTCGCCGGTCTTCGTTGTCGCCATCATCGTTGGCTTCGTGGTTTGGGGCCGGATCAAGCACAAGGAGAGCACCCACCGGGTGGTCGACCCCATCAAGCTCAGGGTGCCGGTGTTCGGCAGCCTGTTCCAGAAGATCGCCCTGGCGCGTTTCGCCCGAAACCTCGGGACCATGCTGCAGTCCGGCGTGCCCATCCTGCAGAGCCTCGACATCGTCGCAGAGACCACGGGCAACATGGTGGTCGGCGATGCCGTACGTGACATCCAGACCAGCGTGCGGAACGGCGAGTCGATCACCGGACCTCTGGTGGGTCATGCGGTGTTCCCGCCGATGGTCGTGCAGATGATGGCAGTCGGCGAGGACACCGGCGCTCTTGACGCGATGCTGCACAAGATCTCCGAGTTCTACGACCAGGAGGTGGAGGCCACCACGGAGGCCCTGACCGCGCTCATCGAACCGCTGATGATCGCCTTTCTCGGCGGGATCATCGGGTCGATGATCATCGCGCTCTACATGCCGATCTTCAAGATCTTCGACCTGATCAAGTAGTCCCGAGGGCCGACGTGTTCGGCCGTCGATACAAAGGAGGCGGGGCCCGGCAGTTGCCGGGCCCCTCCTCCTTTGTGACGCGGCTGGAAGGGTGAATCCCGTCACCGCGCCAGAAATGCACTGGAATTGCTCAAGCGCGGCTTCCTGCTCGCCGAAAACACATTTGTCATAGAGCTGCTAAGGCCAGAAACGGCACACCCGTCGTGAGACGGGGTCGCAAAGCCAGGGGACCTGCGGGCGTGCAGGCCAGCCCAGCTGCCTCGGTCGGTCACTCGAAAGAGGGCCCAGGGGGGATCTGCCGGCACGGCTCATCAACGCAAGATCCCGGAAGGGAAGGGCAGATGCTCGCACGCATCCGCAAGGCCCAGGAGGAGCGAGAGGGTGGCTTCACCCTCATCGAGCTCCTGGTTGTCATCATCATCATCGGCATTCTGGCCGCGATCGCGATCCCCGTCTTCCTGAACCAGC
>JANLPG010000095.1:0-96386 GCA_031367105.1 Gemmatimonadota bacterium | reverse complement strand
GTATCGCGTCGCGACCCGGCGCCAGACCCCGAAGATGTGGGCCCGGAACGCCAGGTCGTCGGGTGCGAAGTCGCGGAATCCGGGAAGGGTCCGGAAGGTCATAGCACAAAATACACCGACACCGCGCCGCCTGGGCGGTTTCCCGGCAGCGTCAGAGCGGCGAGAGCCCGCGCGCCTCGAGCACATCTCCAACGGTGTGGAAGGAGCCGGTCACCAACACCGTCCCGGCGCCCTGTTCCACCTCCCGGAGTGCGTCGGCGAAATCGGGCACCAGCCGCCAGCGAGCCCGCGCCGGCGGGCGATCCGGATCGGCAAGCCACCGCTCCAGCCAACTCAGATCCCAGCGCCGGATGTCGGCACTCGGTGCCACGGTCAGAACCCCGAAATCGATCGCCTGATCGAGCGCCACCAGCATCTCGGGCCAGGCCTTGTCGCCGAGAATGGAGACCAGCGCGTGCAGTGGTGGTTCCGGCCGCAGCTCTGCGAGCGCCGCGACCAGGGCCGCCATCCCGTCAGGGTTGTGGGCGACATCGAAAAGCCAGCGCCCCCGCCGATCGAGCCGCCCCGCCAGCCGGGCGCTGGCGAACCCGGCAGCAACGTCCCCAGCCGAAGGCTGGAGCCCCTCGGGGAGCGCGGTGAGGATGGCAGCCGCCACGGCGGCGTTTCGCCGTTGATGAGGCCCCAGGAGCCCCAGCTGGCCGGTCCATTCGACCCCCGGTGGCACCATTACCGGCCGGAACTCGCCACCGCGCCCCCGCGATCCGACGGTGGCCTGACCCGCGGCCCGCAACAGCTCGGCGAGGGCAGGATTCCGCTCACCGATCACGAACGGCACCCCGCTCTTGGCAATGCCTGCTTTCTCAACGGCGATCGCCTCGAGCGTCTCTCCCAAATATTTCTGGTGGTCGAGTGCAATGTGCGTCACAGCACTCACCACTGGCACGAGCACGTTGGTGCTGTCCAGCCGGCCACCCAACCCGACTTCAACCACCGCGATCTCCACCTCGCGCGCCGCAAAATCGGCAAGGGCGATGGCCGTGGTCGCCTCGAAAAAAGTCGCGTTCACTTGCTCGATGGTGGGGCGGAGGTGCGACGTCCACGCGGCGACGGCAGTTTCGCTGATCGGCGTGCCGTTGACCCGAATCCGCTCGCGGAAGGAGACCAAATGCGGCGAGGTGTAGAGCCCGACCCGGAAGCCGCGTGCCTGGAGCGCCGATGCCACCAGCGTCGAGACGCTCCCCTTCCCGTTGGTCCCACCGATATGGATCGTCGGATAGAGGGTCTGCGGCTCACCCACCGCGTTCAGGAGCGCCTCGGTCGTGGCGAGTCCGAATTTGATGCGGGTGGTGCGCGGGAGGAGATATGCGAGCGCGCTGTCGAAGCTTTCGGTCACACGGCGGTGGGAGCGCCGCCAACCCGCACACCGAGGCGAGTTGGCGGCAGCGACGGTCAGGCCGCGACCGCGGCTTTCGCGGGGATCTTGTGCCCCTGGAAGTGACGCAACAAGCGGGCGGTGGTCGCGCGCAGCGAGGCGCGCGGCACCACATCATCGATTTGTCCCTTGTCGAGCAGGAACTCGGCCGTCTGGAACCCCTCGGGAAGGTCCTGGCCGATGGTCATCTTGATCACCCGCTCGCCCGCGAAGCCGATCACCGCTCCAGGCTCGGCAAGGATCACATCTCCCTGCATTGCGAACGACGCCGAAACGCCGCCGGTGGTTGGGTCGGTGAGGATCGAGATGTACGGGACCGCGGCTTGCTTCATCATCGCGATGGCGGCCGAAGTCTTGGCCATCTGCATCAGCGAGAGCGCACCCTCCTGCATCCGGGCGCCGCCCGAAGTGCAGACCAGCACGAGCGGGATTTTCTTCTCCGCCGATCGGCGAGCAAGCCGGGCGATCTTTTCGCCGACCACCGAACCCATTGAGCCGCCCATAAACCGGAAATTCATCACGCCCAGGTGCAACGGCAGCCGCTCAAGCTTGGCCGCACCGGTATAGATCGCGTCGGAGCTGGAGGCCTTCTTGCGGGCGGCGACGAGTCGGTCGGCATAGTGCTCGAAATCGAGGGGGTCAATCGAGGTGAGGTTGGTGAACATTTCCTTCCAACTGCCATCGTCGGTGAGGAGCTCGATGTATTCCTCCGCCGAGAAGCGCTTGTGCATGCCACATTCCGGGCAGACATTCAGCGCCTTTTCAAACTTTTCGCGAATATCGATATGGCCGCAGGAATCGCATTTTTCCCAGGCATCCGCCGGGATCTCCAAGCGCTCCCGGGGAGCAGTTCTGGGCTTGCGCTCCTTCTTGAACCACGCCATGACGGCCATAGTACCTCGAGTAGCACCAGACCCCGGGGGAGATCCGATGTGACCCTACAAGGTGCAGAGTGACCCGTAACCGCGCAAGACCTTGACAGCTAAGTCGTTGTCAGGACTCAAGATAACCAGATGCTCTCGCCTCGCCAGAGGCCCGGAATGCGAATCCCAGGGCAATAAACATTGCCACCAGAAACGAACCGCCGAACGAAAAGAAGGGCAGCGGAATCCCGGTAATCGGCATCAGTGAGACGCTCATTCCGATGTTTTCGTAAATGTGGGTGAAGATCAGCCCCACGATTCCGAAGACGCAGAGCGAGGCGTACGGGTCGCTGGCACGGCGGGCAATCCGGATCAGGATGAAAAGCAGACTCAGGAGCAAACCCAGCACAACTACCACGCCAACAAATCCGAACTCCTCGCCCACCACCGCAAAAACGAAATCGGTCCAGTGCTCCGGGATGTACCCAGAGCGCTTCTGGGTTCCGAGCGTAAACCCAGTCCCGAACCAGCCACCAGAACCGATCGCCACCTTCGACTGGATCGCCTGGTACCCCGGTCCTTTCCGATAGCTCTCCGGGTTGAGGAAGGAGAGAATTCGTTGTTGCTGGTACGTAGCCATCTTGTTCCAGACGACGATGTAGAGAACCCCCATCGCAGAATTGGCAAGGTAGACGGCGATCGCCTCGAAGATGAAGGGTCGCCAGATCAGCAGGAGGGCGAACAGGACCACCATCCAGGCACTCCAGAGGGCGGTGTTCCATGCCAGCATCAACGCCACCACCGGCGAGGCAAGCAGCACCAGCAGCGACGGCGCCACGCCGGCCCAGTAGAGCATCGAGAAGAGGATCCCCGCGAAGACGATGGCGCTTCCCAGATCTGGCTGCTTGAGCACCAGGAGTGCGGGCACCAGGGCGATCATCACCGGGGCGAAGAGGCCGCGGAGCGTGGTCGGCGGTTCCCTGCGGGCCGCCAGCCAGCGCGCCAGCATCAGGATGGTGGCCAGCTTGGCCACCTCCACCGGCTGTCCGAGCCGGAAGTCGCCGATGGCGAGCCAGCTCTTGCTGCCAGCGCCGGTGCCGAAGCCCCGTCCGATCAGCAGCGTCAACAGCAGCAATCCGAGGCCGAGGCCGTACGCCCAGGGTGCCGCCCATTCAAGGATCCGGAAGGAGAGTCGGTACGCGAGTGCGGCGCAGATCGACCCCACGCCGAGCCACATCACTTGCCGGAGCCACTTTCCCTCGGCTCCCGTCCTGAGGTCGGTCTGACCGGCCGAGTACAACACCACGACGCCGAGGATCGCGAGGATTACGACCACCACCAGCAGCACCCGATCGAGACTGCGGTTCATCGCCGGGTGCCCGGCCTTCTGCCGGCGGCCTTCGGTGTGGCGGCGGGCGGTCGGAGCGTGGCCCGAGTGGTATCGGGCGCGAGTGGATCGACCGCCGGCGTGGTGTCTTCGCTCAGCGGCGGCTGGTACTCACTCTTCAGGGCCGGACTTCCCGGGCCTTGCAGGTAGCGACCGATGGCCCGGACGACGTACTTCGCCACCAGGGCACCGTGCTCACCTTCCTCGACTTGAATGCCGACGACGATTTTCGCCGAATCTGCGGGGGCGAAGCCGATGAACCAACCGATGTCTTTCTGGTTGGAAACCTGCCCCGATCCGGTCTTGCCAGCGACGTCGAATTCACGCCCACCCGAGGCGCCTGCTGTCCCACTCTGGACCACATCGGAAAGGGCCCGCCGAAGCCCGACGAGTTGCTCCGGCTTGAGCCCGAGATCGTAGCTTCTGGTGCCGAGGCGCGGCCGGAAGATGTGTGGCGGACGCTTGATGCCGTCGCCGGCAAGCGCCGCATAGAACGACACCATATTGATCAGCGTCTGCGTGTTCCGTCCTTGCCCGATGGAGAGATTCAGGACTTCGCCGTTGGACCAGGTCGAAAGACCACGGGAGTTCACGTAATCCTTCAGTCCGCGCGGAAAGGCACCGCGCTTCTCCTGCTCGAGGTCGATCCCGGTGGGATCGGAGAGTCCGAGCGCCTGACCATCCTCGAGCAAGCCGTCTCGCCCCACCAGCTGGCCCAGTTGATAAAAGAAGACATCGCACGAGGTCTTGATCGCCTCGGCGAGGGTGAGCGAGCCGTGGCCGGTGTGCTTCCAGCACTTGAAGTAGCGGTTTCCAAACCGCAGCCCGCCCGAGCAGGCCACCGGCATCCGCGAGTCCATCGTCACCAGCCCACGCCGGAGCGCCATCGTGGCGATGGCCAGCTTGAAGGGCGACGCTGGCGGATAGCGACCATTGATGACGCGATCGATCAGCGGATGGTTGCTGTCTTCGTGATAGACCGCATAATCCTCTGCGCTGATTCCGCCGATAAAGGCGTTGGGGTCGAAGCCGGGATGGGAGTAGTACGCGAGCACCTCGCCCTTCGGGGTCATCGCGATCATCGCGCCACGCTTCTCGGGCATATCGGCTCGCCACATCGAATCGATGAAGAGTTGCAGGGGCAAGTCGATGGTCGTCCGCACCGTCGCGCCAGCGATCGGACGGACCGACCCGCTGTTTGCCTGATCGCCGACGGTCCGCCCCCGCGCCGTGACCTCGACGTAGCGGGTCCCCTGCTGTCCGCGGAGCAGCGAGTCGTACTCGACTTCGAGTCCCTGCTTCCCGACCATTTCGCCGAGCCCGGCCTCGCCGAAGCTGCCCGACTTCATTTCGGACTCGCTGATTTCACCGACGTATCCGACCAGGTGCGCGACGGCCTCACCGTGGGGGTACGTGCGTCGCGGCTCCGCCTGAATCACCAATCCGGGGAGGACCGCGCGGTGCTCTTCGAGGGTCGCCACGACGCGATCTTCGCCGGAGGCGAAGACTTGCACCGGCTGAAACGTCGCCGCACGCCAGCGCCGGACCGTCAGTTCGAGATCCACCGAGTCAGCCGGGACGTAGGCGAGCAGCCTGCCCAGCACTGCGCGCAGGGAATCCTCGCGGGCCGCGAGCAGCTTGATCGAATAGCCGGGGATGTTCTCTGCGATGGGGAGGCCGTTGCGGTCGAGGATGTCGCCGCGCGGCGATGGCAATGTGATCGGGCGCAGCCGGTTGCTGCCGGCCTCGACGCGGAAGCGATCGTGCTCGATGATTTGCGCTCTGAAAAAGGCCGAGCCAAGCACTCCAAAGGCAAGCACGAGGATCCAGCGGGCGCCGGTCGCACGCCGCGCCACCTCGAAGGAGGCGAAGGCGCTCACTGGTCCATCCGGATCGCAAGCCAGTCGCGGAACAGCATCACAATCACCACCCCCACCGCGGCGGTCGTGACCCCTTGCAGCGGTGACCACACCAGCATCTCGGTCAGCAACCGCCCCGAGGAAGTACCGCTGAACAGCAGCACCAGCAGATTCCGCGTCCAGGTCCCGACGAAGAACACCCCGGCCGTGACCAGCAGGTTGTCGGCGAAGAAGACCGAACGGCCCCACGCCGCACCCCAGCCAACCAAAACGTGCGCCAGGATGCCAGCGCCGAAACGCGCCGGGGTCAGCACGTCCACCATCAGGCCGACTGCGAAACCGGTGACGGCAGCCGTGCCCGGACGCTGTCGGATCGCCAGCAGTAGTAGTGCGAGCATCAGGAAGTCGGGCATTCCCCGCCCTTCCACCAGCGACGGCCGCAGGTAGAACTCCAGCAGGAAGAGACCGCCGATCACGACGGCGACTCGGAACTTGTCGCTTGAGCGACGCCGTTTTGGCCCTTCACCCGTCCAGACGCTGCTCATCGGGCGGAGTCCTTGATCACGCGGATGGTCGCCGCCTCCCTCAGGGAGTCCCGCACTCGGAGCGAATCGACCTTCCGACGCGAGTCGACCTTGCGGGCCGAATCGGACGGTGGGAACGCCTGGAACAGCGAATCCCGGGGAGTGGTCAGCACCAGCACGTGGGTCGCCAGCGCAGGGTGGGCGAAGGGCGTGACCCGATAGACGCGCTCGTAACCGAACTGGTCGCGTTCGATCGCACTGATCCTGCCAATCGGGATACCCCGGGGGAAGACCCCCCCGAGCCCCGACGTGAAGACCGGTGTCCCGATCGCCAGCGAGTCGCGCAACGCCACCCCGCGCAACTGCAGTACCGTCCGACTCGCATCGGTGCTGGGACTCGCCGATATCAGGCCAGTCACCCGGCCATCGCCAGTGACCGCAGCGGCGCGAAACTCGGGATGGGCCCAGGTATAGGCCGCACTCGAATGGCTGCTGACCGACCAGATGTACCCGATCAGGCCATCGGCAGTGACCAGCGGATCGAACTGCCTCACCCCATCGACCGATCCGACGCCGAGCAACGCCATTCGATCGTCGGTGATGGCGGGCTGGTGAAGAATTTCGGCAGGGAGGTAGCGACGCGTGAGCTTGGGTCGGAGCGCGAGCAGGGCGCGCAGGTTGCCGTTTTCGCGGACGGTCGCCGAGAAATCCTGTACCAGCAGCGCCAGTGAGTCCCGTGTGTGTTCGATGGCCTGAAGCCCTTCGCGGGCGGTGCGGTCGGAGACGGCGCGCGACTGCACCGCCACGACTGGGCGAAAGGCGGTTTCACGAATGGTCGCGGTCAGGGCAGCGGACCAGGGGCGAGGCAAGGCGAGGGCGAGCAAGGCGAGCACGACGCACCCGGCAAGCAGCACCAGGTCGCTGCGGGCTGTCTCCCGCCCACTCTGGCCGCGCATCGTCAGGTCGTCAGAACGCTGCGGTACTTCTCGAAGTCATCCAGGATCCGGCCGGTCCCGCGCACCACACAGGTGAGGGGGTCCTCGTCGACGTGGATCGGCAGGCCGGTCTCCTGCGAGAGGAGCAGGTCCAGCCCGCGGATCAGGGCGCCGCCGCCGGTCATCACGATGCCCCGATCGACGATATCCGAGGCCAGCTCGGGGGGAGTGATTTCGAGCGCACGCCGCACGGCGTCTACGATCTGCTGGACCGGCTCCTGGACCGCCTCGCGGATCTCGGTCGAGTGCACGCGGACGGTCTTGGGGATGCCCGAGACGAGGTCGCGGCCCTTCACTTCCATTTCTCGCTCATCCCCGGAGGGGTACGCCGAGCCAACCTTGATCTTGATCAGTTCGGCGGTGGGTTCGCCGATCAGCAGGTTGTAATTCTTGCGCATGAACATCACGATCGCCTGATCGAACTCGTCGCCGCCGATCCGGATCGACGTGTCGGAGACGATTCCGCTCAACGCGATGACGGCGATCTCGGTGGTACCACCGCCAATGTCGATCACCATATTGCCGGTCGGCGTGTCCACCGGCAGCCCGACGCCGATCGCGGCCGCCATCGGTTCGGCGACCATCAGCACCTGCTTCGCACCGGCGGTTTCGGCCGAGTCGCGCACGGCACGACGTTCGACTTCGGTGATGCCGGAGGGAACCGCGACAATGACCTTCGGCTTCACCCGGAAGAAGTGCTTGTCGATGATGGTCTTGAGGAAGTAGCGCAGCATCTTTTCGGTGACGTCGAAATCCGCGATGACGCCATCGCGCATCGGCCGGACGGCGATGATCGCTTCCGGGGTGCGCCCGAGCATTCGCTTCGCTTCGAGACCGATCCCCTTGACGCGGCCAGTCGCCCTCTCGATGGCGACGACGGAGGGTTCGTTGAGCACGATCCCTTCACCCTTGACATAGATCAGGGTGTTGGCCGTTCCGAGGTCCACCGCGATTTCATTGGCGGGGAGGAAGGAACCAAAATTGGGAAATTTCACGTAGGCAGCCGCCGGTCGAGTCTAGCTGCGAACCTAAGAGGAGAGCATCCGCTCGGCAAGCGCAACGTGAAGAGGGACGGCGAGTTATGCGGCGGCTTCGGGTGTCGCGATACTGGCCGGTGAGCGATTACTCACAACTTCCTGAGGGGAAACGCGCCCCGCGGCGATGCGATCGAGGCAAGCTACCGCCCGGTACTCCCGAATCCCCCCGCCCCGCGCCCGCTGGGCGGCAGTTCGGCAACCTCCACGAATTCCACTGGCTCCACCTTCTGTACCAGCGCCTGGGCAATCCGGTCGCCGCGGTGAATCACGAACGGCTCACTTCCCAGATTGATCAGGATCACCTGCAACTCTCCGCGATAATCTGAATCAATCGTGGCGGGCGTGTTGGGCAGCGTAATACCGTGCTTGAGCGCCAGCCCTGACCTCGGCCGCAACTGCAGCTCGTAGCCATCGGGCACCGCGACTGACAACCCAGTCGGCACCAGCCCCCGCGCCCCCGGGGCAAGGACCGTCTCCACCGCCGACACGATGTCCATTCCTGCCGCACCGCTGGTCGCCCGGGTCGGAAGTGGCAACCCCTCGCCGTGCGGCAATCGCACGACGAGGAGTTGAATGCCCTGAGCCGAACTAGAGGACGGAGTCAACGTCGGTGCACTCGAGTCCGAACGCTTCCGCCACACCCGCGTACACGATCTTGCCGTCGACCACGTTGAGGCCAAGCTTGAGCGCGTTGTCCCGCTTGCACGCTTCTTTCCACCCCAGGTTCGCCAGCGTGATGGCATATGGCAGCGTGGCGTTGGTGAGCGCCAGCGTGGAGGTGCGCGGTACCGCACCTGGCATATTCGCCACGGCATAGTGCAGCACGCCTTCCACAAAGTACGTCGGATTTTCGTGTGTGGTTGGCTTGATGGTCTCGACACAACCACCCTGGTCGACGGCAACATCCACGATCACGCAGCCGTCGGGAATGCCCTTGAGGTCTTCCCTGGTAATCAGGTGGGGCGCCTTCTTCCCCGGGATGAGCACCGCACCGATGATCAGGTCGGCGTCCTTCACAGCGTCGAGAATGTTGTGACGGTTGGAGAACACGGTGTCGACATTGGCCGGCAGCACGTCGTCGAGATAGCGAAGCCGGTCGAGCGAGTTGTCGAGCAGGGTCACGTCCGCGCCGAGGCCCGCCGCCATCTTCGCCGCGTTGATGCCGACGACGCCGCCGCCGATGATCACCACCTTGGCCGGCTTCACGCCCGGAACGCCGCCCAGCAGCACACCACGGCCGCCGTACAGCTTCTCGTTGTACTTGGCGCCTTCCTGCACCGCGAGGCGTCCCGCGACTTCCGACATCGGCGTCAGCAACGGCAGCTGACCGCCGGGGAGCTGCACGGTCTCATAGGCCACCGCGATCGCGCCCGACTTCATCACCGCGCGGGTCAGTGGTTCATCGGCGGCGAAGTGAAAGTAGGTGTACATCACCAGGCCCGGACGCATCCGCGGCCACTCGACCGCGATCGGCTCCTTGACCTTGATCACCATCTCGGCCCTGGCCCACGTCGCATCGGCGTCCGGCGCTATGGTCGCACCGGCCGCGAGGTAGTTCTCGTCGGAAAAGCCGCTGCCGAGGCCGGCACCGGTCTCGACCTGCACGGTGTGACCCTCGCGCACGAGGGCTTCGACCCCCGATGGCACCAGCCCGACACGGTTCTCGTTGGTCTTGATCTCCTTCGGCACGCCAATCAGCATCGCAATCTCGCTTGCGCGCTCGTGGCGCGCCTCGAAAGGGTCAACGGGTCGGTCCGAGGCGGACGGTCGTCATCCGCTCGGGGGCGAGGAACTCGGCAGCCAGCGCCACCGACTCCTCGCGTGTGACACCATCCACGAGGCGAAGGACCTCGTCGAGGGGGCGGTACGGTTCATCCTGCAGTACGTGTGTCGCGAGTCGATGCATCCGGCTCGTCGTGCTCTCCAATGCCAGCATCAACGAGCCCTTCAGCTGGCCTTTCCCATCAATCAGGTCGGCGTTGGGCAGCCCCTCGCGCGACATCAGCGCCAACTCGTCACGAATGGCGGCGATCGCCTGATCGGCGGTTGCCGGGGCCGTGCCGACATACACACCAAAGGTACCCGTGGCACGGTACGCCGAGTGCCAGGCGTAGACCGCGTAGCAGAGCCCGAGTTCTTCCCTCACCCGCTGGAAGAGGCGGCTCGACATCCCGCCCCCCAGCACGGCGCCCAGCAATGCCAGACCATAGCGGCGCGGGTCGTTGGCGGCGATGCTGTCGGTGCCCAGCACGGCGTGGACCTGCTGCAGCTTGCTGACTTCAACACGAGTCGCGGCCCGCACCGCGGGTGCCGCCACCACGATGGGCCGTGGCCCCTGGGCCGTTC
Organism: Gemmatimonadota bacterium; assembly: GCA_031367105.1. Taxonomy (GTDB): domain Bacteria; phylum Gemmatimonadota; class Gemmatimonadetes; order Gemmatimonadales; family GWC2-71-9; genus Palsa-1233. Next base: position 85,943 of record JANLPG010000095.1, on the reverse strand, counting down.
CTTCGAACCAGCCGAGCCCGGCGAGCAGCCCGAGCACCTGGCTGTGCTCAACGTGCCCGGCCACCGCGATGACGCAGTTGCCGGGATAGTAGTTACTGGTGTGCAGCTCACGCAGGTCAGACGTGTCAAGGTTGCCCACGGTCTCGGCGGTGCCGAGAATGGAGAAGCCGTAGGGATGGTCGGGCCAGAGGGTCTCGCCCCAGAGTTCGAATACCAGGTCGTCTGGGGTGTCCTGCACGCCGTTCAACTCCTCGAGCACCACGTTCCGTTCGAGCTCGAGATCGCTCTCGCGCAACAGCGGCTTGCGGACCAGGTCGGTCAGCACATCAAGCGCCAGCGGAAGATCGGCGTCGAGCACGTGGGCCTGAAAGGACGTGGTATCCCGGGAGGTGTAGGCGTCAAGCGAACCACCTCGGGCCTCGAGCGACACCGCAATGTCCCGCGCGGTGCGACGTTCGGTGCCCTTGAAGACCATATGTTCGAGGAGGTGGGAAACTCCCATCTTGGCGCGGGCCTCGTGCCCGCTGGCCGACCGGACCCAGATCCCGGCGGCCGCGGACCGAACGCCGGGAAGGCGTTCGGTCACGACCACGAGTCCGTTCGGGGCGTCGGTGCGAAAGAGCGCGTCGTCAAGCTGGACGGTACGCACCGACGGAGTGCTCATTCCTTCGGGAGGAGTGCCTTCCGGGACAGGCGCATCCGGCCGCGCTCATCCACTTCCAGCAACTTCACCGTGACCATCTCGCCCTTCTTGAGGACGTCCTCGGTCTTCTCGACCCGCTTGTGGTCGATTTCCGAGATGTGCAGGAGTCCTTCGACACCCGGCATGATCTCGACGAAGGCACCGAAGGCCGTGATGCTCTTGATCGGCCCGGTGTAGATCGTCCCGACGATCGGCTCGGCGACGATCCCCATCACCATCTCGCGCGCCTTGGCGCCAGCTTCGGCCCCCACGGCGGCGATCGTGATGAGACCGGTGTCGTCGATGTTGACCTTGGCGCCCGACGCATCCTGAATGCCGCGGATGGTCTTGCCCTTCGGGCCGATCACGTCGCCGATCTTGTCCGGCTTGATCTGGATCGTGAAGATTCGCGGCGCCCACGGCGACATCTCGTCGCGCGGGGTGGCGAGGACCTTGTTCATTTCCGCGAGGATATGCAGCCGGCCCTTGTGCGCCTGTTCCAGCGCGGTCTTCATGATCTCGTGCGAGAGCCCCTGAATCTTGATATCCATCTGGATGGAGGTGATCCCCTGCTCCGTCCCGGCCACCTTGAAGTCCATATCACCGAGGTGGTCTTCGGTGCCGAGGATGTCGGTAAGGATGGCGACGCGATCGCCTTCCTTGATCAACCCCATCGCTACCCCAGCGCAGGCGGCCTTGATTGGCACACCGGCTTCCATCAGCGCCAGCGAGCTGCCGCAGACGGTGGCCATCGAGGACGACCCATTCGACTCGAGAATTTCCGAGACGATCCGGATGGTGTAGGGGAAGTCGGCCGTGGCCGGCAGGAGCGGATGAATCGCCCGCTCCGCCAGCGCGCCGTGACCGATCTCGCGACGCGAGGTGCCACGCAGCGGACGGACTTCGCCGGTCGAGTACGGCGGGAAGTTGTAGTGGAGCATGAACGACTTCTTCGACTCACCCGGCACTTCGATGGAATCGATCCGCTGCTCGTCGTCGGCGGTGCCGAGCGTGACGGCCACGAACGCCTGCGTTTCACCACGGGTGAATACCGCCGAGCCGTGTACGCGGGGAACGACACCGACTTCCGGGGTGATCTGGCGGACGGTCGTGCCGTCGCGACCGTCGATGCGCTCACCCTTGTCGAGAATCTGGGCCCGCATCACTGTGTACTCGATTTCCTCGAGCTCGTTGCCGATTTCCTTGGCGCCCTCGGGAAAGGTCTCGAGCAGCTTCGCCTTGACCTCGTCGCGGATGCCGCGGATCCCGGCGGCGCGCCCGGCCTTGTCCTTGGCGTTCATCGCCTTGGCCATCGACTTCTCGGCCGCAGCCTTCACCGCCTTGACCAGCTCGGCGTTCTTGGTGGGTCCTTCCCACTTCATCGTCGGCTTGCCGGCCTTCTTGACCAGGTCGGCGATCAGCTTGACCTGCTCCTTGATGCCGACCTGCGCGACCTTGAGGCCGTCGAGGATCTCGGCTTCGCTGACCTCGAGTGCGCCACCCTCGACCATCATGATCGAGTCGTCGAGCCCGGCCACGATCAGGTCGAGCGTCGAGAACTCCAGCTGCTGGAACGTCGGATTCAGGATCCAGTTGTTCTCGACCTTGCCGACGCGAGCGGCGGCAATCGGGCCGTTCCACGGAATTCCGGAGATCGAGAGCGCGGCGGATGCCGCCAGGACGCCGATCACATCCGATTCGTTCTCCTGGTCGGTTGACAACACCGTGACGAACACCTGCACCTCGTGACGGAATCCCTCCGGGAAGAGCGGCCGGATGGAGCGGTCGATGATGCGGCAATTGAGGATTTCGTCATCCGACGGACGCCCTTCACGCTTCAGGAACCCACCCGGGATCTTGCCCGCGGCGTAGGTCTTCTCCTTGTACTCGACCGTCAATGGAAAGAACGGGAGATGCGTGATGTTGGGGGAGACGGTGACGGCGGCGAGGACGGTGGTCTCTCCATACTGGACCAGAACCGATCCTGCGGCCTGCTTGGCGAGGCGGCCGGTCTCGATGACCAGCGGGCGGCCTGCGAACTGCGTTTCAATACGATGCACGGATTTCCTTCACTGCGTTTGAGCACCCATAAACGGAAAGCGTCCCACGGTGCTCGCGTGGGACGCCTTGCAGTTTCAGCCGCGGTTCAGTTCCGGAGGCCGAGTTCAGTGACCAGGGCGCGGTAGGTCGAGATGTCGTTGCCCTTGAGATAATTCAAGAGCCGGCGCCGGGTTCCGACCATCTTCAGGAGGCCACGGCGACCGTGATGGTCCTTCGCGTGGGTCCGGAAGTGCTCGGTGAGGCTGTTGATACGCGTCGTCAGCAGGGCGACCTGGACCCGGGCGGAGCCGGTATCTTCGCCATGCAGGCGGTGCTTCTCGATGACAGTCTGCTTCTCGATCATACCGTGTTGTTCCTGCCCTGAGTCAATGCTGCGCTTACACTTAGGTTCGCTTGGATAGCCTCGCAATATAGCCCAGGCCTCCAATTGCGGGCAAGTCCTGAGAGCGGGATGGTGGATGGTGGATGGTGGCTGACCGATTTTCGGGCACCCGCGGCTGCCTGGCACGCGCCGGGCTCTGCTACCCTGCGTCGGACACCCCCTACGCCGAAATTACCGCCCGATCAGCCGCCCGATGTCATTGCTGAACGCCAGCACCATCAGCAACACCACCAGGCCAAGTCCGACCAGCGTAACCGCTTCCCGCAGCCTGTTCGGCAGCGGTCGACGGATCAACCCTTCGATCACAAGCATCAGGAAGGCGCCGCCATCGAGCACCGGAATCGGCAGCAGGTTCACCACCGCCAGATTCACCGAGATCAGCGCCATGAAGGCGAGGAAGTTGTCGAGGCCGGCCCGCGCCTGCTGCGCCGCCATCTGACCGATCAGGATCGGACCGCCGATCTCCTTGCTGCTGATCTTGCGCGTCACCAGCCCACGAAAGGTCTGGAAAATCGTCCCGGCCGAAGTGATCGTGGCCTCGGACCCAGCCCGGAGTGCGCCGCCGATGCCCAGCGAAATTCGCTGGTACGGGGTGCGCACCATCGCGCCGATCCGCCCGATCATCGCCGTCGAACTGTCTCCCTTCAGTTCCCGCTCCGCCTTGGGGGTGACCGCGAACGTCTGGATCACTCCCGCACGGCTCACCGCGATTCGCAGTTCGTGACCCGGCGCCGCCTTGATCTTCTCGACCGCTTCGGACCACTGGCCGATCGGCGTGCCATCGATCGTGACGATCGAATCGCCCGCCGCAATGCCGGCAGCGAGGGCGGGATAGTTGGGCGACACGCTCCCGATCACGGCCGGATGCAGCGGTTCGAGCGCGGTGACCAGCTGGCCGCGCTCCGCGAGCGCGTCGCGGTGGAGTTGCACGGTGACTGGCGCGTGATTGGCGAAGGTGAAGGCGATCTCATTGCGCTTCGCGGAGGTCAGTCGGTCGACGATGTCGTCCCACGATGCCACGGCCTCGCCATCAATGGCCGTGATGCGCGTGCCCGATTCAAGCGCGGCAAGTGCGTTGGCCGCCGCCGGAAGTCTTTCGCCCGCCACGTGCCCGATCGTGGTGGTCGGGTCATACTGACGACCGTTCTTGAAGGCGAGCCCGGTGAATATCACGAACGCGAACAGGGCGTTCAGCGTGACGCCGGCGAGAATGATGACCATCCGCTGCCAGATCGGCTTCGCCTCGAACACGCGATCGGCGGGCACCTCGGCCGCCGAGCCGCCTTCAAGCACCGACGACGCCGGGTCCTCCTCGCGGGACGCCATTTTCACGTAGCCGCCGAGTGGGAGCCAGGCGATCGCCCACTCGGTCTCGCCGCGCTGGAAGGTCAGCCCCTTGATCGGCTTGCCGATGCCGATGGCGAAGCGATGCACCCAGACGCCGAAGGCCTTGGCCGCCATATAGTGCCCGAGCTCGTGGACGAAAACGAGCACGCCGAGCACAACCGCGAGAATTGCCACCGTGAAGAGAAACCCGCTCATTCGACTGCTTCCTCTGCGTGACGCCGCGCCGCCGTATCGGCGGCCCGCACGGCATCGAGCGTGATGGTGCCGGCGTCATCGTGACGCCGGAGTGCTGCCTCGATCACGGTGGGAATGCGACCGAACGGAATCCGACCGTCGAGAAATGCTGCCACAGCCACCTCATTCCCGGCATTGAACGCTGCGGGCGCTGTTCCGCCCGTTCGCCCGGCGGCCACCCCGAGCGTGAACGCTCCGAAGCACTCCCGCCGCACCGGTTCGAAGGTGAGCGATCCGGCTGCGACAGGATCGAAACGCCGGACCCCACCGTCGCTAAGACGACCGGGATGCGTGAGGGCGTACAAAATCGGCACTTCCATCGAAGGGAAGCCGACCTGCGCCAGGACGCTCCCATCAGGAAACTCGACGAAGGCGTGGACAATGCTCTGGGGGTGCACGATCACGTCGATCGCGTCGTAGCTCAGCCCGAAGAGAAAGTGCGCCTCGATCACTTCGAGCGCCTTGTTCGCCAGCGTTGCCGAATCCACGGTGATTTTTGCGCCCATCTGCCACGTCGGGTGGTTGAGCGCCTCGGCCACCGTGGCCTGCTCCAGCTTCTCGCGATCCCAGGTCCGGAAGGGGCCACCGGAAGCGGTCAGGATGACCCGTGACGGCTCGGCCCCCTGCGCCACGATGCACTGCAGCACGGCGCTGTGCTCCGAGTCGATCGGAACCACTTCTCCCCCGCCCTGCTTGGCCGCTTCGGCCACCAGCGGCCCGGCCGTGACCAGTGTCTCCTTGTTGGCCAAGGCGACTCGCTTCCCGGCCCGGAGTGCCGCCAGCGTTGCGTCGAGCCCGGCCGAACCGACCACTGCATTGATCACGATGTCGATATCGGGGCGGGTGGCCGCTTCGATCAGCGTCTCCGGCCCCGACGGGAATTGCGAATCACCATTGCCGCCTACGAGCCCGGCGTATCGTGGGTTCCACACAGCCACCTGTTCGGCGAGGCGCTCCCGGTTCGACCCGGCCACCAGTGCGATCAGTTCGAACGCGTCACGATGGCGATCGAGGACGCGGAGCGCGGTGACGCCGATCGAGCCGGTCGATCCGAGCAGCGCAATGCGCTTCACACCAATCCCAGCAGGTGATAACAGAACGCGGCGGTGGGGAGGACAACGTAGAGCGAGTCAAAGCGATCGAGCACCCCACCGTGGCCGGGAATCAACGTCGAGGAATCCTTGACGCCAGCTTCGCGCTTGAAGAGCGATTCGGCAAGATCGCCGAGCTGACCCACCACGGAGAGCGCCAGGGCCATCAGGGAGGCTGGGATCAACGCGAGCTCGATTCCGACGCGCGGGAACACCATCAGTGCGAAGAGTGGTGCGATCGCGACCCCGCCGACCAGTCCGGCAATCCCGCCGGATCGCGTCTTCCCCGGCGAGATGGTGGGCGCCAGCCTGGCGCCGCCGAATGCTCGCCCTCCAAACATCGCGGCACTATCACACACCCAGGTGACCACCAGCGGGAAGAAGACCATCGCGGTGCCAGCCCACGAGTACATCCCGACGCTTCCGTGACGAATACCGATCAGGAATGCAGGCAGTAATGCCGTGTACGCCACCGTGAATACGGTGACCGCGACGGCACCGAGCGGCGCGTCGGCTGGGGCGCGGCTCGTCAGGGCTTCGCCGAGCAGCAGCAACACGAAGCCCGCACCGAGGTAGATCCAGCAGTCGGCGAGCCAGAGCTGCGCTTCGGGAATGGTGGTGGCTGCATATACCAGCAAGGGCGCAATAGCCGCGGCACCAAGCCCGGTCGCTCGCAGCGGTCGAATGCCTTTCTTCCCGGCGATGTCGAAGAGTTCGCGGGTTCCGAGCACCGCGATGGTCGATACCAGCACTGCCAAGGGCCAACCGCCGGCCCAGACGAGAAGCAACGCCAGCGGGATAGCCACGACAGCGAAGAGAATGCGGCGAACCAGATTGTTGTCCATCGGCAGCCTCAGACGCCCACGCGTCCGAAGCGACGATCGCGGTGCTGGAAGTCGAGAATCGCGGTGTAGAGGTCGTCGCGACTGAAGTCGGGCCAGAGGATCGGCGTCACGTGAAACTCGGCATAGGCGAGCTGCCAGAGCAGGAAGTTGGACACTCGCATCTCACCGGACGTCCGGACCAGCAGATCCGGGTCCGGCCACGGGGCCGTGTACAGCTCGCTGGAGAACATCGCCTCGTCAATCGCAGCCGGCTCGATCGTTCCCGCACGCACCCGTTCGGCCAGGTGCTGGGTCGCGCGCACGATCTCGGCGCGGGCACCGTAGGAGATGCAGATGTTGAAGGCAAGCTGGGTGCCACCAGCGGTGGCGGCTTCGATTCGTTCCACCGCGGCTCGGGCCGGGTCCGAGAGCCGGGTCAGATCGCCAAGCATCCGGACCGCAACGCCGCGCCGACGCAACTCCTCGGCTTCCTGGCCGACGAACTCCTCCAGCAACGCCATCAGGGCGTCGATTTCCGCGGGCGGGCGCTGCCAGTTCTCCTGCGAGAAGGCGAAGATCGTGAGAATGTGGACGCCAGCGTGCAGGCAACCTTCGACCGTTTCCCGAACGGCCGCCATCCCGGCCTGGTGGCCTGCGGAACGTGGCAGGCCGCGCTCCTGCGCCCAACGGCCGTTGCCGTCCATAATGATGGCAATGTGCCGGGGGATGGCGCCGTGGAGGCGCAACTGATCGAGAAGCGGGGCGGGCTCGGTGGTCACACTTCGAGAATCTCGGCTTCCTTGGCCTTGAAGAGTTCCTCGATCTGCTTGATCGCCTCGTCGGTGTGCTTCTGCACGTCCTTCTCCGCCCTGGTCTTTTCGTCCTCGGGGATTCGCTCGAGCTTCTTGATCTTTCCCATCGCGTCGGTGCGGGCACCGCGCACCGAGACGCGACCATCCTCGACCAGCTTGCCGCAGATCTTGACCATCTCCTTGCGGCGCTCCTCGGAGAGCATCGGCAGAGGAACGCGAATGAGGCCGCCCTGGGACTGCGGATTCAGGCCGAGGTTGGCATCACGAATCGCCTTGTCGATCGCCTGGGTGAGGCTCTTGTCGAAGGGTGTCACGGCCAGCATCCGGGGTTCCGGTGCACTGACCATCGCCACCTGATTCAGCGGCATCGAGCTCCCATAGGCGTCAACCCGGACGCTGTCGAGGAGACCGGGCGATGCCTTGCCGGAGCGAATTCCGCCGAGTTCACGCTTGGTGCTTTCGACGGCCTTCTGCATCCCTTCGCGGGAGGCCTTCACGATGTCGGCAGTAGTCATCGGACGAGAGTCCCGACCCGTTCGCCGCTCAACGTGCGGGCAATGGCACCGGGTTGATTGATGTTGAAGACAATGATCGGAAGAGCGTGCGCCTGGCAGAGCCCGAAGGCGTTGGCGTCCATCACGGCGTACCCATTCACGAGCGCTTCCTGAAAGGTGAGCTCGGTGAGCAACGTTGCGTCGGGATTCGTGCGTGGATCGGAGGTATAGATCCCGTCGACATTGGTCGCCTTGAGAACCACCTCCGCATCCATCTCGAGCGCGCGCAAGACCGCGGCGGTGTCGGTCGAGAAGAATGGATTGCCGGTACCGCCTGCAAAAATCACGATGCGCCCCTTCTCCAGGTGGCGCATCATCCGCCGGCGAATGTACGGTTCCGCCAGCGATTCCATCCGGATGGCCGTGAGCACACGGGTCTCGACGCCCAGCGTCTCCAGCACGTTCTGCAACGCCAGGGCATTGATCACCGTGGCGAGCATTCCCATATAGTCGGCCGATACGCGGTCGAGACCTTCCCGGCTCGCCGTGGCGCCTCGCACGATGTTACCGCCACCCACCACCAGTCCGAGGCTCACCCCCATCGTGGTGACCTGCTTGATCTCTTCGGCGAGGGCTTCGACCACGGCATAGTCGAGTCCGCCGTCCTTCCCTCCGGCCAACGCCTCACCGGAGAGCTTCAATAGAGCCCGACGGTAGGCGACTGGCATCAGGCCTCGCCGACCTTGAAGCGAGCGAAGCGGATCACCTTCGCACCGGAGAGCTTTGCCACCAGCGCCCCGATCGTGACCGATTCATCCTTCACGAAGGGCTGCTCCAGGAGGGCACGCTCCTGCGCAAACTTCCTGACCTTCCCCTCAACAATCTTGGCGCGGATCGCCTCGGGCTTCCCCTCGGCAGCGACCATCTCCTCGGCAATGCGCCGCTCACGGTCGAGCAGCTCCGTCGGGATATCGCTGGTTGCCACAGCGATCGGATCGGCCGAAGCGACGTGCAGGGCGAGGTCACGTGCCAGCGCGATTGCCGCTGCACCGCTTGCCCCGCCAAGTTCGACCAGCACACCGACCTGGCTGTTGTGGTGGCGATATTCGCCAACCGCCCCGCCGGCGCCGCCGAACTTGGCGACCTGCTTGACGGTCATCGCTTCACCGGTTTTGCCTGAGGCGAGCTTGACGACTTCGTCGATGCTCTTGCCGTCCAGCGTCTCAGCCAGGAAGGCGTCGTGCGTGACACTCACCGGGCTTCGGGTCTGGGCGTGCATCACCAGCTGCTTCGCGAGCGACTGGAAGTCCTCATTGCGCGCCACGAAGTCGGTCTCGCAGTTCAACTCGAGCATCGCGCCGGTGGAGCCGTCGGCAGCGGTCTCGATCACGACCAGGCCCTGCGACGCGTCGCGACCGGCGCGCTTCTCGGCCTTGGCGATGCCCTTCTTGCGAAGCAGTTCCGATGCGAGCGACATGTCGCCGTTGGCTTCCTCGAGGGCCTTCTTGCAATCCATCATCCCCGCGCCGGTGCGACCGCGGAGCTCGGAGATATCCTTGGTACTGATCGTCATTGCCATTATTGCTGCCTGAAGTGTCTGGTTCCGTGTGTGAAACCGCCGCCCGGGGCCCTGAAGCCCGACAGGCGGCGGAGTGACCCAAGTCCGGGAACTGCCCCGGTCAGGCGCCGACGTCGCCCGGCGCAGCCGGGTCGTGCTTCAACCGTGCGGCGATCGCCTCGGGGCGTGCCTTCCGCTTGCGGCGGGGGCGGCGCTTCTTGCGATCTTCATCGGATGCCCCATCGCCATCGCCAGCGGAGTAGGTCTCGGAGTCATCATCGCCGCCGGCCACTTCACGCACCGGCATCGCCATACGGGCTTCGCGGATCGCGTCGCACAGCGCCGACGTAATCAGCGACACCGAACGGATGGCGTCGTCGTTGCCCGGAATCGGCACGGTAATCGTGTCGGGGTCGGCGTTGGTATCGACGATCGCCACCACCGGGATGCCGAGACGGTTGGCCTCCTGGATGGCGATCTTCTCCTTCTTCGCGTCCACGATGAAGAGCGCGCCCGGCAGGCGGGTCATCATCTTGATCCCTTCGAGGTTGCGGGAGAGCTTCTCGCGCTCACGCGAGAACAGCAGCTGCTCCTTCTTGGTGTAGTTCTCGAAGTCGCCTTCAGCAGAGCCCTGCTCGAGGTCGCGGAGTCGCTTGATCTGCTTCTTGATCGTCTGGAAGTTGGTCAGCGTGCCACCCAGCCAGCGCTCATTCACCCAGTGGCAGGATGCATTGCGCGCCTCCGCCTCGACTACGGCCTTCAGCTGGCGCTTGGTGCAGACAAAAAGAATGTTCTCACCCTTGAGCGCGATGGACCGAACCAGTTCGGTGGCCAAGGTCAGCTGCTTGAGGGTCTTCTGGAGATCGATGAGATAGATGCCCGAACGTTCGGCGAAGATGAACTTGCGCATCTTCGGGTTCCAACGGCGAGTCTGGTGACCGAAGTGCGTGCCGGCGTCGAGCAGTTCCTGCAGGGTTGGCATTGCCATAAGTACAGACGGCTCCTTGGTGGTTGATGCTACCGCCTCCGTCACCTGCCGTAGCGACCCCGGAGGGCACCCGCATCGGCATCGGGAGGCGTGCGTCGTCGCGCACCGAAATGGTGCGCGCGTGAACTGCGTCGGCCGGTGACCGTCGGCCCGCGGGAAGCGACTACCGCTTCGAGAACTGGAACTTCTTCCGGGCGCCTGGCTGGCCCGGCTTCTTCCGCTCCACGGCGCGCGGGTCGCGGGTCAGGAGCCCTGCCGTGCGCAGCTTGGGGCGGTGGGCCGCGTCCGCATTGCACAGCGCCCGCGCGATGGCGTGACGCATCGCGCCAGCCTGACCACTCATCCCGCCACCATCGACGTGTGCCTTGACGTCGAACGCGCCGAGGGTGTCGGTGGCCGTGAACGACTGCTGGATGTGCTGGACCAGGGAGGGACGCGGGAAGTAGTCACCCAGCGTGCGGCCGTTGACGTCCCACTTGCCGGTGCCCGGGGTCAGGTAGACGCGAGCCACGCTCGTCTTGCGGCGGCCGACGGCCTGCCAGCGGAGTGCATCAGAACTCATCAGTTGGCCTTCGCAGTAACGATGGTGAGGGGCTTCGGTGTCTGCGCCTCGTGCGGATGCTCGGCGCCACCGTAGACCTTCAACTTGGTGCGCAGCTTCTGCTTGGCGAGCGAGTTCTTCGGCAGCATACCAAAGACCGCCTTTTCGATCACGCGGTCCGGGTGCTTGGCGAGCAGCTCCTGGGCTGGCGTGTGGGTGTCGTGGCCCATATAGCCGGTGTGCTTGAAGTAGGTCTTCTGGCTCAGCTTCCGACCCGTCAGCTTGACCTTCGACGCATTCAGGACAATGACGAAATCGCCCCCGTCCATATGCGGGGTGAAGGTCGGCTTGTGCTTCCCGCGGATCAGCTGAGCCACCGTGCTTGCCAGACGGCCGAGGGGCACGTCGGTCGCGTCGACCACGTGCCAGTCGTGCTGCAGATCGCCGTGCTTGGCGCTATACGTCTTCATCGAGTCTCTTCCTGCCACCGGGACACAAAAAACCACTTCGGACACAGACTCGAAAGCTAAGCTCCAGTAAGGGGTTGGGTCAAGCCGGAGTACCTGCTGGGAGCGCCGGGAGAGGCTGTGATGGGGGGGGCCGAAAAATCACCCGGGCCCGAATAGCCCCCGAATAGGCCCTGGTGGGGCTACTATGGCCCGAGTTCCAGCAGGACCTGGCCCTTCTCGACCGCCTGCCCCGCCGACACGCGGATGGCGCGGACGGTTCCGGCGGCCGGAGCCTTCAACTCGTTCTCCATTTTCATCGCCTCGAGAACGAGGAGGCCCGCGCCTGCAGCAACAACGTCCCCTTCGGCCACCTCGATCCGGACCACGAGACCCGGCATCGGTGCCTTGACCAGGCCCCCGCTCGAGGCACTCTTCGCCGACCCCGCAAGCGAGCGGATATGGCGGGTGCGCTCGTCCTCGATTGCGACGTCGCGCACGGCCCCCTGATCCACGAGTCGCCAGCCGAGCGCATCCTGCCCCTCGACCGCGAGGGAGTGGGAGCGGCCGTCGAGTGTCAGTCGTAGTTCCGGCGAGGAGGCGCTCCGCGCGATCGACGCCAGCACGCTGCGGCCATCGACCGTCACGCGATCGCCATCCACTTCGACCTGGAACTCGCGGCCCGCAATCGTGACGACGTACCTCATCGGCGCTCCAGCAAGGCGACGCACTCGAGGTGGGCGGTCTGGGGGAATTGATCGAACGCCTCCACGTGTGCGAGACGATAGTGGCCCGCGAGCCGCGCGAGATCCCGCGCCAGCGTCGCCGCATCGCAGGAGATATAGGCGAGGCGGTTGGCGCCGGACGCCGCAATCGCGGTCGTCACGACCTGGTCCATCCCGGTCCGTGGCGGGTTGGTGACGATCACCGCGGGCGGTGCGAGCTGGACGATGCGCTCTTCGGCCCGGCCTGCGAGACGGCGCGGGCCGGCGGGGCCAGTGCGCTCGGCGTGGGCCACCGCACGGGCGTCGAGTTCGATGCTCTCCACCGTGGCGCCGCGGCGCAGCAACTCGGTGGTGGTTTCCCCGACACCCGCATAGAGATCCCAGGCGTGCAGCCCGGTCACCACGCCCAGCGAATCCAGGGCGTGAGTGCGAACCAGCCGTCCCATCGCAGGATGGATCTGCTGGAACACCGTGGCCGGCCAGGGGTCCTTGCTGCCTCCGACCGCACGCGGGGCCCCGCCCTCAGGATGCCACCAGACGACAGCGTCGACTCCCGCGGCCTGCATCCGGGCATGGAGCCGTGCGCCGTGGCGCCACGCCTCACGCTCGTCGGTGCGAACGACGACGTGCAACGACCCGTCTCGATCGCGGCGCAACACTACGCGCGTCGTGTTGCTCGGCAGTGCCGACCGCGCCGAACGCAGTGCCTGATGCAGGCGACGCACGGCAGGCTCGGCGACCAGACAGTCGCGAACGTCGAACACGCGGTCCGCATCGCCGGCCCGGTGGTAGCCCAGCGCTCCGGCTGACATCGCGAACGTCACCTTGGCTCGATAGCCCAACTGCACTGGGGAGGCCATCACCTCCGGATCCTTGACGTCGAGTTTGGCAATCCGGCGGAGCGCATCGCCGGCATTGCGCCCCTTCACCTCACGCTGGAGCTCGGGGGTGAGGTGCATCAGCTGGCAGCCACCGCAACGATCGCCGATGTAATGCGGGCAGGGCGGCGTGACCCGTCCCGGGCCGTGCGTCAGGATCTCGGCGATTTCGGCGCGTGCGAATCGGGCGTGGGTCCGGACCGATCGGAGCCGAAGCCGATCTCCCGGCGCAGCACGGGGGATGAAAACGGTCCGACCGTCATCGAGGGTCGCCACGCCGTCGCCGCCCGCGGCGATGCTGCGGACCACCACCTCTGGTCCCGTACTGCTCATCGCAGCCCTTCGCGCCGCGCGGCATCACGCCATCCAGGCGCATTCGGTGCCGCGCGATCGGTTCGGGCCTCGCCACCCTGTCGGCCCACCGGTCGCCGGCTGCCGCGCCGCTCCTGCTCAAGCAGTGCCGCGGTCACGGCGAGCCGCTGCAAGGTGGCGTCGTCGTCCGTACTGGCGAGCAGATCGCCACGCCGCTCCAGGAACTGGATGTCGATTGCGCCCGCCACAAACTCCGCGTCGTTGAAGAGCCGCCTGTGAAACGGAATATTCGTGGCGACTCCCACCACCATCAGCTCATCGAGGGCGCGTCGCATCGTGTCGATCGCTTCGGTGCGCGTGGCACCCCGAACGATCAATTTGGCGAGCATCGAGTCGTAGAACAGCGTGACCTCACTGCCACTTTCCACGCCGCTATCCCAGCGGACACCTGCCCCCGACGGAGCGCGCAGCCAGCGGATCACCCCCGAACTCGGCAACAGTCCGTTGGCAGGGTCTTCACTGGTGATGCGACACTCGATCGACCAGCCGCGGGGCGACAGTGGCCCGAGAGGAACCGACATGGGCAGGCCACGAGCGATGCGGAGCTGCTCGCGCACCAGATCGACGCCGTAGACCTCCTCGGTCACCGGGTGCTCGACCTGGATCCGCGTATTCATTTCGAGAAAGTAGAAGGAGCCGTCCGACGCGAGGAGAAACTCGCAGGTGCCCGCACCGCGATATCCCACGGCCGTCGCCGCCGCAACTGCGGCGGCACCCATCTGCTCGCGCAGCGACTGATCGACGGCCACCGACGGTGCCTCCTCGACCAGTTTCTGGTGGCGGCGTTGCACCGAACACTCGCGCTCTCCGATGTGGATGGTGCGCTCGTGGTCCGCCAGCACCTGAATTTCGACGTGTCGCGGCAACTCGATGTACTTCTCGAGATAGACGCTGCCATCCCCGAACGCTTTCAGCGCTTCGCTCGCCGCCGTGGTCAGTGCCGCCGGCAGCTCCGCGGGATGCCTCACCACCCGCATCCCCTTCCCGCCCCCGCCAGCGGCAGCCTTTACCAGCACCGGATAGCCGAGGTCCCCAGCCAGGATCGCCGCCTCGGCAGGGTTGGTCACGGCACTGACGCCGCCCGGCACGATCGGGACGCCGGCGGCGGCCATCAACCGACGGGCGCTGGTCTTGTCGCCCATCGCCGCGATGGCGCTTGCCGGCGGTCCGACGAACACCAGACCGGCGTCGACCACGGCCTGCGCAAACGCGGCGCGTTCGGAGAGGAAGCCGTAGCCGGGGTGAATCGCCTGGGCGCCGCTGATCCGCGCCGCCTCGAGGAGTCGGGCGATCTCGAGATAACTCTGGGAGGGAGCGGAAGGGCCGATCGGCACGGCAAGGTCGGCGGCGCGCACAAAGGGGGCGTGGCGATCCGCCTCGGAATAGACCGCCACCGATTCAAGCCCTTCATCACGGCAGGCGCGGATGATGCGCAGCGCGATCTCGCCGCGGTTGGCAATCAGGACACGCCGTACTTCCCCAGCTGTCATCGCGGACAGGAAGCGATGGTCGGCAGGCCCTGAGCGTCACTCGCACCGAACAGCGTCTGGCAGAGCGACTGGTTCCGACGGGCGGCGAGGTCGTAGACGTCGCGCACGGCTTCGCTCCAGACCGAGCCGGCGAGGCCGGTCCTGGCAAAGGTGTGGACGCTGATCTGCTCCTCGCCGAAGGCACCGGCAGGCCCGGCCGCAAGGACGAGCCGAACGACACGCCACTCAAGCGCAGGTGCGGTAAGTGAATCCACCGTGGGTGTCAGGCAGATGGGGCGGTTGGCCGAGGCGCGTGAGAGTGCCACGGGGAGGTCAACGGTGGAATCGACATCCAGCGCCCTGGCCATCTGAGCGCGATAGCGCAAATCCCAGGCATAGAGGTCGGGCCGCAACAGGAGCAGATCGGGACGGGTCGCCTCGAGCAGGCGAATGCCCCAGGTCGCGGCGGTTTCGACCATCGACCCCGTCACCAGCACGCCACCCCGAGGGCACGAGGCGAGCAAGTTGCGGCCCAGTTCGCCGAGCACCGGGGGAAGTGGGAGTTCCTCGGCGGGCAATCCACGATGGACGGCTTCGATCCACCCCAGCTGTTCGACGCGGTTCGTGGTGCGCTCCACTGCGACCAGCACCCGATGCACGTTGCCGGAGTCGGCGAGGAGCTGTTGCGACTGTTCGAACGCGGCGCCGGCAAAATCGAGCAGCAGGCTCCCCGGTGGGTCGCCGGCGTGCCCTGCGCGGTGCCAGCGCTGTGCGTCGGCGAGGTAGATCCGACCGAGGTAGAGCCAGGCACGTCCATCCGTGGGCTGTTCGGCGAGATGCCGCCCGAGCAGGTCGGCAGCGTCGGCCCGCCGACCATCCCGCAATAACAGTTCGGCACGCTGGACTGCCGTCCCACCGCCGGTGGTCACCACCACAGGAGTTTGCGCCGGCAACGACGAGGCCGCCATCGTGAGCCCGACCACGAGGGGAGTCCAGGCGCTGGCGGCGCGGCGCGACGAGTGAGTCAGAGCGGGATGCATCCGTGTTTCTTGGGCGGGTTCCGGTCTCGCTTGGCGCCGAGGGTCTGCAGGGCGTCGATCAGGCGGAGCCTGGTGTCCCTCGGATCGATGACATCATCAATGTAACCGCGCGCGGCGGCCTGATAGGGGGTCGCGAACGCCGCGGTGTAGGCGGCTGTTTTGGCGGCCGCCTCGGCGACCGGATCGGCAGCCTTCGAGATCTCATCCCGGTAGAGAATTTCGACAGCCCCCTTGGGCCCCATCACCGCAATTTCGGCGGTTGGCCAGGCCAGGTTGATGTCACCGCGAATGTGCTTGGAACTCATCACGTCGTACGCTCCGCCGTAAGCCTTCCGGGTGATGACGGTGAGTTTCGGAACGGTGGCCTCACAGTAGGCATAGAGCAGCTTCGCTCCGTGCCGGATGATCCCACCGTGTTCCTGGCTCACCCCAGGCAGGAAGCCGGGAACATCGACGAAGGTGACGAGCGGGATGTTGAAGGCATCACAGAAGCGAATGAATCGAGCCGCCTTCACCGACGAGGAGATATCAAGCACCCCGGCGAGGACCGCTGGCTGGTTCGCGACAATTCCGACCGACTGCCCCCCGAGCCGGGAGAAGCCGGTAAGAATGTTCCCGGCAAACCCTGCCATCACTTCGAAGAAGTTACCGTCGTCGACCACCAGCCGGACTACCTCGTGCATATCGTACGGCGTGCTCGCCGATTCGGGAATGAGCTCCAGGAGGCGTTCCTCGCGCCGGTCCACCGGATCTGAGACCGGCAGCCGGGGAGAATCGTCGAGATTGTTGGCAGGGAGGAAGGCGACCAGCTCCCGGATTGCCGCGAGACACTCGGGTTCCGACGCGTGGACGAAATGCGCGACACCGGACGTCTCGGCGTGCACATCGGCGCCGCCGAGATCATCGAAGCTGACGTCTTCGTGCGTGACCGTCTTCACGACGCTGGGCCCGGTGACGAACATATAGCTGACGCCGCGAACCATGAAGACGAAGTCAGTGATCGCCGGAGAGTACACCGCTCCGCCCGCGCACGGTCCCAGGATCGCAGATATCTGCGGCACAACACCCGATGCGAGGGTGTTGCGCAGGAAGATGTCCGCGTAACCGCCGAGGGATGCCACACCTTCCTGGATCCGGGCACCGCCGGAATCGTTGAGTCCGATGACCGGTGCGCCGTTGCGCATCGCGAGTTCCATCACTTTGCAGATCTTGGCAGCGTGCGTTTCGGAAAGCGATCCGCCGAAAACGGTGAAATCCTGCGAGTAGACATAGACGAGGCGGCCGTCGATCCGTCCCCAGCCCGTCACGACGCCATCGCCGAGCGGACGATTGGCCTCGACGCCGAACTCGGTGGCACGGTGGGTGACGAAGCGATCCAGTTCCACGAAGCTGCCCGGGTCGAGCAGGAGATCGAGGCGCTCGCGGGCACTGAGCTTCCCCTTCTTGTGCTGCTGGGCGATGCGGTCGGCACCACCACCCTGCTCGCTCAGCGTCTGGCGGTGATGGAGGTCGTCGAGACGCGCCTGGATGTCTGTCATGATCAGCGGAATCTAGTGCCCCAGACGCCTTCGCCACCACGGTGGGATACCGCCGGACTCCGATCCATTCGGTGGCGCACTTCGGCCAGATCGGCAGGTCGCTGTGGAGCGGCTCCAGGGGAGAGCTGACCCTCGGCGTGCAGCACTCACGGGCGCCACACCGCCTGCACGGTTTGCAGGGCTGAACGCGCCACGGGCGGGCGGGACATCCTTCGTCCAGCCCGCCCGTGGAGTTGCCGGTGCCGGAGGGTCCTACTCCCCGTTGTCCTCGGCGGCCTTCGCCGCTTCGGCGGCGCGCGCTGCCTCGGCGACCGCTGCCGCCACCTGCTCCGGCGAGGGGATGCCGTCTTCCGGATATTCGATGATCGCGACGACGACCCGATGATGGATCGGGTCGACTTCCAGGATCCGGACGATGACCTGCTGCTGCAGGACCACCGCATCTTCGGGATTCTGGTCCTGCCCGATTCCCATCTGCGAGACCGGGGCGAAGCCCTCGATATCGTTGCCGAGGTCAAGCACGATCCCCTTGTCGACTGGGCGGAGCACCGTGGCCCGCAGCTCGGTTCCGATCGGCAGCTTCTCGCCGATGGTGAGCCACGGATCGTCGGTGGCCTGCTTGAGGCCGAGGGAGATCCGCTTGTTATCGGAATCGATGTTCAGAATGATGACGTCGACACCGTCGCCCTTCTTCACGACTTCCGACGGATGCTGCACTCGCTTGGTCCAGGACATATCGGAGATGTGGATCAGTCCGTCGATACCCGGCTCGATCTCGACGAACGCTCCGAAGGAGGTCAGGTTGCGGACTTTGCCCGAGATCCGCGTGCCCACCGGGTACCTGAGCGGGAGGATCATCCACGGATCCTGCTCCGTCTGCTTCATCCCGAGCGAGATCTTTTCTTCGCTCTCATCGACCTTGAGGACCACCGCATCAATGGTCTCGCCGATCGAGACGATCTTCGACGGATGGCGAACGTTGCGTGTCCAGCTCATCTCGGAAATGTGCACCAGCCCTTCGATGCCCGGCTCCAGCTCGACGAAGGCGCCGTAGTTGGTGATCGAGACCACCTTCCCCTGCACGCGCGAACCGACCGGGTATTTCTCGGCCACGTTCTGCCACGGATAGGACTGCAGCTGCTTCATCCCGAGGGAGATGCGCTCGCGTTGCCAGTCGATGTCGAGGATCTTGACTTCGACTTCACGACCGATCCCGACCAGCTCGCTGGGGTGCGAGACGCGCCCGTACGACATATCCGTGATATGCAGCAGGCCGTCGACGCCGCCGAGATCAATGAACGCACCGAAGTCGGTGATGTTCTTGACGATGCCCTTCCGCACCTGGCCCACCTCGAGCTCCTTCATCAGGTGCTCGCGCTTGTGGGCCCGCTCGTTCTCGAGGATCACGCGACGCGACACGACGATGTTCCGGCGGCGCTTGTTCAGCTTGATGATCTTGAACTCGTACGTCGACCCGAGCAACTCATCGATGTTCGGCACGCGACGGAGCGCGATCTGCGACCCGGGAAGGAAGGCATCGACGCCCATCAGGTTCACTACCACGCCACCCTTGATCTTCTTCATCAGGGTGCCTTCGACCGGCTCGTCAGACTCGTGCGCCATCCGGATCTTCTCCCAGACGCGCATGAAGTCGGCCTTCTTCTTCGAGAGGACGACCGCGCCTTCCTGGTCTTCGAGGTGCTCGAGGAAGACCTCGACCTCGTCGCCGACCTGAAGATTCTGCGGGTCCTTGAACTCGTCGAGCGGCACGGAGCCTTCCGACTTGAAGCCGACGTCGAGGATGACCGCGTTTTCGGTGATCCGGAGGATCTTCGACTTGACGATTTCGCCTTCGGCGATCTGCGACATGGTCCCTTCGTACAGGGCCAGCATCGACTCGTACTCGTCGTCGGAATAGTCCTCATCGTACAGGTCCGCGCGCACGCGCAGGCCAGTCGGCGTCACGAAGGGAATCGCGTCGGAGGTCGGGGTGTCGTCGGTGGCAAGGGTTTCGGGCATTCGGGTAGGGTCCTGAAACAGCGACTGCGAGAAGCCGCGCGAGGATCCGCACGGGGCGAGGAGGGTTCCTCGAGGGCGGCCCAAAACCGTTTCAGGCCAGCCTTCAAGAATAGCGTCACCTCAGTCGAGCAGCAACCCGCGTTCCCGCGCCATGGCCACGATCCGCTCCACCTGTTCGCCGAGGGAGAGCGAGGTGGTGTCCAGCAGGATCGCATCCGGGGCCTGCACCAGAGGCGCCACTGGTCTGGCGGCATCCCGTCGGTCCCGCTCGGCCAAGGCAGCTGCTTCCCGGGCCAGGCGGGAGGGGTCCACCGCGTCCCCTCGCTGGCGCAACCGCCGGAGTGCCCTGACCTCCGGCGTGGCGGTCAGGAAGACCTTCAGCTGCGCATCCGGGAAGACGACCGTCCCGATATCGCGGCCGTCGAGGACCCCGCCCCCGGCAGCCACGACTCCGGCCCGGAGTCGTTCGTTCACCCAGTCGCGCAGCAGTGGGTGGCCAGCCACCCTCGAAGCGCCGGCGCTGACCTCGGGGCTGCGGAGCTGCGGCTCGAGGTCGCGACCCGCGGCCTCCACAATCAAGCCGCCTTCGGAGAGTTCCAGTGCGAGGCCGACTCGTGCGGCGGCGCGGAGGATCCGCTCCGGCTCCTCCGTCCCCTCTTCGAGCGCAACCCACGCGAGTGCACGGTAGAGCGCGCCCGTGTCGAAGTGGATCAAACCGAGCCGCCGGGCCACCTCGCCAGCGGTGCTCGACTTCCCCGACGCAGACGGTCCATCGATCGCCACGACGCGGAGGCCACTCATCGCGCGGCCACAAACAACCGTCGAAGTGCACCGGAAAACCCCGGGAACGAGACGGCGGCGCAGTCAGGGTCGTCGATCCGGAGGCGTGCGCGCCCGGAGGATCCGAGGACCGTGAAGGCCATCGCAATCCGATGATCTCCCTCGGTGACGACGCGCCCAGCGAGTGGTGCATCGGTTCCGGTGACCAGCAGGTCGTCCCCCTCGATGGCAGCCACGACGCCGATCGCTTGCAGATTGCGCGCAATCTGGGTGAGGCGATCGCTCTCCTTGACCCGCAGCTCCTGGACCGAGCGAAAGCGACTCACTCCTTCCGCCCGCGCCGCAAGGCAAGCGAGCACCGGAATTTCATCGATCACCCCGGGAATCGCTCGGGCCGGAACATCCACAGAGCGCAACCGGGCCGGTTTGGTCACAAGATCACCCACAGCTTCCCCGAATGGCGAATGAGTCCCCTCGACCGTAATGATTGCCCCCATCTGGCGGAGTACTTCCAGAAATCCGGTCCGGCTCGGGTTCAGTCCGACAGCTGCCACTCGGATCTCGCCCTCACTAGCCAGCAAGGCCGCAGCGAGGAGGAAGGCGGCCGAGGAAGGGTCGCCCGGGACATCAAGCTCAAAGGGCACCAGTCGCCCGGTTGGGGCGAAGCGCAGGACACCGTCGCGCGACGCCACCTCGAAGCCAAAGTGTCGCAGGAGCCGTTCGGTGTGGTCTCGGGTTGCGGCTCCCTCCCGCAGCAGCACGGGCACGCCACCGGCCAGGCCGGCCAGCAGCAACGCACTCTTGATCTGCGCGGACGGCACTTCCATCTGCCAGTCCAGCGGACGCAGTTTGCCGCCGATGATTGCCAGAGGAAGGCCGTCGCGGCCGCCATCGTCGATTTTCGCACCCATCGCTCGGAGGGCCGTTGTCACTCGGCGCATCGGCCGGCGACGAAGCGAGGCATCACCCGTCAGCCGGGCGAGAAAGGGGTGGCCGGCGAGGAGGCCAAGGAGGAGGCGCGTCGTGGTCCCGGAATTGCCGCAGTCGAGGCTGTGCCCTGGCGCGGCGAAGCGCCGCTTCCCCGCCACCGAGATGACTGCCCCCTCGCGAAGGGGGGAGATCCCTGCCCCGAGCTGGCGCAACACTCGAGCAGTGGATCGGGCGTCGAGTGAGGCCAGGGCACCCCGCAGCCGGGAGGTCCCCGGGGCAAGGGCCGCGAGCATCAGGGCCCGGTGGGTGATGCTCTTGTCGCCGGGGACTCGGTGGGTTCCGGCGACACGTTCTCGAAGGGCCATGAAGGGAATCGAACTCCGACTGGGGGCGACAGGGGTGAAATCGAGCCACGGAATCGTATCTTTCCCCGACGTGGTGAACAACCACGGCCCCCGAGCCACTGCTGCCCACGGACCCCGATGACCTCACCTGCGTCCACGACGTTCCCCGACGCCTGGCTGGCAGCCCACCTGATCGAAGGTGGGTTGTTGCCGGAAGCGCAGGTTGCGACCCTCAAGTCTGGCGGCAAGGGGAGGCTCTGGTCGAGCGTGGTCGATGCGGGGTTCACAACCGACAGCGACATCATCCGGCTGCTCGCCACCCGGTTCCGGCTGCCGATTGCGGACCTCGCCACCATCGATGCGCGTGCGACCGCGGTACTCCCCGAGGCAGCTGCTCGAAAATACCACGTCGTGCCGCTCGCCCTCGATGAGCGTAGCGTCCGCCTCGCGACCGCCGACCCCAACGACCTCTCCGCCGAGCAGAGCCTTGGCTTCCTCACCGGTCGAGACGTCCTGCTCGAGGTCGCCTCGCCCAGCGCGATCGCCGAGAAGCTGGATGAATACTACCGACCGGAAAACAGCATCAACCGGCTGTTGCAAGGGCTCGCTCCGGCCTCGATCGAACTCGATCTCCAGCTCGACGTGGAGGATCGTGATCCGGCGCTGGATGCCCCGATGTCAAAACTGGTGGACGCAATGATTGCTGATGCGGTGCGGATCGGCGCCAGCGACGTACACGCAGAAATCGAGGGTCCCCACGTGGTCGTGCGGTACCGCGTCGACGGCATCCTCCGTGAAGTCATGCGACTGCCCGAGGCGGCAGGCCCCTCGCTCGTGCGCCGTGTCAAGATCGTGTCCGGGCTCGATGTCACCAACTCGATGACTCCCCAGGACGGCCGCAGTAGCGCCCGGGTGGACGGACAACAGGTCGATCTTCGCGTCGCCACCGCGCCCGTGGCACGTCGAGGCGAGAAGCTGGTGATCCGTATCCTGAGCAAGTCGAACCTCCGGGCGTCCATCCCCGAGCTCCTGCTCCCCGCCGACGAAGAAGAAGTGCTGATGCGGATGCTGGGGCACCGCGAAGGAATGCTGTTGGTCACCGGCCCAACCGGATCCGGCAAGACGACCACGCTCTACGCCGTCCTGAATCATCTGAAGACCGGTCGCGTCAACATCGTGACCGTCGAAGATCCGGTGGAGTACGATGTCGATGGCATCTCACAGATGCAGGTGAACGAAGCGCAGGGATTCACCTTTGCCACTGCCCTTCGATCGGTGCTGCGCCAGGATCCCGACATCGTGCTCGTCGGCGAGATCCGCGATGGGGAGACTGCGACCATCGCGATTCAGGCGGGACTCACCGGACATTTTGTCTTCTCGACGTTGCACACGAACGATGCCGTCTCTGCCATTGTGCGCCTGCGCGATATGGGAGTGGATTCGTTCAAGATCGGCACCGTGCTCAAGGGGATTCTGGCCCAGCGTCTCGTCCGCCGGCTGTGCGAGCGGTGCGCGGAACCAATGCCGTTCGAAGAGATCCCGGAGGCGGGGCGGCCTCCTGCGAGCTATGCAGGAAAGTTTGCGCCGCGCCGGGCCCCGGGGTGCAAAAGCTGCAGCGGCAGCGGATTCAAGGGGCGCGTCGCGGTGATGGAGTTACTGCCCGTCGAAGGAACGGTGGGGAGATTGATCGAGACGGGCGCACCGCAGGCTCAGATCCTCGAGGCCGCCGTCCCGTTCGGTATGCGCACCCTCTGGCAGAGCGGGTTGGTCCGGTTCTGGCTGGGCGTGACGTCCTTCGAGGAAGTGCGGCGAGTGCTGGGAGACACCGACCGCGGCGCCGTGGAACAGACACCGACCGAGGCGGCGATGGCGACGACCAAGCGGCCTCCCGCACGCGAACCGACGACCACCTCCCCCGACGGTGCCGGAGCGACCATCCTGCTGGCGGACGATGATGCACAGATGCGCCGGCTGCTGCGCACCGTGTTGGAGCGCGAGGGCTTCAAGGTGCTCGAAGCAACCGACGGTCTCGAAACCCTCGAGGCCATCGATACCCACGGGATCGACCTGGTCCTGCTCGACCACGATATGCCTCGCCTGACCGGGCTTGGCGTGCTGGAGGAGTTGCGGGCGCAGGTTTCGACCGCCGGACTGCCGGTGATCATGCTCACCGCCAGGACCGATGACACCGAAAGTCAGGCACTCGACCTGGGCGCCCAGGACTATCTGACCAAGCCGGTCCAGCCCCGTTCGCTCGTGGCCCGAGTCAAGGCCGTTCTCAAGCGCACAAGGATTGAATAGCCGTGGCCAAGATCCTGATCGTCGAGGACAGCCCCGACAATATGAAGCTCTTCCGGACCGTGCTGACCCTGAAAGGCCACGAGGTACACGGCTTGCCTGGGGGCGAGGAATTGTTCGCCACGCTCGCCGCAGGACGGCCAGAGCTCGTCCTGATGGATATCCAGATGCCTGGGAAGGACGGCTTTGCCCTCCTTGCCGAAATCCGTGCCTCGGACTTCCGGGATCTCCGCGTCATCGCCCTCACCGCGCACGCAATGTCGGGTGACCGCGAGAAGGCGATATCGGCGGGTTTCGATGGCTATATCACGAAGCCGATCGACATCCGGCTCTTCCCGGAGCAGGTGCTGAAGGCGCTGGCCGGCGAGTCGCCCCAGGATGGCTAGCGGTTCGAGTGTCGGCCCTGCGTTCGGGGGGCCACGATCGCTCCCGGACTCTGCGGGACTGCTGGAGCAGATCCAGGCCGAGGTACTCGAACACATCGAAGCACAGCGCGCCGGTGCACTGACTCCCGATGCGCCTGCCTTCGCCTCTGGCGGGTGGCTCGCGGCCGCGCTGCTCACCTGGCTGACCGTCGCGGCGCTGGTCGTGTTCCGGCCCGGCTTCGTCTCGGCCCCCGTCGGGCAGCCGTGGTCGTCCCCCCTCGCCCGGCGGGAGGCCTCGCTCCGCTACGGCGTCTGGCTGGCCGATGGCGCGGTGCGGCGCTTCCTGACGACGAACAAGCGCTTGCCATCGTTCCTGGGCGAAGCGGGTGTGGGCGATCCAACGATTCAACTGATCGTGACGGGCGAGCGAAGCTACGAATTAGTGGGCAGCGAGGACGCGGTGGGCGTCAAGCTGACGAGCAGCGGATCGGCGGATGCCTTTCTGGGGGAAAGCCTCAGCGAGTTGCGACGACCGTGAGCCTCACCAGCAGCCGATCACCCCGGGTATCACCACCGAGCGGTGCGGGGAGGCCTCGGGTGGTCCTCGGAAAATTCCACAGCTGGCGGGTCCGCTCGTCAGCGTGGTATCTCGAACCGTGGCGCGCCACGCCTCGGTCGAGAGCGCCTCAAAATCGATCTGCAACCCGGAGGTCGGCGTGAAGCCAAGCCCGGTTCCGTCCGACGCCGTCGAGAGTGAGGCTGCGAATCGCCCATTGTTAGCGTAAACGCTCGACTGGGCCTGGTCGAGGCGCTGCAGTTCCGTCCGGAGGGCGGCGTGTCGACGGGTATCATTGTGCCGGGCAATCCCGCTGGAGATCAGCATCCAGAGGATGGCGGCGGCACCGAGGCCGGTCAGGCTCATCAGCGTGAACTGCCACGGCGGTGCGACCGAAGTGGGTAGTGAGCGGGCGGAAGTCATCAGGCGGGATTCTCGCTCCGAGACGGGACCAAATGCAACCATTGAAACCATCGAGGCGCTGAGCGATGACCGACCGAAAGCCACAGCACGAGCTGGGCGAGGCACTCCGGGACGTGCTGGATTCCCAGCGGGTGTCCGAGGGCGAGCTCCGCCACATCCGGGCGGCCAGGAAGGAGCGGGAGGCCCACATCATGTACCAGCCCGGACTGTTGCTTTTCATCGTCGCCGCGTGGGGCTTCATCGGCTATGCCTGGGTTGCGCGTCCGGCGTTCCTCTTCGGCGGACCTCCGCGCATCACCCTCTCGGCGGTTCAGCGGGAAGCCAGGATGCGCTACGCCATCTTTTTGCAACGCGGACGCGTCGAGGCTTACCGGGCGGCGAAGGGCAGGCTGCCGGAGTCGCTGCGTGAGGCAGGCGCCGTGGAAACGGGTGTCCAGTACGAGCGTACCACCGAAGCCGACTACCAGATTTCCGGATCCGTCGATGGCACCGTACTCCGACTCAGCGACCGTATGTCGGCCGACTCGTTTCTCGGCGACGCGTTGCGACAGATTCCTTCGCCGGTTCAGTAGCAGGTCGGCGTCCCTTCGCGCGTGACGGCAGCATTCGGCGAATAGGTGATCGATCCGATAAAAATCCCACACGTCGTGAACGTGGTATTTGCGATCGCGGGGTTGGTGATCGTCGCAGTCCATCCCGGGCCGGTCGCGCTGTTCGGGCTCATCCGGGAAAGGACGATCGCGTTGCCTGGGCTAAGCCGAAAAGCGAGCGCGCCGGAGCTGGAGGGCGACCCGGCGACGTCTGCACCCGATGTGATCGAGCCGGCGTAGTCGGCGTAGGTCGAGAAGAACGCTTCCTGCGCACTGACCAGATTCCGCAGATCCGACACCATCGAGGCGCGGGTCGCCTTCATTTTGGTGGCCTGCAGCTTGGGGAAGCCGACGGTCGCCAGAATCCCGATGATCGTGATAACGGTCAGCAGCTCGATGAGCGTAAAACCACGCCGGGCGTTTTGCATTCGTCGATTCTCCACAATGGGTAGTCAAGTGCTCGGGGCGGGATTCGAACCCGCACGGGGTTGCCCCCTGGGGTGTTTAAGACCCCTGCGTCTGCCATTCCGCCACCCGAGCCGACTGCGAACAATATGCCACAGCGCCGGCCGTCGCGCCTCCCGCTACCTTTCCCCGGGATGAGAGTCCGAGCCCCCCTCCTGCTCCTGCTGGTCTGGTTGCCCACAACCCGGCTCACAGCCCAGCTCCCACTCCTCACGGCGCCGCGTGGTACCGTGCGGATCGAGTTCGGCGGTGCGTTCGCCCCCGCCACCTCCGCGTGGATTGATGGAACCAAGCGTGACCTCGGGTCGCCCCTGACCATTGCGGCGCTGACGTCCACAACGACGCCATTGCTCGGCGATCTCGAATCGCGCCTCTCCGAGATCCTCGGGCGCCCAGCGGCTCCGACCGCCCTCGGTGGACTCACCACAATCGCCGAGCACCAGCGTGGTACGGCGACGATCGGGCTGGCGCTTGGCCTGACCCGCCGGATCACGCTCTTCGGGACGGTGCCGATTGTTTCGGTCCGCACCCAACGCCGCACGACCTATGACCCGCTCGGCGCGACGGTCGGGATCAATCCCGCCGATCCAAACATCGGCGATCCTGCGGGACGGGCGCGAACCACTGCCTTCTTCACCGAGTTCGATGCAGCGATCGCCAGCTTGACCACCCGATTCAGCCGCGGTGACTATGTCAGCAATCCTGCAGCGCAGGCGCTGGCCCAGCAGACCCTGACCGAGGCGCCTCTACTCCGCAACACGCTGTACACGCTGTTCGCCGACAGCGCACTGGCGAGCGTGGTCCTTCCGACTGAGCGCAGTGCCGACGGCTCCGCACTGCTCGCGCGCGTTGCCGGCGTGAGAAGCACCTTTACTACGTCGCTCGGGATCCCGGGATTTTCCAGCGCCCCCGCCCTGCCATCCGCTCCGCTGAATGCGGCGGGCTTCGATGCACTGCTCGGCTCGCCGAGCGGCTTTGGCGTTCTCGCTCCAGAGGACAAGCCGCTGGTCGCGCTGGGTGATATGGAAGGTGGCATCACCGCCGAGCTGATTCAACACGGCCGAGCCGGTGATCCAAGCTGGTTGGGGCTCTGGCTCCAGGGGGTAGGCCGGCTTCGCACCGGTCAGCTGCCTCGCCCGCAATACCTCCTTGACCAAGGCACGGGCGACCGGCAGATCGACGCCGAAGTCGCGGGCATACTGGAACTCGGTCGCCATCGGCTGGGGCTGCGCGCGGAGGGGCGCTATACGATACAACTCGCGTCGGATCGATTTACCCGAGTGGCGAGTCGCGACCAGCTCCTGGTGCCGGCCTACCGACGTGCCGCCGTCCGCCGGGATCCCGGCGATATCCTGACCATCACCGCGCAACCGTTTTTCCGGGTCGCGCCGCGACTTGCACTTGCCGGGCTGGTCTCATATCGGAGACGGGGCGCCGATGCGACGAGGTACGTGACGGGGCAGACTCCCGTCGCCGGCGCCGCAGCCAACTTGCTGGATGGGGGGACCGCGTCGGACGCGACGATTATCGGACTGGGTTTCAGCTACGTACACGATGGCCGGCACCGCGACGGGATCTTGCGGATGCCGGTGGAAGCGGGCCTCTCAATTGAGCGCACGGTCTTCAGTGGGAGCGGCGTGGTTCCGGCGCGACTGACCTCCCGGCTGGTGTTCCGGGTCTACAAGGCACTCGTCAGCCAGTAGTCGCGCCGCGGAGTAGTGAGACTGCCAGCCGCCGCGCGGCGTCGTCTTCTCCGTCCCCCAGCATCCTGGCAAGTTCCAGCACCCGATCCTCCCCGTGCAGCGTCGTGACGTCGCTGGTCGCAATGCCGCTTCTCGTGGCTTTCGCGACGCGGAGGTGATGGTCCGCTCGCGCAGCGATCTGGGGCAGGTGTGTGATCACCAGGACCTGATGGCCGGCCGCAATCTGACTGAGTGCCTCTCCGACGCGAGCTCCCACCTCGCCACCGATTCCCTGATCGATTTCGTCGAAGACCAGCGTCGGGACGGCGTCGTGCCGCGCGAGCACGACCTTGAGTGCGAGCATCAGTCGGGAGAGTTCGCCTCCGGAGGCCACCCGGGCCAGCGGTTGCGCAGCCATCCCTCGATTCAATCGAATCATCAGTGTCACTTGTTCTGTGCCACTCGATCCGACCGACTCGAGTGGATCCAGCGCAACGCTCAGCTCACCCCCCGCCAGCCCCAGCCGGGGCAGTAGCCGACTGACTTCGCGGGCGAGCTGCTCACCGGCCTGTTGGCGTCGGAGCGTCAGCGCCGCGCCGAGCTGCGTCAGTGCTGACTCTGCTGCCACGATTCGCGTCGCGAAGGTGCGCAGATCGAATGCCGCGGTGTCCAGCAGTTCAAGCTCGGCGCGCGCCGCATCCCGTGTCGCGAGGACCGCTTCGAGCGATGAGCCGTGTTTCTGCCGGAGCGCGTCGAGTGCATTCCGCCGCTGCTCGAGGGCATCCAGCCGTCCGGGATCCTCGGTGAGGTCGTTGGCGTACCTGTCGGCGACACGGGCGAGTTCGTCGAGTTGGGCGTAGGCCGCGTCGAGCAACTCCCGCCACGGCGTCACCGTGCCATCGAGCCGTTCGAGGGCGTTCAGCGCCCGCTCGGCCCGCCCGATTGCGGCACGGGCACTGACCTCCTCGCCGTCGAGTGCGTCGTGCAACTCGCGGGCGTGCTCGCCCAACGTGCTGGCGTGTCCGAGGCGGCGCACCTCGCGGTCAAGCGCGATCTCCTCCTCGGGGCGGGGTTTCACGGTATCAATGTCCGTGATGACGTGGCGCAGCCAATCCGCACGGCGCAGCGCCTCATCTCGCCGAGCTGCCAGCACATCGGCCTGGTGGCGAAGCAGCTGCAGTTCCGCGAATGCCGTGGCGACGGCGCGTGCCACGGGGAGCGAATCGCCGAAGGCATCGAGCAGGTCACGCTGTGTCGCCGGCTCGAGCAACTGGACTGTCTGATGCTGCCCGTGCAGATCCACGAGCGACTCTCCCAGCCGGGCGAGTGCACCAATCGTGGCAGGCGATCCGTTGATCCAGGCGCGCGACCGCCCTTCCGAGGTCACTTCCCGCCGAAGGATCAGCGACTCCTCGGCGTCAAGGCCCGCGGTTTCGAGCGCCTGGCGGGTGGCGGATGGCACCGCGTCGAAGACACCCTCGATCGTGGCTTTGCCGGCGCCAGGGCGCACCGCCGCGCGATCGGCGCGATCACCGAGGAGCAGCGCGATCGCGTCGACCAGCATCGACTTCCCTGCCCCGGTCTCGCCGGTGAGCACGTTGAGGCCACCGGCAAGTTCGAGGGTCACGTCGGCGACCGTGGCGAGGTCGCGGACCCGGAGCGAGAGCAGTGTCACTGCTCGCGGTCGATGAGGTCACCCCAATGCAGCTTCTCTCGCAGTCGCCGGAAGAACCCGGGCTCCCCGAAGCGGACCAGCACCACCCGCCACGGCGCGGCACGAACCTCAAGCCGCTCGCCCGGCGCGAGCATCGCCGTCTCCTGTCCATCGACCGACACGAGCATATCGTTGACCCGCGCGTCGAGTGGATCGACCGTGACCACGGCGTCCGCTCGGACCACCAGGGGTCGGACGCCAAGCGAATGCGCGCAGATCGGCGTCACGACCATCGCTTCGAGACTGGGGACCACCACCGGCCCGCCCGCACTGAGCGAATAGGCAGTCGACCCGGTCGGTGTCGAAACCACCAGGCCATCGGCCGATACCGGTCCCATCGGCTCGCCGTCGATCAGCACCTGAAAGCGCACCACCCGCGCCACACCGCCCTTGTGAAGCACCACATCGTTCAGGGCGGCAAGGTCGGCCCGGGCGTCGCCATTGACGTCGCGGACAGTGGCCAGGAGCGCGGCCCGAACTGAGAGGCGGTGCTCTCCAGCGGCGAACGCGCTCAGCGCGTCCGCGGCACCATCCCGGGCAACCGATGTGAGGAACCCCACCCGACCGAAGTTCACGCCGAGAATCGGCACTTCACGCCCCTGCAGGCGCCGCGCGCCACGGAGCAGCGTGCCGTCGCCACCGAAGGTCACCAGCAGGTCGATGGCATCGGGATCGAGCGGTGTGAGCGGAGCGGGAGAGAGCGACTGGAGTTCGGGGTCGCCGGCCAGAGCCCAACCGCGCTCGGAGGCGAGGCGGGCCGTGTCGGCCAGCACTTCGCGGAGATCAGCGTAGCGGGGGTTGCCGACGAGTCCGATGCGCAGCGGGAGCCTCAGCGCACCGCAGCAAAGGTAAGGGCCGCGCGGGCCGAGGCCGCAATGCGTCTCGGCGACAACCCATAACGATCGAGCTGATCACTCCGCGGTGCTTGCACCACCAGCTCGTCCGGAATGCCGAGGACCACGACACGCACCTCGGGGTGGGTCAGTTGCATACGGGCGGCAAGGCTGGCCCCGAAGCCGTTCACGACCGATCCCTCCTCGCAGGTCACGAGAATACGACAAGTCGCCGCCAGTTCGGCGAGCATTGTTTCATCCATCGGTTTGATGAATCGCGCATTGACCGCGGCGGCATCAATCCCGTCCGCGGCAAGCTGGTGGGCAGCCTCGAGTGCTGCCAGGGCCATCGTGCCGGTACCGACGATGGCGATCCCCCCGCCGGGGCGCAGCATCTCCCAGGTGCCGTAGGGGACGGGCGGGACGCTCGCCACCGGATTGGGGTCGATCGGCGTCTTGTCGCGCGGGTAGCGGAGCGAGAAGGGGCCGTCGTGCACCAACGCGGTGCGCAGCAACCCCACCAGCTCATCCGCATCCTTGGGCGCTGCCACCGTCATTCCGGGGACCGCCAGCATATAGGAAATGTCATACAGCCCCATATGGGTCTGGCCATCTTCGCCGACCAGTCCAGCCCGGTCCATACAGAAGACCACGGGCAGGCGCTGCACCGCGATATCGTGGATGATGTTGTCGTACGCGCGCTGCAAGAAGGTCGAATAGATGGCGACCACCGGCCGGACGCCCTGCGTCGCGAGCCCGCCAGCAAAGGTGACGGCGTGTCCTTCGGCGATTCCGACATCGAAGAAGCGGTCTGGGTACGCCTTCTGGAAGATATTGGTCCCCGTACCGGCCGGCATCGCTGCCGTAATCGCGACGAACTCGGGATACTCCTCCGCGAGGGCGACCAACGTGTCACCGAACACCTGGGTCCAGGTCGGTGGACCGCTCGGCAGTTTCCGGGCCTCACCGGTCTTCGGGTCGTAGGCAGCGAGGCCGTGCCACTTCTCGCGATTCGCTTCGGCGAAGGAAAAGCCCTTCCCTTTCTCGGTGAGCACGTGCAGCACCCGCGGTCCTTTCATCTTTCCGACGAAGGCGAGGGTGTCGCACAGTTTGTCGAGATCGTGCCCGTCGATCGGTCCGAAATATCGAAATCCCAGTTCCTCGAAGAGCATCCCTTCCGAGAAGAGGTTCTTGACCGACTCCTCGACATTGCGCGCGAGGTGCACGACGCCCTCGCCGAAGACCCCACCGAGCTTGAAGGTCAGCTTCTTCACTGCCTCGCGCACGCGGTCGGTCCGCGGATCGGCGACGATGCCGCCGAGCATCTTGGAAATCCCGCCGACGTTGGGTGAGATGCTCATTCCGTTGTCGTTGACGATCAACAGAATGTCGCGATCCGAGTGGCCGGCGTTGTTCATCGCTTCGTAGGTGAGGCCGCAGGTCAGTGCGCCATCCCCTACGACGGCGATCACCTTGTTGTGTTCGCCGTGGAGGTCACGGGCAGTCGCCATCCCCAGCGCGGCCGACATCGCCGTGCCGGCGTGCCCCGCTCCGAATTGATCGTGCGCACTCTCATCGCGCTTGAGGAACCCGGAAATTCCGTCGACGGATCGGAGGGTTTCGAAGCGGTCGTTACGGCCGGTAAGCAACTTCCAGGCATAGGCCTGATGGCCGACGTCCCAGACCACTTTGTCGGTCGGGGAGTCGAATTCGTACAGCAGGGCGATCGTGAGCTCCACCACCCCGAGCGAGGCACCGATATGGCCACCCGTCACCGAGACGCAGTCGATCAGCCGGTCGCGAATCTCCTGCGCCAAGTGCGGGAGCTGCGCCCGGGTGAGCTTTTTGAGGTCGGCGGGGTCCTGAATGCCGGCGAGCAAAGACACTGTCGCTCCAGAAGCGGAGGAAGTCACGATGATCTCGTCACAATATACCGTGCCAGAGCAGCCAGGGATCCCAGCGGTACCTCCGTCGCCTGCAATGCGCGGAGGCCGAGGGTCTCGTGTCTCGACGCCGCCTGGCGTGCCCCCTCGACACCAAGGAGGCCGACGTAGGTGGACTTGGCCAGCGCGGCATCGCGACCAGCGGTCTTGCCCAGGGCTTCCGACGTGCCCGTGGCGTCGAGGACGTCATCCGCAACCTGAAAGGCCAATCCGATTTCATCGCCGAAGGCCCCGAATGCTTGCAAGACCTGCTCGCCCGCACCCGCGGCAAGTCCGCCGAGGACCACCGCGGCGCGGATCAGTGCCCCCGTCTTCCCCCGGTGGACAGCCATCAGTTCCGGGAGGTCGAGGGAGCGCCCCTCGGCCTCGAGATCCAGCCACTGCCCTCCCACCATACCGCGGATCCCGCCGGCCTCGAACAGCGCTGACGCCAGCCGCCCGACGGCAATCGGCGCGAGCCCGAGTGCCTTCCCGGCCCGGGCGAGTTCCTCGGCGGCGACCGGGACCAGGAGATAGCCGACGCGAGTCGCTGTGGCGACGTCGAAGGTGCGATGCGTGGTCGGCCGACCTCGACGGAGGTCGTCGTCGTCCATACAGGGGAGGTCGTCGTGCACCAGCGAGTAGGTGTGCACGATCTCGACGGCAGTCGCGACGCCTGAGATGGCCCCAGAGGTTCCACCGGCGGCTCGATACGCGGCCAACACCAGCGCGGGGCGTACCCGTTTGCCGGGGGAGCGCAGGGCATAGGCAAGCGCTGCCCCGAGTGGCGGCACCATCGTGGCTGCCATTCGGGTGGCACAGGCTTCAAGCTCGCGATCGACAACATCCCGCGCTTCAGCGAGGAGGGCGATCGCATCGCCCTCCGACGATTCAGCCATCGAGTGGTTCGGTCCGGAGCTCGCCCGTTTCGGCGTCCTTCAGCACCTGCATCACCCGGGTCTCTGCCTCGCCGAGCCGCGCTTGCGCTGCCTTGAGGCGGCCGACGCCCTCCTCGAAGAGCTGCAAGGCCGATTCGAGGGCCAGATCGTCGTCCTCGAGTTTGCGAACGATCTCCTCCAGCCGCCGCAGGTCCTGGTCGAGTGATGTCGGTGTGTCAGCCATCAGTCCTCCACCCGAGCGGCCACGCGGCCGTCGGAAATGCTCAAGGTGAATGCCGTGCCGGGCGGAAAGTTTGCGGTACGACGCAGCACCGTGCCGTTCTCGTCGCGGGGGACGGCATACCCTCGACCGAGCACGGCCAGTGGAGAGAGGGCGTCGAGTTGCGCCGAACATCGTCCAATGGTCGCGCGTGCGCGCTCGAGCCGCCGCTGCATCGCGGGGGCGATACGCCCCTCGAGTTGTGCCAGGCGAACTCCGGGACGGTGCGCGTGACGGGCGAGCGCCGGTGCGAGTCGGCCGCGAGCAGTGAGGAGGCGGCGCTCGACTCCGCGCAGGCGCTCGAGCAACGCGCTCCCCATCCGCTCGCGGGTACGCTGCAGTCGCTGCTGCCTGGTGGTCACCTGGTCGCGGGTCGCCGAGAGGAATGCGCTGCGCAGCGCGGCGACTCGCGCGGCGACATCGTGCCGATCCGGCAGGGCGAACTCGGCGGCCTGGGACGGGGTCGCCGCGCGAAGGTCTGCCACCAGATCGGCAAGCGTCACATCGACCTCGTGGCCAACGGCGCTGATAACCGGCACGGGGCAGGCGGCGATCGCCCGGCAGACCGCTTCGTCGTTGAAAGCGGCGAGATCCTCCTTCGAACCGCCGCCCCGCCCGACGATGCAGCAATCAAGGCGCTCCAGGCGGGAAACGATGCCGAGGGCTTCGACCAGTTCCGCGGGCGCTCCGTCGCCTTGCACCGCGCTGTTCACCACCAGGAGTTCCACGCTTGGCCAGCGTCGCGCGGCAACGGTGATGATATCCCGTACTGCAGCGCCCGCAATCGACGTCACCACCGCAATCCGAGTGGCATAGGGGGGAAGCGGTCGCTTGCGCGCGGGATCCAGCAGCCCATCGGCGAGCAGCCGTTGCTTGATCTGTTCCACCGCCTGCGCCTGGGCACCGACACCCGAGGCGGGCAGCACCTGCGTGACATTGAAACGAAGCGCGGTGCGCTCTTCCCATACATTTACGGTGCCGAGGACAAACACCTGGGTTCCTTCCTCCAGCGGTCCCTTCAGCCGCGCCGCGGCAAACTTCCACATCGTGCAATCGACTTTCGCCTCGGCATCGCGCAGCCCGAAGTACCAGTGCCCGCTCGGGTAGCGTTTCACGCCGACCAGTTCGCCCTTTACCCAGACGGCGGGAAAGTCGTCCTCGACCCGACGCTTGATGGTGCGGGCGAGGCGCGTGACGCTCCAGGCCTCGTCGACCGCCGTCATCGGCTCCCGGCCTGCAGGGTCGCCGCCTGCAGCGTATTGACGAGCAGCATCGCGATGGTCATCGGACCCACCCCACCCGGTACCGGGGTGATGGCGGCCACGCTGTCGACCACCGCATCGAAATCGACGTCGCCTACCACCCGGTACCCGCTGGGACGGGTCGCGTCGGCGATCCGGTTGATCCCGACATCGATCACCGTCGCGCCGGGCTTCACCGCATCGGCGCCGATGAAGTGTGCCCGACCGATCGCGACGATCAGGATGTCGGCGGAGCGACAGATCGCCGGCAGATCGCGCGTGCGTGAGTGCGCGACGGTGACGGTGGCGTCCCCGCCAGGGCCCGACTGCAGCAGCAGCGAAGCCATCGGGCGCCCCACGATCGTCGAGCGTCCGACGATCACCGCGTGGGCACCGCGCGTCTCGGTGCCTGAGCGCAGCAGGAGCTGCTGAATGCCGAATGGGGTGGCCGGACGGAACGCCGTGGGGTCGCCCAGAACCAGCTTGCCCACGTTGACGGGATGGAAGCCATCGACATCCTTCGCGGGATCGATCCGCCGGAGCACCTTATCAGTGTCGATATGGGGCGGCACCGGTAGCTGACAGAGGATCCCGTGAATCCGGGGATCGGCGTTGAGTCGGTCGATGACGGCCAGTAACTCGAGCTCGGGGGTATCGATCGGCAAGCGGACGGTCTCGGAAAGCATCCCGGCTTCCGTGCAGGCCTTCCCCTTGGATCGCACGTAGATCTGCGAGGCGGGGTTTTCACCCACGAGCACGACGGCCAGTCCTGGAACGACCCCCCGCGCACGCAATCCGGCGGCACCTTCGGCCACTTCCGCGCGAATGCCGGCACCGATCGCCACCCCATCGAGCAGGCGGCCACTCACTTCGCCACGTCCGTTGCGCGCGTCTCCCGGATCACGGTGACCCGGATCTGTCCCGGATACTGGAGCTCACTTTCGATGCGCCGCGCGATCGTCTCAGAGAGCAGCTGGGCTTCGGCATCATTGACCTGCTCCGGTACGACGATGACCCGAACCTCCCGGCCTGCCTGGATCACCGTCGTCTTCTCGACCCCGGGATAGCCCCCCGCGATCTCCTCGAGTCGGGTCAGGCGCTTGACGTAACTCTCGAACGCCTCGCGCCGCGCGCCAGGGCGCGAGCCGCTGATGGCGTCGGCGGCCTGCACCAGCACCGACTCGCTGCTCTCGTGGGCCACGTCATCGTGGTGTGCCTCGATGCAGTTGATCACTGCCGCACTCTCGCCGTACTTGCGGGCCATCTCCGCGCCGAGCTGAACGTGGGTTCCTTCGTGTTCGTGCGTCAGGACTTTCCCCATATCGTGCAGCAGTCCACCACGACGTGCCAGCGCGACATCGAGGTGGAGTTCGGTGGCCATCATCCCGGCGATCCACGCTACTTCCTTCGAGTGTTCGTACATATTCTGGCCGTAGGAGGTCCGGTAGCGCATCCGACCGACGAGCTTGATCAATTCGGGGTGCAATCCGTGAACGCCAACGTCGTATGCGGCGCGTTCGCCGAGCTCGACCAGCTGGCCGTCCAGCTCCACACGTGCCTTGGCGACCAGTTCCTCGATGCGCCCGGGATGAATTCTCCCGTCGGCGACCAGCGACTCCAGCGCGCGGCGCGCCACTTCACGACGGATCGGGTCGAAGCAGGAGACGACCACCGTATCCGGGGTATCATCGATGATCACATCGACCCCGGTGGCGAGTTCGAAAGCGCGAATGTTGCGCCCTTCCCGGCCGATGATGCGGCCCTTCATCTCATCGCTCGGCAGTGCGACGGCGGAGACGGTGGTTTCGGCGGTGTGTTCGGCGGCAAGCCGCTGGGTGCTCATCGCGATGAGTCGCCGCGCCTCCTTGTCGGCCTCGCGGCGCGCCTTCTCCTTGATCTCCCGCGCGCCCGCGGCAGCCTGCGTCCGCGCCTCGTCTTCGACCTGCTGGCGCACTTCGCGCGCGGCTGCTTCGGCGGTCAGTCCCGCCACGTGTTCGAGGCGAAGCTGCAGTTCGTGATGCTCCTGGACGAGCGCCTCGCGTCGCTCGACCAGCCCCGCTTCGGAGCGAGCCAAGTCGGCACGGCGCTGCTCGAGCGCCCGCTCCTCGCCCCGCAGATGGTCCTGCCGCTCGGCGAGTTGCGATTCCCGTTCGCTCAGGCGCCGCTCAGCGCGTTCCACCTCTTCCCGCCGACGGGCGGCTTCGCGGGCGACTTCTTCCTTGAGGCCCAGGGCTTCCTCTCGCGCCGCAACGAGGTGACGCTCCCGGGCGATGATCGCCTCGCGTTCCCCGACCGCACGGACTTCGGTCGCCTCGTGCTCCGCCGCCGCGACGAGTGCGCGTGCCGATCGTCCCTTGGAGGCCAGCGAGAGATTCCAGAGAAAGGCGCCGAGCAGGATGCCCAGCGCCACACCGCCACCCACGGCGGCCAGGAGGGTCACGTCCATTATCTATGCTCCATGCGACGCTTTGCGCGTCGCCTTGCAGTCAGTCTGCGCCGACGCGCTGCCCGCGCTTCGCAGGCGGCAGCAGGCGGGCCATTTCTTCGGACAACGTGGTGACGCGTGCCGCAACGTCGAGATCGGCGCGGCGCGCGCGGAAGAGTTCATCCGTCACGGCAAGTCCGGCGAGGATGGCGGCCTTGTGCGCCTCGATCGTCGGCAGCATCGCGCGAATGCGTCGAAGGGCGTCGTCGAAGTACGCCGCGACCTCCCGAGTATACTCCGGCGGCAGTTCGGAGCGCACCAGGAGCTCTTCGCCGCCAACCTGCACCCGGACAGAGTGCTTCGGCGTCTCGCTCACGCGCGGACCTCGGGTTCGAATTCGCCCTCGACAAACGCCAACCGTTGCTGCATCCGGAGCAACGCCTCACGGGCCCGGTCGACCCGCGCACGGAGATCCAGATTCGCGCGTTCGAGATCGAGCAGATGGGCGCGCATCCGGACCACGTCGTCCCCAGGCACCATTCCATCCGTCGCCTTCAGCCCCGACAATTCACCCTCGGCCTTGAGGCAGCGACGCCGCCAGCCGGCAAGCTCATCCGTCAGGTGCCGGAGCACCCGCTCAAGCTCGCCGACGGCCGCGCGATCAGGACGAACGTAGGGTGATGTCAAGCTCACGCTCCAGCGAAGTCCGCAGGCGATGCACGGCCTGCTCCACCTCGGTGTCGGTCAGGGTCCGATCCGCAGCCCGGAACACGAGGCGGATGGCCACACTCCGCACCCCCTCAGGCAACGACTTGCCACGATACTCATCCACGACGCTGACGGACTCCAGTCCGAACCGGCTCCCACGCTCCGTCAGCAGCGAGGTAATGTCGACCACCGGTCGACGCAGCGGCACCAGGAGCGCGAGGTCGCGGGCACTGGACGGGAAGGGTGGCACCGGCAGGTAGGCAGTTGCCTGCGCCGCGCGCTCTGCCACTGTGACCTCACCCGCAAACAGCGCGGTGGCCCACGGCGGCGCATCCGCGGCAACCGGGCCGCACCAGCCAACCGCGTCCCCCTCAGGATCCCGGGCAATCCATTGTCCCCCATCAACTTGGACCCGTGCGGAAGGTTGCGCCAGAGCAACCAGGTGCTCGAAGACGATCTTGGCATCCCAGACGTCCCAGGGGACCGACTTCCCCGCCCCGGTCCAATGGCCGGGCTGGCGACCACCCGTCACGACGAATGCGGCGTGCATCGCCTCGCGTGGTGGTTCGCCCGGATTCGAGTTTGCGAAGACGGTGCCTACCTCGAACAGCCGCACGTCGCCCACCTGGTTGGACCAATTCGCCTCGACCTGGCCGATGAGCGAGGGCACCAGCGCTGTCCGGAGCGTCCCGTGTTCGACCGAGAGCGGATTAAGCAGGCGCGGGGCGAGCGCCGCCGGATCACGGACCATCGGCAGCGTCACGACTTCGGAGAGTCCAAGTCCAGCCAGCCCGATCCGCATCCGGGCGGCAGCCCCCCAGGCCGCGTCGTCCGGTCGCTGGCTGGCGCGGAACGGGCGCAGGTCGGTCGGGATGTTGTCGTAGCCGTGGAACCGGGCGATTTCCTCGATCAGATCGATCTCGGCGGTGATGTCGGGCCGCCATCCGGGTACATCCACGGCAATCCGTTCGTCGTCGGGCTTGCGCACCACGGTGGCGCCGAGTGCGACCAGATGCTTCTCGATTTCGATCCACGGCAGGTCGACACCGAGCAGTTGTGCCACCCGTGACGGACGCAGAAAAATTCGCGGCGGGAACGCCGGAACGGGGACACAATCCACGGTTGGACCATCGACCGTGCCGCCGGCCACGGAGAGCATCAGCCGAATGCAACGGCGGAATGCATCGACGGCACCCCAGCGATCGGTGCCGCGCTCAAAGCGCTGCGACGCTTCGGTGGCGAGTCCCGCGAGGCGTCGCGTCTTGCGCACGCGTGACGGCTCGAACCAGGCGCACTCGAGGAAGACATCCGTGGTGCCCGCAGTGACCTCGGTCTCACGGCCTCCCATCACTCCGGCAATGCCGATCACGCGCTCGGCATCGGCGATGACAAGCGCACCTTCGGCAAGATCCCGACGGACACCGTCGAGGGTCACAACGGATTCGCCGGGGCCAGCCGACCGCGCGATGATGGCCGGGCCGCGCAGTGTCGCCGCATCGTAGGCGTGGGTCGGCTGGTTCAGCTCGAGCAGGATGTAATTCGTGGCGTCGACGATGTTGTTGATCGAGCGCGCGCCGACGCTGGCGAGCCGACGCTGCAGCCACTCCGGGGAGGGGCCCACCTTGACGCCGCGGATGACGGCCGCAAGAAAACGGCCGCAGCCCTCGGGGTCGGCGATGGCGAGGCGAATCCCGCCGACCACCGCCTCGTCGACGTAGCGCACCGGCGGCGGCAAGTCGACATCGGCCAGTTCCGGAATCTCCGGGAGGCGGAACGGAATGCCGTACGACGTGGCGAGTTCCCGCGCGACGCCCTTGTGGCTCAGCAGGTCTGGACGGTTCGGGGTGACGTCGATATCGAGCTGTTCGTCCGTAATATCCAGTACGGTCGACAGCGCGGTGCCGGGAGCGGCATCGGTGTGGAGGGTGAGGAGCCCATCGTGATCGCTTCCGAGCCCAAGCTCGCGCGCCGAGCACAACATCCCTTCGGATGGTTCGCCGCGCAACTTGCGCCGCTCGATCACCACGCCACTCGGCATCGTCGTGCCCAGCCGGGCAAAGGGATACTTGCTCCCAGCGGTCACGTTGGGCGCACCGCAGACCACCGAGAACAGCGTGCCGCTCCCGTCGTCGACGGTCGTGACTCGAAGCTTCTCGGCGTTCGGGTGCGGGCGCACCGCCGTTACCAGCGCGACGACAATGGCACCCAGGTCGGCGCCGACCGGGTCGATGGCATCCACCGGGGCGCCGAGCATTGCGAGCCGCGCCGCGATATCGCCCGAATCGAGGGGGCGCCGGAGAAACGCCTCGAGCCAACGACGGGAGACCTTCATCGACCGAGCCTCCCGAACTGCGTCAGGAAGCGCATATCGCCGGCGTACAGCAGCCGGATGTCTGGCAGGGCATAGCGCTGCATCGCGATGCGCTGTGGTCCCATCCCGAAGGCGAAACCCGTATACCGCTCGGCGTCAATGTTGCAATTGCGGAGGACATTCTCGTGCACCATTCCGCAGCCGAGAATCTCCATCCAGCCACTGCCCTTGCAGGCGCCGCACCCCGCCCCTCCACAAATCGCGCAGCCAACGTCCATCTCGGCAGACGGTTCGGTGAACGGAAAGTACGAGGGCCGGAAGCGCACGCGCGTGCTGCTGCCGAGAAATGTTCGAGCAAAGTGGGCCAGCGTCGCCTTGAGATCGACGAAGGTCATTCCCTCATCCACCGCAAGTCCTTCGATCTGCGAGAAGGCAGGCGCGTGCGATGGATCGAAGGGGTCGTTGCGATAGACGATGCCGGGAATCACCACTCGATACGGGGGTGGACCGGCTTGCATCACGCGAATCTGAACCGGCGAGGTGTGGGTCCGCAGCAACAGGCGATCACCAACGGGACGGTGGTGCCCGTCAGGGTCGAGATAGAGGGTGTCGTGCAAATCCATCGCCGGATGGTCTGGCGGGAAGTTCAGGGCGGCGAAGTTCAGCGCCTCGCTCTCCACTTCCGGCCCCAGCGCGACCGAGAAGCCGAGCGCTGCGAAGATCGCGACGATCTCCTCCACCACGAGCGTCACCGGATGACGGGTACCGTCCCAGGTCGAGCGACCGGGCATCGTGAGATCGGTGATCGCAGGATCGTGCGCCCGCAGCGCTCCATCCAGCACGCGTCGGCGTGCCACGAAGGCGGTTTCGAATTCCAGCTTCAACTGGTTGAACGCCGCGCCCAGGGCGCGCCGCTCCTCGATCGGGAGCGTGGCAAGCCGCTTCAGTTGCTGCGTGAGTTCGCCCTGCTTCCGCCCGAGGACCGCGATCTCCTCGGCCTCGAGCGAGGCGGCGTCAAGGATCTCGACCGCCGCGAGGCGGTCACGCAGGGACTGCAAGGAGGGGTGATCAGACACGGGCACGCGGGCTCCGGACGGGAACTGCGAAAACCGGCGCGGGGCCGTCCGTACAGCGACGGCCGGCCCCACGAGAGTCACAACAATGCGGGCGAATCAGCCCTGATGGGACTTCGCGACCTCAGCCAGCTTCGCAAAGGCCTCGGCGTCGTGCACGGCAAGGTCCGCGAGCACCTTCCGATTGATCTCGACGCCAGCCTGCTTGAGGCCGAACATCAGGCGCGAGTACGAAAGCTCGTGCATCCGGGCTGCGGCACCGATGCGCGTGATCCACAGGGTCCGGAAATCTCCCTTCTTCTTGCGACGATCGCGATAGGCATAGGCCAGCCCGCGCTCGACATTTTCCTTGGCGGCCTTGTACAGCTTGCTGCGGGCGCCGAAGCCGCCCTTGGCCGCCTCCATGATCTTCTTCTTGCGGGCGTGGTGCGCCGGCCCGTTGGTTACGCGTGGCATGGTCTACTCTCCTCAGGCCTGAAGCAGCTTGATGGTACGACGATAATCGGCGGAGCTGACCAGGGCTGACTTGCCGAGCTGGCTCTTCCGCTTGGTCGTCTTCTTCGTCAGGATGTGACGCTTGTTGGCGCGGCCACGCTTGATCTTCCCGCTGCCGGTCACCTTGAAGCGCTTCATCGCGGCGCGCTTGGTTTTCTGCTTTGGCATACTCGTCTCCGTCCTAGTTCGGGGCCACGCCTATTTCGGCGCAAGCACCATGATCATGTTTCGGCCATCGAGCTTGGCATCCTGCTCGACCTTGCCGATATCAACGAGGGCTGCGGCGACGCGGTCGAGGACCGCTTTCCCCAGCTCCGTGTGCGCGATCTGTCGACCGCGGAACATCATTGTGACCTTCACCTTGTTCCCTTCGCCAAGGAACTCCCGGGCGTGGCGGGTCTTGAAGTCGAAATCGTGGTCGTCGATCCCGGGCCGGTACTTCACTTCCTTCAGGTGAATCACGTGCTGCTTCTTCTTGGCCGCCCGAGCTGCCTTGGCTTCCTCGAACTTGTACTTGCCGTAGTCCATGATCTTGACCACGGGCGGGCGGGCCATCGGCGCGACTTCGACCAGGTCGAGTCCACGTTCCGCTGCGGCTGCCAACGCCTCTTCGATCGAGAGGACGCCGAGCTGTTCTCCTTCCGCGGTCACCACGCGAACCGGCGAAATCCGGATCTGCCGATTCACTCGAACTCGACGCTCACGCTCGAAGCTGGACAGTGGGCCATTCCCTCGTTCGGAGACCAGAAAAAAAGGACACCCCACTGGTGGCGGGGTGTCCGTAGAGGCGCACCGCACGCCCGGAGGCGTGGATGCTTATGACTCTTCGGACCCATTCGCCATCTCCTGCCGGCTCGGGGTGGAGTGGTTTCCCACTCACTTGAACGGGGACAATCCTAGTGGAACCCGATCGCTCGGTCAAGAGGTCTGCGTTCCGAGGTGGAACGGACGGTTTCACGCTCCTGGTGCCCGCACCACCTCTGCCAGCTCTGTTCCCCGCTCCCCAGCGACCAGCCGCCCACCCACCGTCTCGGCGTCGTGGGTGAAGACAATCCGCCACCCCTCGGCCATCCCGCGGTAGAAGAGCGCCCGCTTGCTCTCCATTGTCCGCAGTGGCTCCACGTCATAGCCCATGATCCAGGCGAGGGGGAGATGGTGTGCCGTGGGCACCACGTCGGCCGGAAAGAGCAGCGCCTCTCCCGCGCTCTCGATCAGGACCGAGAGGTGCCACGGCACGTGTCCCGGCGTCACGATCACCCGCACTCCCGGCACCACAGTGCCGGCAGGGCCCTCGAGGAACCGGAACTTCCCGGCCTCCACGACCGGGAGGAAGTTGTGCGGGATGTAGCTGGCGTGGGTGCGCTCGTTCGTATGCGTAGCCCATTCGAATTCGCGACGGTGAGTCACATAGGTCGCGTTGGGAAACGCCAGCTGGACCCGCCGCTCCGGATCGTCAGCCGCGATGAAGGTGTCGCCACCGGCGTGGTCGAAATGGAGGTGCGTGTTGAGGACGGTGCGAATATCGGCCGGTGAATGCCCAAGCAGGGCAAGCGAGTCTTCGAGCGTCGTGCGCCCGTCGGCGCCACTGTTCTCGATCCCGTAGATGTCGCGGAACTTCTCCCCCTCCTTGTTCCCGAGTGCCGTCTCGACCAGCACCAAGCCGTCGTCGTGCTCGATCAGCAACGCGCGCATCGCCAGGGTGATCCGGTTCCTCGGATCGGGCGCGATCCGACGCTCCCAGAGCGGCTTCGGCACGACGCCAAACATGGCACCACCATCGAGGCGCTGCTGCCCGCCTTCGAGGGCGTGCACGGTGAGTCGACCGATCGTGAATGTGGTGACGCCACTCATCCCGGAAGCTCGCTGACGGGCGTGCGATGCAGCAGCTCGAGCTCGGCCAGCGTGTGCGCGCCCAGATCGCGCGCGGAGTCGAGCAGGCGCTGCAGCAGCATCCCGGTGACCATCGCGTCACCGGCGGCACGGTGGCGCGCAGCGAACTCGAGCCCGAAGCGCACGGCAAGCGCACCGAGCGAGTAGGAGGGCTCGTTGCGCACCAGTCGGCGGGCGAGGCGCACCGTGCAGAGGCGCGGGCCGTCGAGCGCCAGGTCTCGACTCCGCTTGACCTCAGCGCCTACGAAGCCCCAGTCGAAGCGCGCATTATGTGCCACGAAGACACGACCCGCCAGCGCCGCCACAACCTGGTCGGCGATCTGGCTGAACAGTGGCGCGGTGGCGACCATCGCATCCGAGATGCCAGTCAGCTCGGTGATGCGCCCAGGGATGGAGCGGCCGGGATTGACCAGCGAGTCGAAGACGACCTCCCGCCGGGTTCCTTCGACCACCACGACCGCGATCTCGGTGATTCGATCGTCACCCAACGCGTGCATCCCGGTGGTCTCGACGTCCACGACAGCGAAGGCACATTGTTCCAGGAGTGGCGATCCCTGCGCCGCGACGACCAGCGCCCAGCCCCCACTTGCCTGCTGCCGCACCCGCGGGTCGGACCCGAGGAGCGCCGTCGCGAGTCGTTCTGCAACGGCGCGTGGCGCATTGGGCAGCCCCAGCACCCGTGCCGCAATGACCTCCGCGTCGAGCGCACCGCCCTGCATCAGCTCGATCGCGCGTTCCACCAGCGTGCCATTGGGATAGGCGGTCAGTCCGGTCACTCCTGCCTCATTTGTGCACCCGGTGCTGCAGTGAATAGGACAGTGTCTCCAGCTCGATCGCGAGGTTGACATTCTTGACGTCGACGCCATCGGGGACCTGCAACTGCACGGGGGCGAAAGAGAGGATCGCGGTGACCCCGACGGCGACAAGGCGATCGACGAGCCCCTGCGCAGGATCACCCGGCGTCACCAGGATCGCGATGTCGATCCGTTCGTCACGCACCACCGTTTCGAGCCTCACCACGTCTTGAATGACCAGTGC
Organism: Gemmatimonadota bacterium; assembly: GCA_031367105.1. Lineage (GTDB taxonomy): Bacteria > Gemmatimonadota > Gemmatimonadetes > Gemmatimonadales > GWC2-71-9 > Palsa-1233. Next base: position 41,201 of record JANLPG010000095.1, on the reverse strand, counting down.
GCCCCACGTCTTGCCAATCTTGGCGGGGTCCTGGTCGACGACGGCGACGATGTCGAAGCCCCGTGCGCCAAATCCCGAAAATTTCACCAACGCCCCGGCGAGCCTCCCCGCCCCGACCAGCACGACCCGGTAGCGGCGCACCAGTCCGAGGATCTCGCGAAGTCGTTCGGCCAGCGCATGTACATCATAGCCCAGTCCCCGTTTGCCGAACGATCCGAAGAACGAAAGATCCTTCCGAACCTGCGCCGACGTAGTTCCCGCCCGCCGCGCCAGCGCGTCGGAGGAGAGCGTGTCCTGCCCCTGATGGTCGAACTCCTCCAGAAAGCGCAGGTAGATCGCCAAGCGGCGGACCGTGGAGTCGGCGATCTTGCGAGAGTGCATTTGTGAAATGTTTCACGAGCGGGGGGGTCGGGGCAACTGGGGGAGCCAGCCGCGTCTGGCCAGGGGCGGCGTCAGGGCGGAACGACTGCCAGCAATCGGACAAAGGCCGCGACGTCAACCACTTCCGGCCGGACGTCGGGATCGATCCCGGCCGCAGCAAGAATCCGCGCCGACGCCTCTGCCGAGAGGCCGAGGGCCTCCCGCAGGGCCCGTTGCATCCGTTTCCGGCGATAGGAGAACAGCCCGGTGACCAACGTGCGGAAGGCTCGTACCTGATGGGCCGGGATGAGTGGCACCGCTCGGGGAACCAGGTGAAGGACGGCCGAGTCGACCTTGGGTGGCGGCGCGAAGGCGCCTTTCCCGACCGTGAACAACCGGGTGGCGTGCGCCACGGCCTGAATCCCGATCGAGAGTGCGCCGTAGTCATCGTGTCCCGCCGGTGCGACGATCCGATCGGCCACTTCCTTCTGCACCAGGTAGGTCACCGAAGCCGGGAACGGCGCGGTGAGTGCTCGCTCGAGCAGCGGTGAGGTGATGTAGTAGGGGATGTTCCCCGCGACCCGCCAGGTGAAGCCATCGACGGTCCAGGGGGCGACGAGGGCCGGCCAGTCCAGTTCGAGCGCGTCACCGGTGACCAGTGCGAAGCTGCGGCCCGCGAAGTGGCGCTGCAGGGGGACCGCCATTCGCTCATCCCGTTCAATGGCAACAACGGTGCAACCCCGATCGAGCAGCGCACCGGTCAGCGACCCCTTCCCTGGCCCGATCTCGAGCACGACGTCGCGCGCGCCTGCGCCGGTGGCCGCCGCAATCCGCCCGAGCAGGCGCGGGTCAGTCAGAAAGTGCTGGCCGAGCGATTTTCTGGCGTGCACGCCTACATCCGCAGGATGAGCAGGGTGCGGTCGTCGGTGGGTCGACCGCCGAAGGTCGCGACTTCATCGAGCAACAACTGCATCAGTGCGGCCGGCGGCCGGTGGCGTTCGGCGTCGAGGCGTGCAAGCAGGCGCGGCTCCCCAAAGCGGTCTCCGTGCGCATCCTGCTGATCCACCATTCCGTCGGTGAACAGCACCAGTAGATCCTGAGTGAAGCGCCACGGCACGATCCGTCGTCCGAATCCGCCTGCATCGACGAGGCCCAGTGGCGGTGCGGTCGGGGCAAGCCGCTCGAGTTCGCCGAAGCGTGGTACACGGAAGGCATAGGGATGCCCCGCGTTGGTGTACGTGAGCCGGCCCGCGGTCGGATCGAGAATGCCGTAGAACACCGAGAGGTACATCTCGGTGTTGCTCAGTTCGTCGCGCAGCGAGTCGTGCATCAGCGCGAGCGTCTCGTCGGGTGGTGTGGTCGAATTCGCGTGAATCCCCGCCATTGCCATTACTTGCGCAGCGATGATTGCCGCGGAGAATCCGTGGGATGAAACATCGCCCATCATCACGCCGATCCGCCCGCGACCGAGGCGGGAGAAGGTGTAGAAGTCGCCACCCAGCGACTCCGCAGCTTCAGAGCGCACTGCAACATCGGCCTCGCCGCGCAACACCGCGGCGGTGGGCATCAACCGGAGTTGCAGGTCGTGGGCGAGTTCAAGCTCGCGTTCCAGCCGTTGCCGTTCGTGCTCGCGGGAGACCAGTCGAGCATTCTCGAGGGCGGCGCCGATCTGCGTCGCGACCGCCGCGACCAACTTGGTCTCTTCGCGCGTGAACGAACCGCCGCCCGCCCGGTCGGCGAGTGCCAACGTCCCGACCACTCGCGACGGCTGCCCCGCGGCGGCGTAGCTGATCGGCACGGCAAGGACTTCGCCCGGCACCCAGTGTGGCTGGACGCCGGTTTCGATCTGCGCCGAACGGAAGGCCCGGGCGACGACGGTATCGGGCTCGTCGACGTGAATATCCGCTGGAATCACTCCCGCCGCCATCCCGAGTGTCGCCACGGTGCTCAGCATCCCGGTGGTTTCGTGGTAGACCCGCAATCCGGCACGACGGGCCCCCACGACGGCGGTGACTTCGCGCAGAATGATCGAGGCAACCTCGTCGACCGACCGGGCGTGACCGAGCAATTCTCCAATGGTGTAGAGCAGGTCAATCTCTTCGTAGCGGGCCGCGAGTTCGTAGGTGAGCGAGGTGATACTGCGATCGGCATCGAGCAGGTGATGCACCACGGGGAGCAGCCTCGCAGCGAGATCGTCGGCGCGTGCACCGGGGCCGGGGAGAATTTCGAGAAAATGACCCGGAGCGTCCGGGATGGCGTGCCACGCCGCAGCATCCTGGCGCGGCGCGCGCGGCGCGTCGGCCCCCGAAGTCGAGCCGGCCACCAGGTGCCAGTGCTCCCCCTCCAGTCGCCAGAGTCGCAGCGTGGCCCCGGCGAGGGCTCCCAGCGGCGCAAGGGCGTCCCCGAGGTGGCTCAGCAGCGGGGGAGCGTCATCCAGATCGTATTTCCCCGGTCATTGAACGCGACGTGATCTGCCAGTGAGCGAATCATATAGAGGCCTCGACCCCGAGTGGCATCGAGGGTGGTGGGGTGGGTTGGGTCAGGGACCGCCTCGGGGTCGAAGCCATCGCCTTCGTCGGAGACGGCGATCACGATTTGATCGCTATCGAATTCGATGTCGACGATGACGAGGCGACCGGGATCATTCCGATTGCCATTGACCATCGCGTTCGCCACGGCCTCGGCGACGACCGTGCAGAGGCGAAAGCGGGTGCGGCTGGAAACGGTGGCGACGGTGTTGCAGCATTCCATCACCGCTTCCACGACGCAACCCACCTGCGCGAGATCCGTCGGCAACTCGACGCGAAAGCGGTGGCTGCCGTTGGGGTCGCGGGGAGCAAGCCGGGCGGCGGTGATCATCGCGCGACCTCAGAAGCCCGCGAGTGCCTCCGAGGCGGTCTCGGAGATCGTGAACAACGTGTCGAGCTTGGTCAACTCGAACAGCGAGCGAAGGTCTTCATTCAGACCGGCCAGCCGCAAGTCGCCGCCCGCCTCGCGCACCTTCTTGCTGATGGAGACGAGGGCACCGAGCCCGGAGGAATCGATGTACGCCGTTCGAGTGAAGTCGAGCAAAAACTTGAGCTCTCCCCGGTCCAGCGCGTCTTGCATCAACTGCTTGAGCTCCTGGCGGTTCGCCACGATGAGCTGCCCTTCGACCGCCACCACGGTCACTCCGCCAGCATCCCGGTTTGCCGAAAACGCCATCGCCATTGCTCCTTGATTCAGTCCGTCCGGGCGCTCGCTTGGAGCGCCACCATCGCCGCCACATCCACAATATCGTCCGTCGAGGCCCCGCGCGACAGGTCGGACATCGGTCGTGCGAGTCCCTGAAGCAGGGGTCCAGCCGCACTCGCACCACCCAGTCGCTCAGTCAACTTGTAGGCGATGTTGGCCGCATCGAGGGACGGGAAGACCAGAATATTGGCGCGGCCCGCGACCGGGGAGTCGGGGCACTTTCGCCTCGCGACATCGGGAACGATCGCGGCATCGACCTGCAGCTCCCCGTCCGCGACGATTCCGGGCGCCAGGACCCGGAACAATGCCAGCGCCGCTTGCATCCGGACGGGATCCGGACCCGTCGCGCTGCCCTTGGTGCTGTAGGAGAGGAACGCCACGATCGGCTCGTCGCCGACGAGGGCCCGGCGATCCAGTGCCGCGGCTAGGGCGGCGTCCGCAAGTTGCGGCGCGGTCGGCGCCGGCAGCACTGCAATGTCGGTAAAGGTGTAGACGCGACCGTCGGGGAGGCCGTGGTACATCGCAGCACTCACCGTGCCTAGCCCACGCCGGAGTCCGATCGCCCAGAGCGCCGCGCGTACCACGTCGGCGGTCGTTTCGACCGCGCCCGCCACGCAGCCATCTGCCGCCCCGATGGCAACCAGCGAAGCAGCGAACCGCAGCGGGTCGCTCGCCAGGTCGAGGGCGTGCACACCGTCGCGCACCGCTTCCGGACGTCTGGCGCGAAGATGTTCGGCCACTGACGCGAGCATCGGGTGATCGACCGGCCGGGGCGCCGGGCCGCCGAGCAGGATTGGCGTCGCGATCCCCAGCCGGACGAGCGTGTCGGCGGCGCCACGGATCCGCGGATCGTCGCCCTCGGGCAGGACAATCCGGGCACCGGTTCCCGCTGCGCGCGCCCGAAGTTGCTCGCGAAAGCTCACCGGCCGAATCGCAGCTTCAGCGCTTCCGCCACGGCGGGATGTACCAGGCCGTCGAGGTTACCGCCGAACCGGGCGGCCTCGCGCACCAGTGAGGAAGAGAGATAGGTGAGGTCCACCGCCGGGACGAGGAAGACCGTCTCCAGTTCCGGATTCAACCGGCGGTTCATCAACGCCATCTGAAACTCGTACTCGAAGTCACTGACGGCCCGGAGGCCGCGCACAGCCATGGTCGCACCGCGATCCCGGGCGAAATCCGCCAGCAGCCCCGAGAACGACGCCAGCTCCACACGCGATTCGTCCCCCACGGAGCACTGCAGCAGCCGGAGGCGCTCCTCAACCGGAAAGAGGGGCTCCTTGCTCGGATTGATCGCCACCGCCACGATGAGCCGATCGGCGAGCCCCACGGCACGCCGAATGAGGTCCTCGTGCCCCCGTGTCGGAGGGTCGAACGAACCGGGATAGATCGCGATTCGAGTCATAGGGCCCGGAAGAAAGTGACGGCGACATCGCCCCAGCGGCGCGTCTCGCCGCCAGGAATGGTCACCTTGGAAGAGTGTTCCACCGCGAGCACCGGCGCGAACGGCACCGCCTGCCAGCTCGCCACCAGACGTTCCGCGAAGTCCCCCGCGAAGGGTGGATCGGCGAGGGCAACATCGAAAGCGTCCGGCTCCAGCGCTGCGACAAATCGCAGGGCATCGTACCGTTGCACGGTGCATTGTGCCTCGGCGTTGAGCGAGGCGACGTTCTCCTTCAGGGCAGTGAGCGATGGCGTGTTGAGCTCAATGAAGGTCGCGTGCTCCGCGCCGCGGGAAAGCGCTTCCAGTCCGAGCGCGCCGCTGCCCGCGAAGAGGTCGACCACTCGCGCCCCGTGCAACTCGGCGCCGAGGATGTTCAGCCACGCCTCGCGCACTCGCTCCGCCGTGGGGCGAACCCGCGGATCGCGCGGCGTCGCGAGGCGTCGGCCACCCCAGGCCCCGCTCACGATCCGGGTCACACGGCCCCCGGCGGCGTGAGCGCCACGACCCGCGCCTGCAGCGAGGACCGCCCCTGATACTGGTTGCGCTCCAGCCTGAAGGCCACATCCACCATCCCGTCACCGAGCCACGCCACGCGATCGGCCCAGCCGAAGGCGATCGCGTCGAGGCTGCGCCCTTCCCCTTGCAGCACACATTTGAGATGGTGGCCACCAACGGTGCGCGGCGCTTCGAGCCGCACCTGCCGTGCCCCGTAGACGGGCGATGGATTCCCCATCCCGCAGGGCTCCAGGTATCGGCCCAGTCGTTCGAGCTCATCGGTCACATCGCTGAGCGAGAGCTCGAGATCGACTCGCTGGCTCGACCCGAGGTCGCCGAGGGTAAGCGCGGCGCGCGCCACCGCGTTGAAACGCGCCCGGAAGGCAGCGACGCGATCGTGCCGGATGGTGAGTCCTGCGGCCATCCGATGTCCGCCGAAGCGCTCGAGCAACTCACTACACGAGGTGAGCGCCGCGTGCAGGTCGAAGGCATCGATGCTCCGCCCGCTCCCCTTTCCCAGCGCGCCATCGAGACCGATGAGGATCGTGGGTCGGCCGAATCGCTCGACCACGCGCGAGGCGACGATGCCGATCACCCCGGCGTGCCAGCCGTGCTGCGCGAGCACCAGGCCGGTGTGCTCTTCGGGGTCGGCGTAGTCACGGTCGATCAGCGTGAGCGCCTCGTCAAGAATTCGCTGATCCAACGCCTGGCGTTCGCGGTTCAGTTCCTCGAGCCGGGCGGCGAGCGCCGCCGCTTCTGCCGGGTCATCGGTCAGGAGCAGGCGCAGTCCGTCCTTGGCATCGGCGATGCGCCCCACCGCGTTCAGCCGCGGGGCGAGAATGAAGCCGACCTGCCCAGCGCGTAACTCCTGACCCGCAAGCTTCGTGGTCGTCAGCAGCGCGCGCCATCCCGCCCAGCGCGAGTCGCCGAGCAGCCGCAACCCGTGCTTGACCAGCACACGATTCTCGCCGGCGAGCGGGACAACGTCAGCGACGGTCGCGACGGCGACGTAGTCGATCAGGTGCAGCGGCAGTGTGGCCGGGAGCCCCAACGGTTCGACCAGCGCCTGGACGAGCTTGAAGGCGATGCCAGTGCCGCACATCATCTCGAGACCCGACCGGTCGCCGGGCTGCTGGGGATCGACGATTGCGTCGGCGGCGGGTAGCGTCTCGCCGGGCAGGTGGTGGTCGGTGATGACCACCTGCATCCCTGCGGCTTTCGCGGCTGCCACCGCCGCCACCGCCGTGATGCCACAATCACAGGTCACGATCAGGCCGGCACCCACCCGCGCCGCCTCGCGGAGGCCGGCCTCACCGAAGTCATACCCATCATTCAGCCGATCGGGGACAAAGGCGTGGACAGTGGCGCCAGCAGCTCGCAAGGCGCGGGTCAGCAAGGCGGCAGCGCACTGGCCATCGACATCGTAGTCGCCGTGAATCAGAATGGCTGTCCCCGCGCGCACGGCGGCCACAATGATTTCGACGGCGGATGGCATCCCGGCGAGGCGAAACGGATCGGCAAGGGAATCGAGGGGAGGACGGAGGAAGGCGCGAGCGAGGTCGATACCACCCAGGCCTCGCTGGACGAGCAAGGACGCCAGCGGCATCGGAAGCGAGAGCGCCGCCGCCAGCGACCTCGCGGCTTCCTCATCGGGAGCCGGCGCGAGGCGCCAGCGCGGCGCCATCGTCAGACTGTGACCTCGGCGAGGTACACGATCGCGCCGCACATCTCGCAGCCATCGAGGAGCAGGCCCTCAGCCTGCAACCGCCCGATCCGCGAGCGAGGGATCGCGGTGAAACAGGCGGTGCAGGTGGCGTGACCCTGAGGGTTGCCGGCTGGCACCAGAATCTCGCTGGTGCGCGACCCTCGCAGCCGATCATAGCGGACCCGGAGGGTACGATCGAGCTGACTTGCCGAAGCTTCCCGATCGCTCCGCGCCGTGAGAAGTTCCAGCTCCAGCGCCGCCATCCGCCCGTCGAGGAGCGCGCGCGTCGTCTCCTGCTCTGCCTCGAGAGTCGTCAGGCGCTCGTGCGCCCCCTTCACCGCTGCAGTACGCGTCGACACGTCTTCAGAGAGGCGCAGCCACTCTCCCTCCTCCTGAGTCAGGATCGAGCGCCCGAGTTCGACGTCGGCCATCAGCTGCGCAGCCACCCGAGGATTGCGTTCCTGCTCCAGTCGCTGGCGTCGCGCTTCGTGTTTCGTGCGCTGGCCGTCGAGCTTCGTGGCCAACTCGTCGCGGCGGCGGGCCATATCATCTGCCGTCCTAGTGGCGGACGCGATCTCGGAGCGCACCCGATCGAGCACGACGTCGAGCGCAGCCCGCTCGACCTCGATCTCCTGGACTCGCGCGGTCATTTCGGCGAGTCGGCGATCCTTGGTCTGCACGTCCAGCAACTTGGGAAGGTCAGGATGCATCGCTGTTACTCCTCAGGTGACATAGCGCCGGGGCCGCCGTGCGGCCTCGGGGTAGTGGCAAGATACAACCTAAACCGCGCCTGTCCTTCCTTGCTGAGCGCCTGCCAGCGACGCCGCCGCTCCATCGGATCGATCTCGGAGGCGATGTCGGGAAAATTGTGGATCTCCTCCAGTGCCTCGAGCGCGCCGACGTATTCCCGATCGACATCGTAACCCTCGGGAGCCCCGCCCGCCTCGGTGAGGCGATCCCAGGCGTCCCGGGCCCGTTCATCGAGCCCAGGCAGTGCGTCACCGATCGGTGCGTCGGAGGGGAGTGCCGCGAGCACGCCGTAGATCCGCCGAAACGCTGCAACGGTGAAGCGGTCCGTCGGGATTTCTTCGCGCGCGCGCGCCAGCCAGTCCGGCCGATGCAGCAGCAGCCGAAGCAGCTTCCGCTCGATTTCCGCCCCCGGGGGTCGCGGACCCCGGTCGACCAGCGGCGACGCTGTCCGACGCGACGGCGCCTCCGGTACCGCGGCGAGCCGTGGTCCCTCGTAGCTCGGCCGGGCGGCGGCCTCCGTGGCGACCACCTCGCGCGGGATCCCCAGCCGCTCGGCGACGCGTGAAATGTAGAGTTCCCGCGTGACCGGGTCGGCCGCCGCCCGCAGCGTCGACAACAGGCGGTCAAGTGCCTCTCGCGACCGCCGGACGTCTCCGAACCACCCCTTCACCTCGAGCAGCTGGAGCTTCCGCTCCAGCAGGTCGACCGCATCGCGCAGGATCGGATCGAGGGCCGCCACCCCGCCCCGCTGCACGACGGTATCGGGGTCTTCGCCTGGCGGCATCGTCGCGACCCGGACCCGGACCCCGTGGGCGATGAGCACATCCCCAGCCCGGAAGGTCGCCTTCAGACCCGGCCCATCGCTGTCATAGAGGAGGATGACTTCGTCGCTGTATCGCTTGAGGAGCGTGGCCTGCGCCTCGGTGAGCGCCGTACCAAGTGGTGCCACGACGTGGTCGAGGCCGGCAAGCGCCAGACGAAGCACATCGAAGTATCCCTCGACAACGATGGCGAAACCGGCCTTCCTGATCGCGTGCTTGGCGAGATGGATGTGGTAGAGCTGCTCGCCCTTGTGAAATACTGGCGTTTCCGGCGAGTTGAGATACTTCGGCTCACCCGCTCCCAGGATCCGGCCACCGAATGCCACCGTCCGGCCGCGCAGGTCGTGGATGGGGAATATCAGTCGCCCCCGAAACCGGGAGTAGAAGGTGCCATCCTCGCGCCGCATCACCAGCGCCGCCTCGAGCAACGCTTCATCAGGAATGCCCAGCTGCTTCATCGCCGCGATGAGTTCGTTGCCGCGCGGCGCATAGCCGAGGCCGAGCTCGGCTGCGGCATCGAGCGAGAACTGGCGCTCCAGCAGGTACCGCCGCGCGGTCTCCGCCTCGGGATTGTCGCGCAGTTGCGCCGCGAACCATCCCTGCGCCGCGTCCGCCGCCTGATAGAGCGGCTCGCGCGGGTCGGGACCGGCACGCTCGATCGCATCCGGGATCACGATGTTGTAGCGGCGCGCTACCTCTCGCACTGCGGTGGGATAATCCATCCCGAACCGCTCGCGATACCAGGTGAAGACGTCACCGGAAGCGTGGCAGACGAAGCAGTAATAGAGGTTCTTCTTCGGGATCACTGCAAAGTTGCGTCCGGTACCGTTGTGAAACGGGCAGGGTCCACGATAGTCGCTCCCCTGCCGCTTCAACTGGACCGCCTCCTGAACGATCTCAAGCAGGTCGGCAGTGTCGCGCACCCGCTCGATGAGTTCGTCGGGAATGCGGGCCATCTAGCGGAAGACCGCGATAGTCACGCCGACGCCACCTTGCTGCCGCGGTGCGAAATCGAATGAAGCAACCCGCCGATCGCTTTTCAGCAGGTGGTGCACGACATCGCGCAAGACTCCAGTGCCCATTCCGTGAATGATACGAAGCTGCGGCTGCTCGGCGAGGGTGGCGCCGTCAATTGCCGAATACACCACCGACTCCGCCTCATCGGCCCGCATCCCGCGCAAGTCTATCTCGTAGGCGGCCTCGAGTGTTGGTGCATCGACCGCCGTGCGCTCCGGCTTCGGCGTGTTGTGACGGGCATCCCGGCCAAGCAGGACCAGCGACTTCGCCGTCACGATCAGACGCATTGTGCCGACCACGACGACGGCTTTGCCGTCGCTGCGCAACTCGACCACATCGCCGGTCGAACCAGTCGTCAGCCGCACCCGCGCCCCCACCGCGAGGCGCTCCCCGGCACCTACCGGAAGTGGGTCGGGTTCGTCGAGTCGGCGGCTCTCTTCGCGGACGCCATCCTCCAGGATGCGGCGTGCCTCGCGGGCGCCTGCCTCCTCCACGGCACCTTTGGCCAGCGTCAACGCCTCCTCTACCCGCTTCCGAGCCTCGAGCAGATACGCTTTGGCCAGCCGGGCGCGGTCGCGCTCGGCGTCCTTCTCCTGTCGCTTCAGTGCCGACTCACGCGCCAGCAGGGCCGACTCGGTCACTCCCGCCACAGCCTCCCGACGCTCCACTTCACCCAATCGCTCGGCAACATCCCGCTCCTCGCGCGTCAGCGATTGCTCCCGCGCCTCGACTGCGGCGAGCAGTCGGTCGAGCTCCCGCTCCGCTTCCGGCACCAGCGTCTCCGCTTTGGCGAGGACGGTGGCATCCACGCCGAGGCGCCGTGCGATCGCGAGCCCGTAGGAACGGCCGGGGATTCCCTTGGTGAAGCGGTAGCTAGGTGAGAGCGTCGCCGCGTCAAAATGCAGCGACCCATTCACGACCCCGGGCACGCGCGTCGCGAGGGTCTTGAGGGTACCCAGGTGTGTGGTGGCCAGCGTCAGGGTGCCCCGCAGGGTCAACGTCTCGAGCACCGCCATCGCGAGCGCGCCGCCTTCGGCCGGATCGGTGCCGGAGCCGACTTCGTCCAGTATGACCAGCGTGGAGGAGTCCGCGGCGTCAAGAATCCGACGCAACTCGGCCACGTGTGCCGAGAAGGTGGAGAGGTCGGCCGCGAGTGACTGATGATCGCCGATGTCTGCAAAGAATCGCTGCACGATCGGGAGCACGCTCCTCGAGCCGACGGGAGGCACAATGCCGCTCTGCGCCAGGGCGAGCATCAACCCGGTCGCCTTGAGCAGGACGGTCTTGCCGCCCGTGTTGGGTCCTGAAATCAGCAGCGTCCGCTCCCCGGGATCCAGCACGAGGTCGAACGGGACCACGGTTAGCCCCCGTGCCAGCAGGAGCGGATGGCGGGCGTCGCGCAACACCAGCGCCCCGCCTGCCCCCACGATTTCGGGGACCTCACCGTGGGTCGCCAGTGCCCAGCGTGCCCGGGCGACGATCGTGTCGATTTCCACCGCGACGACGTGCAGCGCGCGGATGAACTCCCGTGCTGGCCGCAACGCTTCGGTCAGCTCGCGCAGCACCTTGAGCACTTCGCGCTCCTCGGCGAGCACCGACGCGCGCACCGCGTTGCCCAGTTCGATGGCAGCGGTCGGTTCGATGAAGAGCGTCCCCGCACTTCCTGATTCGTCGTGGATGATGCCATCGGGACGGGAGCGGGCGTCGCGCCGCACCGGAATCACGTAGCGCCCCCCGCGCATCGTCACACTCGCCCCGCCGGCGACGGCGGAACTGTCCAGATCTCGGAGGAGCGATTCGAGTCGCCGCACCAGCCGCTCCCGCGCCGTATGCACTTCGCGGCGAGCCGCGGCGAGTGCGGGCGAGGCAGTGTCGAGCAGCTCGCCATCATCGCCGATCGAGCGTTCGAGCAGGCGCTCGATGGCCCGGTCGGCGGGCGGAACACGAAGTGCTGCAACTCTCGGGCACGACTCGGCGACGCGCTCCAGCTCCGCTGCCACCGCGCGACCGGCCGCCAGCGTGGACTTGATATCGACGAGTTCCCCCAGCTCCAACACACTCCCTTCGACCCGCAGGCGGCCCAGGGCGCCCCGCAACTCGGGCACCGGCGCGATCGAAACCGATTCGCCCCGGCGCAATAGTGCCACGATTTCACCGACGTACGCCAGCTCGAACCGGATCCAGTCCGCGTTCGCGCTGGGGCGCCGTGCCCGCAGCGCTTCCGCGCCGAGCGGCCCCACGGCATACTCGGCCACAACCTCGAGCGCGACCTCGAATTCGAGGGCGTCGAGTGCATCCGCAGAGTGCGCGGGGTCCAATGGCGACGGGGTGCCGTCCTCCGTGAAGGACCGCACCCCGTGCGGGACTATCGCTGAGACGGTCATCCCTGCTGCAGTGCCTCTCGGGCAATCTGGTTGATCACTTTGCCGTCAGCCTTCCCCTTGAAGCGTCCCATCAATGCTGCCATCACCTGGCCGATATCGTTCGCACCGGCGGCGATCGCATCACGCGCGGCGGCACGGATCGCCTCCGGATCGGCTTCCGGGGGGAGGTACCCGCGCAATATGCCGATCTCATACTCCTCCTTGGCGACCAGATCCAACCGCGCCGCCTTGGTGAATTGTTCCACCGAGTCGAAGCGCTGCTTGATCTGTTTCCGGAGGATATCGGCGATTTCGTCGTCGGTGGGCTCTCGGCCGAGTTCGATCTCGCGATTCTTGAACGACGAAAGGACCGTTCCCAGTACCAGGGTTCGGTCCTTGTCTGACGCCTTCCGCGCGACAACCTGGTCGGCGCGCAGACGGGCGGCAATCTCAGGCATGGGACGGGCGACGACGCGTCTTGCGCTGTGCGGCGTTCATCTTGCGCTTCCGCTTCTCGCTCGGCTTCTCGTAGTGGCGATGCTTGCGAAGATCCGACAGGATCCCGGCCTTCTCGCACTTCTTCTTGAAGCGCTTCAGTGCGCGCTCGAAGCTTTCATCCTCGTGGATGACGACTTCCGACATTAAAAAATCACCCCTCTCATGCTCCGGTCAGGGAGCGGTTGGTGCATAGCTCAGGAAAGCTTAACGGGCGAGAGCGGTCGAGGCAACCGGTCGGTCGGGGTGGGGGCAACCCGTGGCGGTACCGGCCCCGAGTGGGTCAGGGCCGCGTACCGCCGATCGGAATCCCTCCGCTGGACATTACCGGGAGCCGTTTCGCGGGGCAGATTGCCCCTGATCCCGAGCCGACCCCGACCGCTGCCCGCCGGCCCACCCGAACTGGACCCCTCCGATGTCAGCGCTCCTCCCCGCTGGTTCACCCCTGCTCCGCGTCGGGTTCGTCGGACTGGCGCTCTTCCTGGCCGCCCTCTTCGCCTTCGCGGTGAATCGCGCGTGGACACGCGACGGGGCCCCTCCCGACGTGGTGACGCGGAGCACCACCTTGGCGGCGGCGGCTGCGTTCGGATGGCTGGCCCTCACCGCCGTGGACTGATGCCGATCCAGATGAGTTACAGTGCCAGGAATCTTGATATCGTGACCGGCATCACGGCGATCCCGCTCGCCATCTGGCTGGTGCGCGACGAACGCCCGGTCCGGTTGGTGTTCCTCTGGAATGTGATGGGATTAGCACTGCTGGTAAACATCATGGCGGTCGCGATGCTGTCAGCCCCAACACCGTTCCGGCTCTTCATGAACTCGCCGGCCAACGTCTGGGTGATCGTCGCGCCCTGGGTCTGGTTGCCAACGGTGATGGTGATGTCGGCACTGCTGGGGCACTTGCTGACCTTTCGCGCCTTGGGAATGCGACGAACCCCTTGAGCAGGGGCGTGCGCACGTCGAGGCACACCCCGGCGGTCATCCTGGCGGCCAGTGCAGCTGCCGCCCGCCGAGCAAGTGAAGGTGGAGGTGCCCTACGCTCTGGCCGCCATCACTCCCCGTGTTGATCACCAGTCGGTAGCCGCTGGCGACCAGCCCGAGGGTGGCGGCGACTTCGACGCCGAGCGCGGTGACCTCACCGAGGATCCTGCGCCCTGCGGCACCCGTCGCGTCGGCAGCGGAGCTGAGGTGCGCCACCGGGATCACGAGGACGTGCGTCGGCGCCTGTGGGTTCAGGTCACGGAAGGCCACGGCGTGCTCGTTGCGCGCAATGATCTCCGCAGGAATATCGCCGGTCGCAATCTTGCAGAAGATGCAATCGGTCATTGTACGCCGAGGCGCGCGCGCTCGCGCTGTTGCAGGGTTAGCACCGCGGCCGCGACGGCCGCCGTCTCGAATCGCAGGATATGCGGCCCGAACCAGACTCCCGTGGCGTCGAGTCGTTCGCGCAGCCACCCCACTTCTGGGGGCGTGAAGCCTCCCTCTGGTCCGATCACCCACCCCACCGCTTCCTCGGCGCGGAGCGCCCCGAGCGGCGAGCCCGTCGGGTCGCCGAAAAGCCAGCGCACTCCGCTCCCGGTCATCCCCAGTTCGGTCAAGGGCATCACGTCATCAATGACGGGCAGCCACGGATTGCCGGACTGTTTGCAGGCCTCGCGGGCACGTCGCCGTGCCTTCTCGACCCCTGCACCGCGCAGCCGACTCTCGACCTGACGCGATCGCTCCGTCTCGACTGGCACCAGACGCGTCAGCCCGAGCTCGCCACACTGCTGCGCCACCGCGAGGAAGCGGTCACGATCACCGGCACCGAGCGCGAGCACCAGCGGGGCGGGTTCCGGATATCCTCGAATGGCGGTGAGTCGTGCGTTCCAGTGCTTGCCACTGCGTTCGAGGGTCCCCACGCCAATCGCACCCTGGCCGTCCAGCAGCTCGACCGGCTCCCCTTCGGCGCCGCGGCGCACTTCGGCGTGGTGCGCCTCGGTCTCCTCGAGGGCGATCAGGGCGCCTTCGATCAGGGTGCCTGGCGTGGCAAAGAAGCGCATCATCGCCGGCGCGTAGCCACGCCCCACCAACCGGCATCGTGAATCGACTCGACCACGGCGAGCCCCTGGCGCTCGAGGACCGGCCGGAAAAGTTCTTCCTCGGCGTCCTCCATCCCCGAGAAGATCGCAACCCCGTGCGGTAGCAGCGCTTTCTCGATGCTGGGAAGGAGCAGCGTATTCACCGAACGGAGGATGTTGGAACAGATCAGCTCGGCGGGCCCCGCGAGCACACCCAGCTCGCCCGCGTCACCAACCAGAAAAGTGACACGATCGGCGACGCCGTTTCGCCTCGCGTTGGCTTCGGCGATTGGAAATGCCTCGTCGTCGACCTCGATGCCGATCGCGCTGGTAGCGCCGAGTTTGGCGGCAGCGATCGCCAGAATTCCCGAACCGCTCCCGAAATCGAGCATCCGCTGACCGGGCGCACTGTGTCGCTCGAGCAATGCCAGCGCGGCGCGGGTCGAGCCGTGCTCTCCGCTCCCGAATGCGGACTCCGGATCGAGGGTCACGACGACCTGATCATCGCCGGGTGACACCGGCAACCACGAGGGAGTCAGCACGAGTCTTCCGAATACTCGCGTCACGATGCCCTCGCGCCACTTGATCGACCAGTCGACCGGCTCGAGTGGAGTGACGACACCTTCCAGCTCCCGGAATAGCACGGAGAGGTCGGCCACAATCCGCTTGGCATCCACTTCGGACATCGCCACGGTCAGCAGCGATCCGCCATCGGGCTCCTCAACGCCCTGCCCCGTCGACTGAACCAGCGCAGCCGCAACGGCATCGGTGTCTTCCTCGCGGCAGCTGATCGCGATTCGCCACCAGGAGGGACTCACGATCCGAGCGTCTCCTTCAGCAGTGTGTCCTTCAGCTTGGCCCAGAAGCCGCCCTTCCGGCTGGGACCATCGGCCTCGTGCTTGGCGAGCTCGGCGAAGAGCCGCTGCTGCTCCTCGTTGAGATCGTCCGGGGTCCACAGGTGCGCTCGCACGTTGAGATCGCCGACACCGTTGCCGCCGAGCCGCGGCAGCCCTTTGCCCCGCAACCGGAGCACCGCACCCGACTGGATTCCGGCCGGTACGGCGAGCTTCTCGTCGCCATACGGTGTGGGAATCATCACGGTGGTCCCGAGTGCGGCCTGCGAAAATGACACCGCGAGCCCGTACTCGAGATCATCACCGTTGCGCTGGAAGCGGTCGTCGTCCTTGATCTCGATCATCACCACGAGATCACCGTTGGGTCCGCCCCGTGCGCCGGCGGCCCCTTCGCCCCGCAGCGTCAGGTAGTTCTGCGAGGAGATGCCGGCAGGGATATCGACACTGACGGAATGCTCGCCCTTGATCCGGCCATCGCCTCGGCACACCTCGCAGGGTGTGGGAATGGTGTACCCTTCGCCGTGGCAGGCAGGGCACGGGCCGACTTGCACGAACTGGCCGAACATCGAGCGCGTCGCACGACGTACCTCACCGGACCCGCTACAGGTCGTGCAGGTGACTGGCTTCGTCCCCTTCGCGGCGCCCGTTCCATTACAGGTGGAGCACGCGGTAAGCGTCTTCAGCTTGATACTGCGCTTGGCACCCAGGGCAACTTCCTGCAGGGCGAGTTTGACGGTGACCCGGATGTCCTGCCCGCGATTGGCCTCCGCCGGACTGCGCCCACCGCCGAAGATGCTCTCGAATCCGCCGAACCCGCCGAAGTCGCGCATGAAAATATTGAGCGCCTCCGAGAGATCGATGTGCTCGAATCCCGCATTGCCGCCGAAGCCCGAACTCGCCCCGGGCGCTGATCCGAAGCGATCGTAGTGGGCCCGCTTGTCGGGGTCGCTCAAGATCTGGTACGCCTCGGAAATATCCTTGAACTTTTCCTCGGCATCAGCCGCGGCATTCCGGTCCGGGTGATACTGCATTGCCAACCGACGGTATGACTTCTTGATCTCGTCGTCGCTCGCCTCGCGGCCGACTTCCAGCATTGCGTAAAGATCGCTCACTGAATCAATCCTTCAACCAGTCGGCCGGTGTGCTCCACCAGTCCGATGATCTTGTCATAGGGCATCCGGGTCGGGCCGAGTACGCCGATGACGCCCCTCGCGCCGCCCCGTTGATAGGTTGCGGTGACCAGGGTGAAGCCGGCCAGACCGGGCTCCCCGTGTTCGCCACCGATGGTCACCGTGAGTCCTTCCTGCTTCCGCTGCGCCAGCGCTTCGTGGAGCACATCACGGTGCTCCGTCAGTGAGAGCAACGAACGCATCCGCTCGTTCGAGGCGAATTCCGGCTGCTCCACCAGGACAGAGGCGCTGCCGAGCAGCACCGCGTCCCGAGTATCCTGCAAGTCAAAGAGGGCATCTCCTTCGGCGAGAATGATATCGAGCAGATCGGTGCCATCGGCGGCGGGCGAAGCATCCCGGAGCCGTGCTCCGAGCGTGGCGCGAATTTCCCGTAATGCCAGACCCGCCAGCCGCTCGTTGAGCAAGCGCTGGACATCCTCGACGTGATCACGGCCCAGCGCAACCGGTAACCGCACGTAAATGGTGCGCACCGCGCCGCTCCGGAGGTTGAACACCAGCAACAGCCGGTCGGCAGACACAGGCACCAGATCGAGTCGTTCGAGGATGATCTCTTCCAGCGCCGGCGCTACGGCGACACCGAGCTCCTGAGTCAGGATCCCGAGCACTTGGGCCGCACGACGCAGCAATTCCTCGCTTGCGCTGGCCGCGGCATTCAGCTCCGCGGCGAGCTGATCCCGCAACTTCGCTGGCGGCGGCGTGTGCCGCACCAGCGTGTCGACGTACAGCCGGTACGCCGCGTCGGTCGGGATGCGCCCGGCGGAGCTATGCGCCTGGAAGAGGAAGCCTTTTGCCTCGAGTTCCACCATCGTGCTCCGGATCGACGCCGGCGAGATCCCGAGCGCATAGCGTCTGGCCACGGTCTGGCTTCCGGCCGGTTCCGCGGTCGCGATATAGGTCTCGATGATCGCCTCCAGGACGCGCCGCTCGCGCTCCGAGAGGGACTCAGTGTCGCTCATAGCCGCGAAACTTAGGAATGGACGATGGCCCCCACCAGCGCATCGAGTCGCAGCCACCCCTCAGCGGTGAGGCGCAGTTGACTTCCCGAGACCACCGCCCAGCCGGCCTGAACCCAGGCGGCGCGGGCCTCGGCGGGGATCTCCTCTGCCTCAATACCGGCGACCGTCCGAAGGCCGAGGTAGCGCCGTTCCAGCCGCCGAGCCGCCTCATCGAGTGGCTCCGCTCCCGACTGGGGCGCTCCCCCCGTCTCGACCCGCCCGGCGTAGGCGGTCCATTCCCGGACGTTCCAGGAGCGAATCCCGGACAGGAAGGAGTGGGCCGAAGGCCCCAGCCCGAGATAGTCGGTACCCGACCAGTAGGCGCTGTTGTGACGAGAGGCGAAGCCCGGTCGGGAGGCGTTGGAGACCTCGTAGTGTTCGAAGCCAGCAGCAACCACGGCGGCGTTTGCCGAGAGGTATTCCGCGGCGTACCGATCTTCGGCTACCGGGATCGCCTCGCCACGATCCATCCAATGTTGCAGCGGGGTGTGTGGCTCGACGGTGAGTCCATAGAGCGAAAGGTGGGTCGGTTCGAGCGCGAGCGTCAGGTCAAGGTCGCGCCCCCAGTCGCGGTGCAACGCAGCCGGTAAACCGAAGATGAGATCGATAGACAGATTGCTGATCCCGGCAGCACGGAGCGCGGCCACGGCCGCCGGGACTTGCTCCGCCTGATGGGTGCGGTGCATCCAGCGCAGCACCGCCGGATCGTGGCTTTGAACTCCGAGCGACACGCGATTGACGCCCGCCTCGGCCCAGGCGCTGGCGCGATCGGGCGAAACGTCTTCCGGATTCGCCTCGATTGTCAGTTCCGCATCGGGCAGCAGTGCGTGGGTGCTGCTGAGAACAGTGATGAGCTGCTGGATGGCACTCGGGTCGAGCCGCGAGGGAGTACCGCCGCCAAAATAGAGCGTGCGGATCCCCGGGCTCGTCTGCCATGCCGGGTCGACCGCACGTGATTGCCACTCCGACGCAATGGCGCGGACGAAGACTTCGTTCGGCGTGACCTTCCGCACGGCGATCGCAAAATCGCAGTACGAGCAGCGCCGGGCGCAAAACGGGACGTGAACGTAGACGTGCATCGCTGCAACTCTAGTTGAGTGGTGCGCCGTGAGGCAGCACTACCCCCGATGCCGACGATAGAGCGCTCCGGGGAGTTGCTGCGCGAGCCCGCCAAGCTCAAGGCCCAGGAGGGCCGCGAGGAGTTCGCCAACCGGGAGGCCGGCGAGCACGGCGACCTCGTCGACGGTCTGACCGTCGACAGTCAGGGCAGCGAACACCCGTGCCTCGGTTGCCGAGAGCGTGCACGGCACCGCCAGCTGTTGCGCGATCGCTGGCGACGACCGCAAGCCCAGGGCGGCGAGCATGTCGGCCGGCTCCAGGATCGGCGTGGCGCCGTCGCGGAGCAGTCGATTGGTGCCGCGCGAGGTGGCCGAGGTGATCGGCCCGGGCACGGCAAGCACTTCGCGTCCCTGTTCGAGCGCCGCACCCACCGTAATCAGCGTCCCCGAGCCGTCGGCTGCCTCGACCACCACCAGGGCACGGGCCAGTCCGCTGATCAATCGGTTGCGACGCGGAAAGGATCCCGGCTGCGGCCGCGTGCCGGGCGGGTATTCGCTGAGGAGAAGGCCATCCCGCGCGATGCGCTGATACAACTCCCGATTGGCCGCCGGATATACGATGTCGATACCGGCACCGAGCACACCGATGGAGCGGCCGCCCGCCTTGAGCGCGGCGAGCTGCGCCACTGCGTCAAGTCCACGCGCCATCCCACTCACCACCACGAGGCCGGCCTCGGCGGCGAGCGCTCCAAGCCGTTCGGCCACGTCACCGCCGTATCGCGTGTGGTCACGGCTCCCCACGATCGCAACCGCCTCGGCGTTGGCAAGCTCGACGCGACCTCTCCCGAAGAGCAGCGGTGGGGGATCAGGGATCGAACGGAGCAGGGCTGGAAAGTCAGCGTCGGCGGGAGTGAGGATCAGGTAGCCCGCACCGACGCAGTCGTCGAGCAGCCTCCGCGCCTCATCGAGATGCACCCGGTGAATCGCTCCGGCGAGTCCCGACCCGATACCACGGACCGCCGCCAATGCCGCGCGCGGTGCGGCGAACACCTCGAGTGCGGAGCCGCAGTGGGAGAGTAGCTCGGCGATGCGTCGCGGGCCGAGTCCCTCAATCAGCGACAGCGCGACATACGCCAGCCGCTCGTCGGCGCTATTCGCTGGGATCGGCCTCGTCGAGGTCGCCGTCGACAGGGTCGACTTCGCCGGCGAAGAGTTCGTCCGCGAAGAGTCCGGTGGTGTCGTCCTCATCGACGACTTCACTCGCGCGCACTTCCTGCACCAGCGACCACAGCATCTCCTTCAAGTCGTCGAGTCCCTGCCCTGCCGCCGAGGAAATGTCCACGACTCGGAGTGCGTCGGGTGCGTCCACTTCAGGCAACGCTTCATCCTCTGGCAGCAGATCGCGCTTGCTGAGCACCAGGATGTGAGGCTTCTGCCCGAGCACTTCACTGTAGAGCCGCACCTCGTTCCGCAGACTGTTGTAGGTCGCCTCAGCATCGGGCGAGTCGAGTGGGACCAGGTAGGCAAGCACCCGGGTCCGCTCCACGTGCTGGAGGAATTTCAGCCCGAGCCCCTTCCCGGCGTGCGCCCCCTCGATGATGCCGGGGATGTCGGCCACTACGAACGAACGTGAGCCCGAGAGGCCCACCACGCCGAGGTTCGGCTCCAGTGTGGTGAAGGGATAGTCCGCGATCTTGGGGCGCGCGGCACTGATTACCGAGAGCAGGGTGCTCTTTCCCGCATTCGGCTCGCCCACAAGCCCTACATCCGCGATCATCTTGAGAATGAAGGCGAGCCGACGGTGGCCTCCCGCTTCGCCTGGTTCCCATTCGCGTGGCGCCTGATGCGTCGAAGTGGTGAAGCGCGCGTTGCCGCGCCCACCGCGGCCCCCTTTGGCCACCAGGATTTCGTCGCCCTGCCTGAGGACCTCGCCGAGAATCTCGCCGCTCTCGTCGTCTTCGACGACGGTACCGGGTGGCACCGGCATAATGACATTGTCGGCCGAGGCGCCGGTCCAGTTCTTTCCTTTCCCGTGGACTCCGCGATCGGCCTTCCACGCCGTCCGGTAGCGATAGTCCAGCAGCGTCGCGAGGTTGGATTCCGCACGCACAACGACTGACCCCCCGTGGCCGCCATCGCCACCGTCGGGGCCCCCCTTGGGCTTGTACTTGAACCGGGCGAAGGAACAGGCCCCATCGCCCCCGCGGCCGCCCCAGACTTCCACGACAACCCGATCAACGAAGCTCATTCCAGAGGACTCCACCCATCGACCACCGATTCCCAAAGCTCCTTGACCGCCTTCCAGTGGTCATAGGAGAGGAACGGGTTCACGAGTCCGAGGACGGCCTCGACTTCCTCGACCGTTGCACCGGCGTTCAGGGCGCCGCGGAGGTGCGAGTGCAACTGGCGGGGGGTGTCGAGCACCGCCGTTTGAGCGATCACACAGAATTCGCGGCGGGCGAGATCGAGGCCCGGCCGCGCGAGGGTACGTCCATACCCTTCCACCAGCATCCAGATGTCGAGCGCGGGATGCAGTTTGTTCACATTCTGGCGCAGCTTGGCATAGTTCTCACCGTAGACGATGCGCAGCGTCTCCTCCCCTCGGCGACTCCACTCCGCGTGTTCGGAATAGTCGAGCCCGAGATCGCTGTCGGTCGCTGGCTGGCCAATCGCTTTCCGCCACAGCCCCGCGGCGATCAGTGTCCGAGGCCATCCGGTCATCAACACCGACTGCAGCAGCAGCTCATCGACCCAGGCCGCGGGCACCTTCGCCTCGAGAGCATCGGTCACCTTGTCGCGGACCACCGGCTCCTCGCCCTGCGCGATGGCAGCAGCGAGCGCGACGAGGGCACGCGTCGCTTCATCCACCAGGGCACGAGATTCCGTCATAGCACCTCCAACCACAGGACGGTGGCGACTTCAATCGCTGCACCAGGGCTCATCAGAAGCGCAACCCGCCCAAGGTACCGTAGTGCCCGGTGGACTCCCCGCGCGTGTTGCGGATGGCGGGGTCTCGCCACGATGCCAGCGCCTCCCCGGGCCAGGAGCGGTCGGTCCCGAACCGCGCCGTGATGGTATCGAGCACCGCCACCAGCGCGAGACCGGCGCTCCGCTGATCGCCGTCCTCCACCTTCAGGGCGATCCCGAGCCCCAACTCTGGCAGGGTGGCAGAGTACACTCCCTCGGCGCCAATCTTGGCGATCACCCGGCCGGGCCAGGCTTGCATCAGCACGGTGTCGAGACGATCAGATCCGGCAAGCAGATACGGCTCACCGAGCATCGCTTCGCGCACCGTCTGCATCGCGGGCTGGTCGGCCACGCCGAGGCGCGCATAGGCGACTGCCATTCCGCGAAGGGAGAGCGCCACCGCCGCCGCGGTACAGCCGTCCACACCCCAGATGAGGGACTCGGGCGCCAGCCCGGACCACGCGGCGATCGTCGCCGCCACGCGCTGCTGCACCGGATGGCCGTGCTCTTCATACCCCGATGTCGCCCAATTGTGCAGCCGCGCCTGAGCCAGTAGCGCGGAGTGCTTGCCGGAGCAATTGCTCCACAGCGGCGTCGGTACGATATCGTCGTGAATCATCTGGTCTGCAAGCGTGGGCCAGAGCGACGGGTGCCCGCCGCAGGCAAGGTCTGCCTCCGTGAGCCCGAGTGCCGCCAGCCAGCGTGCCCCGACTTCACGATGGATCGGCTCCGCGTTGTGCGAGCCGCACGCCAGGGCCAGCATCGCGCGGTCGAGGCCGAAGTGCGCCACGCCGCCATCCTCGATCAGCGGCAGGAGCTGGAACGGCTTCGCGGCCGAGCGCCAATAGGTCAGCTGCTCCGGCTCCCCCGCCCAAGCAACGAGCTCCCCATCGGGGCGTGTCACCGCCACGGAGACGCGGTGGAGCGATTCCACCAGAGGGCCGCGCACGGCCACGATCGCGAAGTCAGACATAGGCCGGCGAAGATACCCGACCGCCTCGGTTGGTGGGTAGCTTCCAGACCGAACCAGACCGCGCAGGCGGCCCCTCCCCTCCGTCAGGATGACCGCAGTGACCACCACCTTGCACCCCTTGACCCGCGAGCGGCTAGGCGAACTCCTCGCCGCAATCCGGAACGTCCGGATCCTCGTGCTCGGCGACGTGATGCTCGACCGCTACCTCGTTGGCGAGACCGAGCGGATTTCGCCGGAGGCGCCCGTCCCGGTCGTCACCGTGGAAGAGGAGCACGACCTCCCCGGCGGCGCGGCGAACGTCGCGGCCAATATCGCGGCCCTCGGTGCCACCGCGCGGCTGCTCGGCGTCATCGGACAGGACAACGAGGGCGAAGCGCTCAAAGATGAACTGCAGGCGTTGGGCATCGCCGTCGACGGCCTCGTCGCCGTCTCGGGCCGCCCGACCACCTGCAAGACCCGCATCGTCGCGCGCGGGCAGCAGGTCGTCCGGATCGATCGTGAGGTCTGCAACCCGCTCCCTGAACGAACTCGCGAGACACTGCTGGCGGCAGCGGCCACCGCGCTGGCCGAAGTGGATGCAGTGGTATTCGAGGACTACGACAAGGGGACACTCGACTCCGAACTGACATCGGCGCTGCTCGCGGCCGCGAAATCGCGGGGCCTCCCGATCGTGGTCGATCCCAAGCAGCGGAACTTCTTCTCCTACGCTGGCGCGACCGTGTTCAAGCCCAATCGTCGCGAACTCGAGGCCGCCTTCGCGGCGCACTTCGGCGGCGAGGACAGCGACCTCGAGACCGCGCGTGTTCGTCTCGGTGTTGAAAACTTGCTGCTCACGCTCGGAGCCGATGGGATGGTGCTCGTCTCGCCCGGTGTTCCGCTGCGGCGGACGCCAAGCATCGCACACGAGGTGTTCGATGTCTCGGGGGCCGGCGACACCGTCTCTGCGGTGGTGGCGGTTGCCCTGGCAGCCGGGGCGAGTGTTGTCGAAGCCGCCTGGGTCGCCAACCTGGCCGCAGGGGTGAAGGTCGGCAAGCGCGGCACCGCGACGGTGTCTCCAGACGAGTTGCTGGAGGTATGGGACCACGAACTGGGTGACTAGCGACCTTTCCACAGAACCGCTTTTCCACAGTCCACATTATTTGCGGATAACGACTTAGGCAGTGGCAACGCAGAAACGGCCGCGCTCCCGAGGGATGGCGGCCGTTCTGTTTTCCCGTTCCGAGCCAGCCCGGGAGGCTCCACTCACTGACTGACTCGGCGGTCTTCACACCACCTAGCGAGGTGGGTCGGACCGATGGGCGATGAGGGGCTCGAACCCCCGACCTCGCGCATGTGAGGCGCGCGCTCTAACCAGCTGAGCTAATCGCCCGCGACAGATAGCTTCCGATATTACCACGCTTGAGGTGTCGGGACAACCCGAGCGTTGGAGCGAGCTGAAGCGGTGGTCGATCCAGTACCCGACACGTCGTCGTTACCGAATAGACGCCGAAGAAGATACCGAGTGGCTGGTCCCGGCGCTAGGGCCTTCACGGCGACTCCAGCCAGGCCCCACCCGAGGGGTGCGGGGGAGCCGGCCGCGCCTCCACGCGCCGTGGACCTCGGAATTACCTCAACACTATGGCCCCGGAGGGGTTCGAACCCTCGACCTTCAGATTATGAGTCCGCTGCTCTAACCACCTGAGCTACGGGGCCGAATCAATGCAACCACAATAACTTACAACGCAGCGTTCAAGTAACTTGTTTTCCACATTCCGTTTGCAGTATACCCCCACCCCCATCAAAACGACCGATTTTCGGGCTATTTCCGCCGGCGCGGGTTGGGGCTGCGCACCCTGCGATACACCTCGAGGTGCGCTGTGGTCATCGCCGCCTTGGTGAACCGTTCCCGCACCCTTGCCCGCCCTGCCGCACCCATCCGGTCGCGCATCGCCGGATCGTGGGCAAGGGTCCTCATCGCCTCCGCCAACGCCCCGACATCCCGGATGGGGACCTCCAGACCAGTCACCCCAGGGACGTTCACCTCGCGCACTCCGGAAGGAACCTCGGTCGTGATGATCGGCCGTCCAGCCGCCATCGCCTCAAGGAGCACCATCCCGAACATCTCCTCTACTGTGACCGAAGGCAGGACCAGGAAGTCGGCATCGGCCATCCGGCGCGGGAGGTCCTCGTCGGGATATTCCCCCCACCACTTGACCCGGTCGGCCACTGCCAGGGCCCGGGCGAGCGTCTGGAGTCGATAAAGCTCGGGACCTGAACCCACGATATCGAGTCGAAGCTCGGGAACCTGCTCCAGCGCTCTCAGCAGGAAGTCGACCCCCTTGAACGGTACCAGCCGCCCGATGAAGAGCGCCCGAGGCGGGTTGCCAGGGAGCGGCGGTGGCACCAGCTCCCAGCGCTCCTCGTCGATACCAAACGGGATCACCTCGACCTTGTCCTCCAGCCCCTTCAGCTCGCTGCAGAGGGCGATATGGGCTCTGCTGGGCACCAGGATCGCCTCGGCCCGGTGCAGGACGTACTTGGCGGGCAGCTTGTACTTGAACGAGGGGTAGTCGGCGTGCTGGGTCACCACCAGCGGCGCCAGCGAGAAGCGGAGCGCGTAGGCGACGTCCGCCAGCGAGTTGGGGTGATGGAGGTGGATCACGTCGGCCCGACGCCACGCCGCCGCGATATAGGCTGGTGCGAGTTCCTGGGTCCCCACCGGGGCGAACGACCAGGCACGCGTGACCGACGCGCGACGTTTCTGACCCGGCGGCGGATCGCCGAAGGAGGTGATCGCCACGACCTCCGCTTCGTGCCCCAGTTCGGCGACTCCCTCGGCGAGTCCCTGGACCACGCGCTCCATTCCCCCGGAGCGAGGCCAGTAGTATTTCGCGAGGTGAAGAATCCGCATGGACTGGAACTTAGCGACGACATCGCCATCTTTGGCCGGTGCGCGTCCTCCTGCTCTCTCCCGAGTCTCCCCCCCGCGGCATCCTCCGCTCCCTGACGTCCCTCGGCGTCGAGCCAGTCGTGCCCCGCGCGACCGGCGAAACCGAGACCGACGGGCTGATCCAGCTGGTGCGGGTTACGGCTCGTGGTGAGCCAGCCGACCCGATGGATCTTCGCTGGTCTCGCAAGGCGCTCCGTGTTGTGGTGCGTGATAGCGGCCCGGCGCTGATCCACATCGTCGCCGATCCGTGGACACCGACCGCCGAGGCCGGAGCGGCCGCTGCGCGCGATCTGAAGATTCCCTATGTGCTGGTGGGCACTTCGAGCGTCGGCGGTCCGAAGGGGCTCACGGCGAGGTGGCAGTCCGGCCGGATCCGGGACGGCGCCGCGGCGCTTGGCGGGATCGTTCGCACCGCCCTCGATCACCTCGCCGAGGGTGCCAGCGACAGACCGACGGCGGTGATTCCGCTTGGTGGCATCTCGATCCCTGCCACCCACTTGGTCCGACGGCCGGATGGACCGATCACCTTCGGCGTCGTGGGGCGTGTGGTGAAGGAGCGTGGACTCGATCAGCTCCTGGACGCCTTGAGCGAGACGTACGGCGATTGGCGGTTGCGAATCGTTGGCACGGGATCGGCGCAGGAGGCCCTTGAGGCACAGGCGCAGGGGCTGGGGTTGTCATCGCGACTGGAGTGGCTGGGCGCATTGCCTCGGGAAGCGCTCGATGCATTCTGGGGCAGCATCGACGCGATCGTCGTCCCTTCGCGCTCGTCGCCCACCTGGGTGGAGCCAACGGGTGGGGTGCTACTCGAAGCGATGGCACACGGTGTCGCACCGATCGTCAGCCGATGCGGCGCACTCCCGGATGTGGTGGCCGAGGCAGGACTGATTGTCGCCGAGGAAGATCGACCGGCGCTGGCACGAGCGCTGCAGGCGCTTGTGGCCGAGCCGACCCGCGCGCGAAGCATCGGGGCAGCGGCGCGCCAGCGGGTGCTCGAGTTTTACGGCGATGCCGCGATTGCCGAACGGATGGTACTGTTGTGGCGGAGAGCACTCGAACGAAGGTGAGGCGTACAGTGCAACAGCTGATGTGGCTTCTGGCGCTGCTGGCCTTGCCAACCGCCGCCGGTGCGCGGGGCCCTTCGGGTGTGACGCTGGTCGGTCTGACCCACGAATACCGCAGTAACCCCCTCGGCACCGATGCGCTCCACCCACGGTTTGGCTGGAAACTGGTCAGCGCCCGGCGCAACACGATGCAGTCGGCCTACCAGATCCAGGTTGCGCGCGATCCGATCGCGCGCGCCGATGGAAGGGGAAACCGGATCTGGGATTCGGGTCGGGTCCCGTCCGCCGCTTCGCTGTACCAGCCCTATGGCGGTCCCGATCTGCAATCGCGAACGCGATACCACTGGCGGGTGCGCGTCTGGGATGCCACCGGGCGCGCATCCAGGTGGAGCGCACCCGCCTACTGGGAAACGGGCCTGCTGTCGACTGGTGACTGGACCGCGCAGTGGATCGGCGCGCCCGCGTCGTCACACGACTCGTCGGGAGCACCCGCGCCGATGTTCCGTCGCTCCTTCGTGAGTCAGGGCAAGGTCGTGTCGGCGCGCATCTACGTCACGGCACGCGGACTGTACGAACTGCACCTCAACGGGCAGCGCGTCGGCCAGGACTATTTCACGCCCGGCTGGACCTCATACCACAAGCGACTGCAGTACCAGACTTACGACGCCACGGCATTGATCGTTCCCGGGGAAAACGCGCTCGGTGCCATCCTCGGTGACGGCTGGTATCGAGGCTACCTCGGCTTTTCCGGCCGAAAGAATGATTACGGCCCGGACGTCGCCCTGTTGCTGCAGCTGGAAATCCACTACGCGGACGGCCGCACGGTGCGAATCAACTCCGATGGCAGCTGGCGGAGCGCGACCGGGCCGATCACCTTCGCCGACATCTATCGCGGCGAGAGTTACGACGCGCGGCTCGAGCGTGCCGGCTGGGACGCGCCTGGCTACGACGACCGAGGCTGGCGACCAGTCTCCCTGGCAGGGCCAAGCCGCGCCGCGTTGGTAGCTCCGGTCACAGAGCCGGTCCGTCGCACCGAGACGATCCAGCCGGTCGCGATCCTTACCGCGCCGAACGGGCAACAGCTGTTCGACCTCGGGCAGAATATCACCGGCTGGGTTCGACTCCGGGTGCAGGGTCCCGCTGGGAGCACCGTGACGCTGCGCCACGCCGAAGTGCTCGACCGGGCCGGCAACCTGTACACCGAGAACCTCCGGGCCGCCTACCAGACCGATCGCTATACCCTGAAAGGCGGCGGCGAGGAGGTCTACGAGCCCCACTTCACCTACCACGGCTTCCGGTACGTCGCGGTTGAAGGGCTGAGCACACCGGCGACGCTCGCGACGGTCACCGGTGTTGTGGTGCACACCGACCTTCCGGAAACCGGCGCATTCGAGACATCCGATACGCTCCTGAACAGGCTCCAGCGCAATATCGTCTGGGGACAGCGCGGCAACTTTCTCGATGTCCCGACCGACTGCCCGCAACGCGACGAACGACTCGGCTGGACGGGCGACGCCCAGGTCTTCGCCCGCACTGCGTCATTCAACATGAATGTCGCGGGATTCTTTGCGAAATGGCTGGCCGACCTCGCGGCCGACCAGCACGCGGGGGGTTCCGTGCCGTGGGTGATCCCCAATCCCCTCGGCGGCGATTCGACCCGCTTCGCCGCAGCCGCGGGGTGGGCCGATGCGTCGACCGTGGTGCCGTGGACGATGTACCTGATGTACGGCGATCGCGGCACGCTGGAACGTCAGTTCGAGAGTATGCGGAGGTGGGTGGATTACGCACATCGACGAGCGGGAGCCGGACTGATCTGGAACCGTGACGACCACTTCGGTGACTGGCTCGCCTGGCATAGCGACGACGCGTCCTATCCGGGAGCTACGACCGGGAAAGATTTCATCGCCACGGCCTATCTGGCGCACTCGGCGGACCTCGTAGCGCGCGCTGCGGAGGTGCTGGGCCGGAGCGAGGACGCAGCCCGATACCACGCACTGTTCGCCGACATCCGGAAGGCGTTCCGCAAGGAGTTCGTTTCGCCGAACGGCAGGGTCAGCGAGAATACCCAGACTGCCTACGCCCTGGCGCTGAATTTCGGTCTCCTCGAGGAGCACGAGATGGCCGGAGCGGCGCAACGCCTCGTCGACGACATTCGCCGGCACGATGGACATCTCTCCACCGGCTTCCTCGGCACCCCCGAGCTGACGCACGCCCTGTCGCAAAACGGGCATCTTGACGCGGCGTATGGGCTCCTCACACAGCGAAACTATCCGTCGTGGATCTACCCCATCACGCGCGGCGCCACTACGATGTGGGAGCGTTGGGACGGCATTCGCCCCGACGGCTCATTCGAGGAGATCTCGATGAACTCCTTCAACCACTACGCCTTTGGGGCGATCGGGGACTGGATGTACCGGGTCATCGGTGGCCTCGACATCGACCCGGCGGCACCCGGCTACCAGCACGCGTTGATTTCTCCGCGCCCCGGTGGCGGACTCACCAGCGCCAGTGCCACGCTCGAGACCGGCTACGGTCGGCTGGTGAGCGCGTGGCGTCGGACCGGCACCAGCTTCACGCTCGACGTCACGGTGCCGCCCAACACTTCGGCAGCTGTCACGCTCTGGGACACGAGTGCCGACCGCGTACTCGAACACGGCGCCGGGGTACGGAATTCAACGGGGATCCGGTCGGTGGTGCAGCGCGGACGTGATGTCGTGCTCGAGATGGGGTCGGGGCAGTACACCTTCACCGCCCCGACGACGCCCTGAGGGTCCCGGCGTCGCGCAGCCTCTCACCCTACCGCGGCGGCGCGACCGTCGCGGCCCCAAAAGCGCGGCGAAGTGCCTTCTCACCGCCAACCACCGGCAATGCCAGTGAAGTGCCGCTGAGGTCGATCGCCAGCTCGGTTCCCGGCCTGGGCCAGAGCGTGAAGTCGCGATCACTCGAAAAGATCATCAGACCAATCCGCCTTCCTGCAGGAATGACCTGATCATCGGGCTGGAGATCGAAGGTGAGGCGGTAGAACTTCCCGATCTCCAGCGGCTCACCTGCGCGCTTCGAATCGTAGTTGCCGCCGTGCTTGAGCGATTTGGCGTTCTGCGGGTCGGCCCAGCCCCGGGTGATCACACCGACCAGCCCTTCCGATCCGATCGGCGTCTTGTCGAATGGAAGGGTCACCAGCCAGACCGAGAGGTTCGCCGCTGACTTGCTCGAAGCAACTCGCACGGTGATCCGTGCCGTCCCAGAAAGCTGGATGGCTTCGCTGAGCACAGCAGTGGCATAGAGCAAGCGATGCTCCGAGGTCGCTGCAGCCGCCAAGACGGCGCCGGAGAAGTTGACGTCGTCCGACAGCTTTTCCGGCGCCTGGTGCCGGGCACCCTCGAGGCTCAACCCACCCAGCGCATTCCCGCCAGCGCGGAGATGGAGCGCCACCGCAGCCGCGGCAGGATTGGGATAGTCCGGATATGCCGTGGCAGGTGCACCTCGGCCAAGCCCCTCGCGCACGACCAGCAAGTGCGGATCTTTGTCGACACCGTTATCGATGCCGTAGAGGTAGTGGCTCCACCACCGGTTCATCAACTCCAGCGGCGGCGGGCCGCCGTGACCGCCTTGGTGCAGGTAAAGCTGGGCAGGAGTCCCCTGCCGTCTGAGCGCCTCGAAGATCCGGATACTGTGCTCAGGCACCACGTTCCAGTCGTTGAGACCGTGCGCCAACAGAACAGCTGCCTTGACCTGCTTGACCTTTCGCAAGAGATCCCGATCGGCCCAGAAATCGTTGTAGTCGCCGTGGGGGCGATCGCGGCCCGCCGCGAACAGCCCTTCGCGAATGAGACGGTTGCACTGATCGCGCGATGCCGGGTCGCCGCTGTGAATGAAATCGTAGAGAAAATCAATGTCTTCACCCAACCAGCCGCCGGGGTGGCGGACGAGGCCATTTGAGCGGTAGTAATGGTAGTACGAGGTGTTGGGGGCGATCGGGATGATGGCTTCCAGCCCCTTGACGCCGGTGACCGCCGCCGCGAGGGGCAAGGTCCCTTCGTAGGAAGTTCCCGTCATCCCGACCTTGCCGCTCGACCACCCCGTTGCCGTCACTTCTTCGCTGCCGATCAGCGTCGTGTATCCCTTGGCGCGACCGTTCAGCCAGTCAATCACCGCCTTAGGGGCAAGCTCCTCCGGGTCACCGCCCACTGTGGGGCAGCCCTGCGAGAGTCCCGTTCCTGGCGCCTCCGAATGCACCACGGCGAATCCACGCGGAACCCAGCTGTTGATCTCCGAGTTGGAGATCCGCGGGTGGATCGTCCGGAAGGGCGGCGGCGCCTGCGACGTTCGAGGCGGCGGATTGGCACCGACTTCCTGTTTCACGTCCCAGAGATTCGCTCGCGGGCCCGAGACGCCGGAGAAGTACGGCGATGAGGCGTAGATCACCGGTACCTTGAGGCCTTCCGTCGCGGTCTGACCTGGCCGAGTGACATCAACATGCATCCGGTCGCGCCTGCCGTCGTGATCGCTGTCGAACTCGGTCTCGACCCAGAGCTCCTGGCGGATCCAGGTCGTAGTATCGACAAAGCCAGGAACGACCTGGGCCTGTCCATTCTGGAAGACGGGGACGGTTCTCCCCGAAGACGGGGCAGCCGTTCCCTGGGCGGTCGCCGGGCCGGCCACCCCGGCAAGAAGCAGCGCTGCGGCAGCGCAGCTGGAGCGCAGGCAAGCTCGGAAAGCCATCTCGGACACCGTGGTGGAGGAAGCAGGCAATTTGCACCCGGCCCGAAGCAGGCGCCACCGCTGCGACGTTGTGTGGCAGCGGAAACCCCAGGACGTTTGTTGGTGTATGGGTAGTGACTCACACTTCAGGAGCAAAGAGATGGATCGCAAGGCAGAGGCGTACTGGTCGGGGGACCTCAAGTCCGGCACCGGCAAGATCAAGCTCGAAAGCGGCGCGTTCGAGGGCGCCTATTCGTTTCCTTCCCGTTTTGAAACCGGCCCCGGCACCAACCCGGAAGAACTGCTGGGTGCGGCTCACGCGGCCTGCTTCTCCATGGCGCTGGCGCACGCGCTCTCCTCGGCGGGTCACGTGCCAGCCCGCATCGATACCACGGCCGCCGTGAGCCTTGAGAAGTCCGCGGGCGGGCCTTCGATTACCGGCATCAGGTTGACCACCCGCGGCACCGTCCCGGGCATCGATGCAGCAACCTTCGTGAAGTTCGCGACCGAGACCAAGGAAGGCTGCATTGTGTCGCGCGCGCTCGCTGCCGTGCCGATTGTGCTCGATGCGCAGCTGGTCGGCTAGGGAAACTTGAGTGGGGCTCTGGTAGGATTTGCTTGAAATGGGTTGGCCAGAACGCATCGGCTGGCGACGTCGCGCGTTGGGCGCAGTCGTCGCAGTGGCGAGACGGAAAGGTCCAGTCGCCAGCGACCCAACATCCCCTGGTAGACCGCACTCGAGGCACCGGTGCGCTCAACAGGGTTAGGACTCAACCTCGGTGGAACTCCAGTCACTGCCTCGCGCCACGCCCCGGAAACCGAGCGGAACTGGCAGCGAGAGTAACGCCGCCTGCCCCGACCGGCTTTCGGGCCGTCAGCTCAGGCCATTGCTTCACAGGCCTGCGCACAGGCCCGGCACACTTGGGCGCAGCCTTGCATGGTTGCATCATTGCCGAACGCTTCACACGAGTCGGCGCACTTGTGACAACGCTCGGCGCACTCACGGCACACGGCACCGACGGGCGGCGACATCTCCTGCATCGCTGTCGTGCACTTCGCGCAGCTCTCGACGCAATCCTTCATCGTCCGGATGTGATCTGCCGCGGCGTGAGCGCCGCCTTTGTCAAGGCAATACGTGATGGTGGTTTCGCAAGTATCGTGGCACAGCTGGCAAGCTTCGATGCATTCCTGCATCGCGCCGTGATCCTGATGGGTCGACATGCTTCGTCTCCGAGGCAGAGGCAGTAAGGAATCCGGTCCGCCTGCCCCCCTGCCTCGATTCCAGGCAGGCGAACCGGTACAGCAGTCAGTGTCAGGGGGTTGCCTTGCTCGTAAACTCGGCGATCTCACGCGCCTGGTCCCGACGCATCTGCTCCGCCATTGCCTTGAGGTCAGGTCGCGTGGCCCTCGGGAGGTAGGCGTCAATCAGCGTGAGGGCCTCGCGATGATGTTGGATCACCAGACGATAGAACGTCGGGGCATAGGTGTCCTTCGACTTCGCGAGCAGGGTATCGAGCATCGCACGGTGGGCCGGGATCACCTTCGGTTCATAGGGATCCTTGTAATCCTTGTCGAGCATCGTGACCATCTGTTTGAGTTCTTCATCCTGCTGGGCATCCAGTTTGCCGGCGTCACCGCGTGACTCGGCGGTCCCCCGCCCCTCCTCCATCGTCTCGTGGGCCATCGCAATGAGGCCCTTGTGATGATCGCTCATCATCCGCAGGAAATCGCGATTGGCGTCGCCAGTCATCGCCATTCCTTCCATCGCTCCGCCCGTCGTGGCAGGTGCTGGCGCTGCGGTGCCGGCGGGTGTCGTCATCGCCGTGCTATCGGTCACTTTGGTCTCGTACTTGCTGCCGCATGCAGCGATCAACACGAGGAGTGGAAAGAGGGCAACACGTCCCACGGCGTTGGGTCTCCGAAGGCGCGAGGTGGTGTGATTCATCAGGCTTCGTCCTCATGGGAGTGAACCGCGCTGGCAAGGGAGGAACTGCCGTCAAGGACCGCCCGCGGCGAGCGGAGTCGGCAGGGAGACGAGGACGGCGGTGACGAAGAGCACAAGGACGGCGACGAGCACCTCGACACTGGCTGAGCGAACCACCCGGACGGCGCCGACTCGGTCGCCGAGCGAGGGGAGGACGCGGCGCCAGTTGTAGGCACCGGTGGCGATGACCAGCGAGAGGATCGCCAGCTTGAGTAACAGCACCCGCCCGTAGGATGTCGTCCAGAGTTCGGAGAGGTGTCCGATATGGATCCAGGCCGAGGCGACCCCGGTAAGCCCTGCCAGTGCAGCGCAGGCAAGCGCGACCGGAGAGTACGCGGTCACCAGTTCAGCCGCCAAGGCGCCGTGATCCTCCATCGGCCCCAGTGCCGCCGTGATGGAGACGATCAACATCACCGCGAGGGTTCCCAACCATCCGGCGGCGCCGAGGATATGCAGACCATCGGAGAGGACGGCCAGCGGGACCAATCGCTCGGCGGCAATCGCGTGTCCCGAGAATGCAGGAGTGAACGCCAGGAGCAACGTTACGATGCGCACTGGCATCCAATGCGGCGTCGCACGGGCCCGCCGGAACAAGACCACGGCGGCGAGTCCGAGAAACAGTTGCGCTAACCAGCTCCATCCCCACAGTGTGTGCGCGATCACCCCGCCGACCATCTCGGCCCGGAACGCCTGCCCCGGCGCGTGCATTGCCACCGACTGAGCCGCCAGCCGGATGGGGAGTGTCACGAGGAGCAGGAGTGCGGCGACCTGCCCGACAGTGGCACTCAGCACCGTCAACTCCGCGCGGGGTGGCATCCCGAGCGTTGCCCAGCGCCGCGCGACACGCCCGAGAACGGCCGCTTGAAAGACCGTGGCCCCGATGATGCCGACGAGGGCCAGGTACATCAACCAGCGCACTCCGACGAACAGCGGATCTGAGGCGTTGAACGCCGGCCCAGCCATTTCAGCCGGATGGTGCCCCTCGTGCGCCGCAGCCTCGGCCGGGGGCACGACACCGGCGCCGGCCTCACCGCCCACCCGCGCGCGTGTGCCTACCACGAAGCGGTATTCACCCCTGACGACGTGGGCATCATCACCCGCCACCTGCCAGCGCACCAGGTACTCCCCGTTCCCCAGTGTGCGCGAGAGCGTGGCCACGATCGTGCCCAGGGAATCCGGAACGCTGGCGAGAAGAGCCAATGGCACCGGGGTCCCGTCGGCGCCGACCAGCTCGAGGCGGGAGAAGCGCAGCTCGATTGCTTCGCTGAAGGTGAGCCGCAGTTGCAGCGGTGAAGTGGCCACGGTGTCGGCAGCCGCAGGTGTCGACCGACGGAGGAAGGGGTGGGCGAGCGCGGCCGATGGCTGGGTCAGCAGCAGTAGAGCCGCGCCCAGCGCGGCGAGGGATAGGGGTCGACTGGCTCCTCCCTTCACGGGTGCTTCATCCCCGGCATCGACGGATGAGCCGTCGCAGAGTCGCGGGTGGCTGGACGAGGGTTCGGGCGTGGTGGCTTTTTCATACCAGGCATACTCCGGTTCGACGTGTCGCGCGTGGGTGCGGCACCGTGCTGCATTCCGGCCATTCCAGGCATCAGCCCACCGGATGGGGGCGGCGAGATCAGCCCGCTTGCGGGCCCGCCCATCACTCCGATCCCACCCATCATCTGTGCCATACCACGCCACTCCGCCAGGGTCATCACGTTGCGTGTGGTGTCGCGGAACTCCGCCAGTGCAGTATAGATCACCTTTCGCTTGTCCGCCCGTGAGACCGTGTCTGCCGCGAGAATGTCGGAGATGATATCGTGCATCATATGCAGGTTGTCGAAGATCACCGCCGCGCGTGGGTGTGCCGCGCTGAATCGCGGCGCAATGGCGGAGGTCATCGGCATGGCCTTGGGCAAATTGGCTGGCGGCTCCTTGAGCATCGACCAGAATCGCGCCAGGGTCGCCTGCACGCCAGCCTTCTTCTCCGCGCGCGTGGCGCCGATGATCAGCGGCTCATACAGCCCCACCTGCAACCAGTGGTAGGCCCAGATGAGTCCATTGAATTTCGGGTACTCCCTCCGGAAGACCTGGCTGTAGTACTGCTCGTCCATCAATGCCATCGACTTCGGCACCGGGCGGAAAGCATACTCCGGCCGACTGAGGTAATAATCGGTCAACTGTTCAATCCGCGCATCCCGCTGTGCCGGCGACAGCCGCTCATCGGCATAAACGTCATAGATTTGCCGGTGAAGCAGATGAGCCCAGTCGAACATCTGCTTCGCCTGCCAGACCAGCTTTGAGTAGGTCGGTTCGACCACCTCTTCGGCGATGGCGAATCGGGGCGGACGAATCAGGAGGTCCGTCGTGAGGAAGTCGAACTGGCGACTCTCCAGCTCCTGGTGAACGTCGCGGGGCTTGGTCAGCAGCTTTTCATAGAGTACGGCGTGGCCGTAATCGAAGGCGTTGAAGAGCCGTGCCGCCTCGGGGTAATTGGCCAGAAATTGCCAATTGAACGACCCGGGGAAGTAGAACTGGTCGTCGCGTCGGTCCTGCGCGCTCGCCGTGCTGGCGATGACCGCCAATCCGATCATTCCAAGCGCGGTGCGCCGGAGCGCACGTTTAATACCAGAGGGCACTGTTTCCATCTCCAGCAGGCGCTCAGCGACCCCGGGGCATCAGCCCCGGGAGCGCAAAAGCGTGTGAGAGGCCGACCGTGACTGCTACGTCGGGCCCGATGTCGGTGCGAAGGCGTCGGGCGATGCCGATATCCAATACTGTCGTGGGGCGCCACTGGTAGCGGACGCCGACGCCGGCATTCACCTCGGTCGGCGCGCTCGCCACCGCCTGACGAGCATAGATCTCACCAATCAGCAAGAGACTTCGCCGAAATAACGTCTGGTCGATCGCCCCCCCGTAGCTCCAGCGACTGAGTGGATCGATCGGGCCGAGGCTGCCCTCCGAGCCGAGGCCGTGCGCGACGTTCAAATGCAGGCGCGTGCTGCCCCAGCTTCGGGTGGCAATCGCCTTGATGGCGACGCGGGTGCCGCTTGCGCCGAGCGCGCCGACCCCGAAGGCGACGTCGGCGCGCAGCGCGAAAGCAGGGAGCAGCGGGCCCTCGGTATTGAAGTTGTAGAGCCCGAAAACAGTGACCCCGGCCAACCCCGAGCGTGAGGTCGCTGGTTGCCCGGTGATCCCGACGGGCTCACGGATCGTCGCGAAGGGAAGCTTGAGGCCGATCTGGCCGTTCCGCGCGAGGCCGTACTCGACCTCCGGCACAGCGAGATGGATCTGCCCGCCCCCGGCAGTCCGCTCGAAGCGATACGGCGCCAGAAATTCGAAGGCGTACCGTTCGACCGGATAGGCGTCCTCGGTGACGGTCGGGCGGTCGTCATCAAGATTCCGGTAATCGATCTGGGCCGCTGCCGGACGAGGGATCGCGACCAGGAGCGTGAGGCAGGCGAGCACCCCTCGCAACAGGAGGCGCCCGCGCCCTCCCTGCCCCGATCCTTCCTTGATACCGTCCGCGCCAGCCGCTGGTCGTCCCATCGTGGCCTGTCCCCTGATACAATTGATCCCACCGGAGCAGCCGCTCCGTGCCCCAGGATACCCGACTGAAGATTACGGGATCGTCAAGTCGAGATTAAGGTTTCGTGGAATAACGCGTGGGTTACGACAGATCGCGCCGGATAGGGCGCGCCCCGCCGGCACCACGGCTCAGCAGGGCGATTCCACCTACTTACCGCGGAGCACCGATGCGCATTCTGGTCGTCGAGGATGACCCGAAGACCGCCCGATTCCTGAAGCAAGGGCTGGAGGAGGAAGGTCACGCGGTCGACGTCGCTGCCGACGGCGAAGCCGGATCCTTCCTGGGTCACCTCAACCAGTACGACTTGATTCTGCTCGACATCCAGCTCCCCAGGCAGAACGGATTGCAGCTCTCAACCAATCTGCGGCGGGAAGGGATCGAGACCCCCATCCTGATGCTTACGGGTCGAGATTCAACCCCCGACGTGGTTCGCGGCCTCAATGCCGGTGCCGACGACTACCTCACGAAGCCGTTCGACTTCGACGAGCTGCTGGCGCGTGTGAACGCGCTCACTCGACGGCGGAGTGGGCCGGTGAGCGGAGTGCTCCGCTTCGGCGATCTCGAACTCGATCGCCTCAAGCGGCGAGTGCGTATGGGGGGCCACCGGATCGAACTGTCGCCTCGGGAGTTTCGACTCCTGGAGTACTTCATGCTCTTCCCCGAGCAAGTGGTCACTCGGGTCCAGCTGCTCGAAAAAGTCTGGGATATGTCGTTCGATCCCGAGACAAACGTGATCGATGCGCACGTTTCCAACCTGCGCAAGAAGCTCGAGCAGCACGGCAGCCCGCGAGTCCTCGAGACTGTTCGTGGCGCGGGCTACGCCCTGCGGCACGGAAGGCAGTAGGGTGCGGTCGTTTCGGGCCGCCCTTGCACTGCGAGTGGCACTCGGTGCGTTCGCCCTGCTCGCCTCCGCCGGCATCGTCAGCATACTTGCCCTGCGCACCATCCTCTACCGCCAGCTCGACGGCACGCTGCTGCACCTCGCCGAGGTGGAAGCGCAGGCAGGGGCCGCAACCAGCGGCTCGGCCTTTCAATTCCACGAAGGCGTCTTGCTCGCCGCGCGCGAGGGGCCCTCGGTGGAACTGATCCGATACGCTCAACTCTGGAGCCACGACGGGCAGCCGGTCGTGCGCAGCGGCAACCTGACGGCCAATCTCACGCTCCCAGCCTCCGCGCTGGCGGAGGCGGGAGCTGGCCAGGTGGCGACCGTGAGCCAGGTATGGCGCGGGCGCTCGATCCGAAGCGTGGTGTATCCGATGGCGCTCATCGGTGCGGCACACCAGGTCCATCTACTGCAGGTGGCTGCACCCACCGAGCCGTTACAGCAGACGCTCGTGCGCTTTGCCTTGCTCGTCGTATTCCTCACTCTCCTCGGAACCGCGGGCGGGTACGCTCTTGGCCGGGGGCTGGCCGCTGCGGCACTGCGACCGACTGGAGAGATCACTGCGCAGGCCGAGGCGATC
Organism: Gemmatimonadota bacterium; assembly: GCA_031367105.1. GTDB lineage: Bacteria > Gemmatimonadota > Gemmatimonadetes > Gemmatimonadales > GWC2-71-9 > Palsa-1233. Next base: position 2,714 of record JANLPG010000095.1, on the reverse strand, counting down.
TCGGAGGGCACGCTGTCGGAGCGGATCACGGCGCACGCCGACGTCGACGAATTCACTCGCCTGGTTACCGTCCTGAACGGGATGCTGAATCGGCTCGATCGTGCCTTTCAGGTCCAGCGGCAATTCACCGCCGATGCCAGTCACGAATTACGCGCTCCGCTCACTGTGCTCAAGGGCGATATCGACGTGACGTTGAAGCGGGACCGCACCGTGGAGGAGTACCGAGACACACTGGTGCGCTGTCGCGAGGAAGTGGAACGGTTGACGCGGCTTGCCAGTGATCTTCTCGTGTTGGCCCGCTCGGATGCCTCTTTGCCACTCGAACACGTGGCCGAGGTCGACTTGCGCGGGCTAATCGATCGCGTCGTAGCACGTTTCCTTCCTGCGGCGGCAGCCCGCACTGTGCGCCTGGAAGCCGTCACAGCGGACGCCGTGGTCTGCGGCGACGAACGCTTGCTCGATCGCATCGTGACCAACCTGATCGACAATGCCGTCAAGTACTGCGCACCCGGTGGACGCATCGTCGTCGAGCTCGCCCGAGAGACCGAAGTCGTCGTCACCGTGCGGGACGACGGCCCCGGGATCCGACCGGAGCATCTGCCGCAGCTGTTCGTGCGGTTCTTTCGAGGAGATCCCGCCCGGCGACGAAGTGATGGCACCGGACTCGGCCTCGCCATTGCGAAAGCGGGCGCCGAGGCGCACGGAGGCCGCCTGGAATTCCTCGGAAATGCCCCCGGCGCCGTGTTTCGGCTCAGCCTACCCGCCGCCAACTCCGCGAGCGGTGCTATCGCGTCGTGAAGCCAAACGCCATTCCATAGGAGTTGTTGGCATCCTGCCACCCGCTGCCCATCATCCCCTGCTGGCCACCCATCATCCCGCCTGTTGCCCAGTTTCCGCCCATCTCCGTCCCATAACGCCCCATCCCGACGCGCCGATCAGTGGCATCCATCATCCCACCGCCCAGGTGAAGCGTGTAGGCAGACACCGAGTCGAGCGGCGTCGAAGTACGGCAGAGAAGGCGCGTCTGGCCCTCCGCCCAGCTGCAGTTCATCGGCTGCGTCGTGCCGGTCAGCCCACCGCGGTGCAGCGCCACGTACTGCTCCATTCCGGCTGCCACAGGTTGATCGAAGGTCAACACGAAGTCCGGTGCAGTCGAGACACCGACCGCACCGCCCCGAGGACTGACGGAGCGGAGCTGGGTTACCGCTCCATTGTCCACCATTCCGGAACTACAACCTGCAGCGAGCAGCACGGCGCCGGCCAGCAGGCTTCGGCTCGCAAGTATTTTCAGCATTTGTCGCTACCCCTCCCCCCGTTGCTGTGGGCCGGCTGGCCACGGGGTGGGGCCAGCCGACAACAGCTGCGTGCTTACGCCTTTTGCTTCTTTTCCGCCAGTTCCTTGATGTACACTGCCGCCGCGTGCATCTCGGCGTCCGAAAGCTTCCCCGTGAAGGACTTCATATCCTTGTCGATCCCCTTTTTCAGGATCGTCACGATTGAGTCGACTGACATCTTGCTGACAAAGCCGCCGTCGCCCAGCGACTTGATTTTCTTGTACTGTGCCAGCGCGCGGGCCGGCGGCGTTCCGTTAATGCCGTGGCAGGACTTGCACTCCTGCCGGTAGACCGCCAGTCCGGGGGACTCTTGTGCCCCGGATCGGCGGGCGGTTCCGGTCAGCAGCAGCGCCACGGCCACCACCCCGGTCCCTATCGAGACGAATCGCATCCGTTCTCCCTGTGTAGGGGGCCGCGATGCCGCGACCCCGGTACCTGATTTCGTGAACCGTCAGAAACTCAGCATCATTTCCAGCGCGAGATTGGATCGCCGCAGTGCAGCGGCTTCCTGTGGCATATCACGGCGGAATTCAACCGCGAAGCGGAGATACTCCGGGAGGTTGACTGGCAGTACGCCACCCGCCACAAAACGTCGATTGCCATTCAGGCTGACCTTGGTGTCCGGATCAACAAATTCATAACGACTGAACAGTGTGAGTGTCGGGCCGGGGATCGTGTATTGCCCGGACACCCAGTATCCGATACCCCGCTGGTCGGGCGCGGTGAACTCGGCACTCCCGCCGACCGGGAGATTCAGATCCTTTCCGATCACCACCCCGCCCAGAACTTCGAAATTGCTGATGATCTTGTTTGCTGTCAGGGCAAGCCGCCAGAAGCGCGACGTCAGGTCGGGTGACTGCGCGTCCACCCCACCCACGCTTCCGAAGTATGCGCTCCCCATCACGCCGGACCCCTTGCTGTCGAGCAGGAGCTGGTCACTCAGCACGAAATCCTTGGTCTTTCCCATCCGCGCGAGGCCGTCGCTGCTCAGCTGGGTACCGCCCAGGAGCTGCGCACCAATCCGATTCCGACCGACTACGTAGAATGCCTCGATGCCAGCCTGGTCGCCGGCAAAGGAGAACGGCAACGCGTTGGTGATCGGACCAGCTACCGGCGTTGGTGCCGCAATTCCGATCGGGCGGTCCAGACCCGCCAGGCCGGAGTTGAGCAGCATATGCGTCTTCCCGACCCGGAATCCGCCGTGGCTGCGTTCCTTCCCCCACACCATCACGACCTGGGAGCCGAATTCCACGGCCTCGTCCTCCTTGGCAAGCTCAAAAAAGCCGCCGAAGTTCTTTCCAAATGCTCCGGCATAGAAGAGGGATGCATCGGGAAGCTGGAACTCGCTCGTCTGCGCCGGTTCGCCCTGCAGTTTGTCGT
>JANLPG010000089.1:0-19754 GCA_031367105.1 Gemmatimonadota bacterium | reverse complement strand
GCCGTGCTCGACTGCCCCATCGACGACTTGATGCTGGCGAAACCACCGACCTCCGGCATCGACCGCACCGTCGCGGTGCTGGCAAGCTGCCGGATCCGGGTGGCGCGTTCGGCCGTCCCCGGGTGATCGGAGAAGAACTGCTCCACCTTGCTCGGGTCCCGCCCCTGCTCGGCCCGCAAGACATCGAAGAAGTCGGCCATCGCCTGCGGGTTGTAGCCTGCCCGCGCCATAATGTCGGCGCCGGTGGCGTCGGCCTGATACTCGGCGTTGCGACCGAAGGAGAGGAAGGCGGTGTTGAGCCCGATCCCGCCGATCGCATTGACGATCGATGAGGCGCTCCCCTGCCTGGAACCGAGCAGCCCGCCGAGGATGCTCAGGCCACCCTTGGCGAGGTAGGCCGAAGAGGCCTGACTGGTTCCGTGCCGCAGCGCGACGTGCGCCATCTCGTGGGCCAGCACCCCCGCCAACTCCGCCTCGCTCCGCGCCGCCCGCAGCAGGCCGCTGTTGACGTACATCGGTCCACCCGGCAGTGCGAAGGCGTTGATCTGGGGGGCGTTCACCAGCTTGATGGTGTACGGGTACCTGGCGCCCGGCGCGACGGCGGCCAGCCGCTGGACCACGCGGTTGAGGTAGCGGTTGGTGACAGGATCATTCAGCAGGACCAGCTGCTTCTCCGCCTCGACCGCCGACTGGCGTCCGAGCTCCACATCCTGGGCCACCGAGAAGAGATTGAAGCCGGGCTGCGACTGCTTGGCGGTGGTCTGTGCTGCGCAGGGGGAGCCGAGCGGGGCGCAGAGCATCGTGCCGGCAAGCAGGGCGATCGGAGCAAAATGATATCGGTGCATCGTCGTGTCCTCGAGTAGGCGTCGGGGCAAAATCCGTCATCGTGGGGACGATCGAGGGCCGGCGGAGGGGTACACCGGGGGTGTCCTTCGAGGGACTAATCCCTGGGGCCCGCCGATGCGCGTTGCGGTGCTGTCGCTGATCATCCTCGCGGTGCCAATTGCCGCCTCGGCCCAAGGGCCGTGGTCTATTCGAGTTTCGCCGACAATGAGAGCGGTGGCAGCCACTTCTCCGGCTACCTGCTCGCCGGTGCACTCTTCGCCATTCCGGGAGCGGTGATCGGCGGACTGATCGGCAGCGCGGCGGGGAGGGGCGGCAGGTAACGCTGCCTGTCGCCCGGCGCGAATATGCGCCCAGGCTGTTTCGATTTGCGGTCACAACCATCAGGCGGCGTGGTAAACCTGCTGACCGGCTCATCCCGCCGGCCCGATCACCGCTTGCAGGCACTACGCCAATGGCATACTTTGACAGGGTACGATTCATTGAGACGCCGCTCTTCACGGCCGCGGTTCGCACTGTGTGCTCGGAAGCGAGCTTTCGTGCGCTGCAACTCTCCCTGGTGCTTCAGCCTGATCGGGGTCCCATCATTCGGGGATCTGGCGGACTCCGGAAATTGCGGTGGGCGGGGAGCGGGCGGGGGAAACGTGGGGGTATCAGGGTGATCTACTACTGGTACCCGACCGAGGAAACGATTCTGTTGCTTTACCTCTACCCGAAGAACGTTGCGGAGGATCTCACACCCTCGCAGCTTCGGATCCTGCGACGGTTGGTCGAGGAGGAACTCGAATGAAGAGCCGGGATTTCAAGCAGCTGGTCGCCAGCGTGAAGCAGGCGGGGCAAATCCGCCGAGGCCGGCTCCGCCCCGGGCGAGTCACCGCCTTCAAGTCCGCGGACGTGCGCGCGATCCGCGACCAGCTCGAGCTCACCCAGGAAGCGTTCGCTAGGATGATCGGGGTCAGCGTGGCGACGCTGCGCAATTGGGAACAGGGCCGGCGGGTGCCGCACGGACCGGCGCAGGCGCTACTCCGGGTGGCGGTCGCCAATCCGCGGGCCGTGGCGGCCGCGCTGGCGGGGTGAGCCGTCGCTAGTCGCACCCCTGATTGCTGCAGACGATCACGAACAGCAGCGCAGTCGCCACAAGGGCGACGGCGTCCGCTACCAATCCGTAGCGCGCCGGCTTGGAGCCGAGCCGGAGCCCCGCGAACACCGACCTGGTCCTGACCTGCTCGAACATCGGGTCGGCCGGAAAGCCTGGCGCATAGCGCGTCTGCACGAACGACCCCAGCTGCACGCTCACGCCCACCGCGTCGCGATACATCACGCTCGCATCCAGCAGCGCCCGTCCAGCCGCAGAGTTGCCCCGCGCGAGGATGTAGCCCGGCGTGAGATCGATGGCGACCCGGGGGCTCGCGTGCACTCGCAGTCGGGCACCAGCGGCGAGATAGAGATCATCCCAGACACCGAGCGTTGCCACCGCGCCCAGCCCGATCCGCCGGGCCACCGGCCGCACGACGCCAAGCGTGGCAGCAATATTGACCGCCGACGCCCCGTCGAAACTGCTGACCTGATCGACTTTTCCCGACACGCGGAGTCCGAAGCTCGCCTCCGTCACCATCCGCGATCGGCAGCGTTCCCCCACCGGACGGCCGCAATCGTGCCCGCTGAGTCCCGTCGATTGCTGGGCCACGAGCGGGGTCGCCAGCAGCAGCGCAACAACGGTCAGGCGCACCATCACGGGGAACTCCAGCCGATCGAGTGAAGTGGGGCAGGGAGGGAACGACAGTTCCGCCACAACGCGGCTGTCCGGTGCGAATGCTACTGCCGGTGACCGGGCGGAGCCAGCGGGATATCATTGGTGGACGCCTTCACGCCTCGCCACGCTTCCACCCAGGGCCGCCACCGATGAAGCCGATCCTCGTCCTTGCCACCGCGCTGGCCACCCTCGGCCTCGCCCCCGCGGAACCGCCGCGCTCGCTCTTCAACGGCTACGATCTCTCGGGCTGGCACGTCGATGTCCCCGCAATGGACTCCGATGCCACGGTCCGTAATCCCTTCATCGTCCGCAGCGGCCAGCTGGTGACCCTCGGTACGCCGGGCGGTCACCTGATCACCGATTCGGTGTATCACGACTACCGGCTCGAGGTCGAATACCGCTTCCCCGGTGCACCCGGCAACGCCGGTGTACTGGTCCACGCCTCCACGCCGCGGGCGCTCTACCGGATGTTCCCCCGCTCGATCGAGGTGCAGATGGAATCCGGCAACGCCGGCGACTTCTGGTGCATCCTCGAAGACATCACCGTGCCGAATATGGAGAAGCGGCGCGGACCGAAGGAGAGCTGGGGCGCGACCGAAGGGAAGGCGCGACGAATCGCCAACCTCACTGATGGTTCGGAGAAGCGGCTCGGCGAGTGGAACCGGATGGTGATCGAGGCGGTGGGGCACTCGATCAAGGTGTGGGTCAACGGCACGCTGGTGAACTACGGCCTCAAGGCCACCACCGACCGGGGCCAGATCGCGATTCAGTCGGAAGGGTCGGAGGTCGAGTTCCGTAAGCTCGCGCTCACCCCCGCGACGCTCCTCTCGCCCTGAGCGTTCCCCTGCTCAGTGTTCCTCCGCCGGAAGCCCCAGTGCCCACGAGTGCTGGTTGGCCCAGCGGACGAGCTGCGCCCGGTTGTTGAGGCCGGTGCGCGCGTAGATCTCGCTGACGTGCGATTCCACCGTCTTGATGGTGCGGCCGAGGGTGGTGGCGATCTCGGCGTTGGAATGTCCGATGCGCAGCAGTCGCAACACCGCGAGGTGCGATCGCGTCAGCTTGATCCCGCCGATGGTGGCGTTGGCGCGGGTGCTCGTGCGCCGGATCGGGACCTTCCGCGAGACGTGCTTGCCGGTGAGGATATCGTGCACGAGCTGGACCACCTCCGCCCCGGCGCGACTCTTGGCGAGATACTCCGCCCCGGTGGCCCGCACGCGCTCGATGATCACCACTTCTTCCGAGGCGGTGATCACCAGAATCGGCAGCTCTGGCTGCTCCTCCCGCAGCTGTCGGAGGAGCGACATCGCGCTCACATCACCGAAGGCGAGATCGAGGATCAGCAGGTCGGGGAGCGTCCCCTTCAGGACCAGCGGGATCTGGTCGAGTTCGGTGACGATCGCACTGTGGCACTGCTGATCACGTAACAGCGCCGCCAGCCCCTCGGCGAAGAGCCGGTGGTCATCGGCAATGAGCACGGTGCGTCCGACGAGCTCCCCGCTCACACCGGCATTGCCACCGGAAGGTGGGCGTGGATCGTCGTCCCGGCGCTCGGCGCGCTACTGATCGTGAGCGTCCCACCCAGCGCACTCGCGCGCTCGCGCATACTGCGGAGCCCGAGGGAGGCGAGCCTGGCCTCCGGTGCGACAACGAAGCCGCGACCGTTGTCGTGGATCTTGATGTCGACGGCCCCCTCCGCCGGTTCGATCGAGATATCCACCTGCGTCGCCGCGGCGTGACGCCGGACGTTGTTGACCGCTTCCTGCACGATTCGGAAGCCGGCCAGTCGATGCACCAGGTCGAGGGCGGGGAGCTCACCGCATTCCAGCGAGATCCGGAGTCCCTCGGTCGCATCCGCCACGATCAACTGCTCCACCGCGTCGTCGAGGGAGAGATGTTCGAGGGTACTGGGATGGAGCCCACGGCTCAGCGTGCGGAGTTGCTGGGCCAGCGCACTGGCGCGCGCAGTGCCGCTCTCGCTGCCGGCGCGCCGCAGCTCGATGCCCAGCGACTCCAGTGCCGGCACGACCCCATCGTGCAGCTCGCGGGCGACCTCGCGCCGTTCCTCCTCCTGCGCGCTCAAGAGCCGGCGGCCCCAGTCAACCGCCGCACGGGTGCGTTCGCGCTGGACCGAACCGATCGCCCAGACTAGCAGAATCGCCATCGCCACGCCGAGGCCGGTGGTGAGGGCGAAGGGCCAGATCAGCGGGCCCACGTCACGCTCCGCTTCCAGTACGGGATGCACCAGAGGAACAGAGCGATATCGGAAAAGATGCTGGAGAACGGCTTCACCAGGCTCGCATAGTCCCGTGAGTGCTTGAAGACTTCGGCAGTGATCGGAAAGACGACCACTCCGGTGGCGCCGGCGAGCACCAGGCCGATGCCGATCCACGAGCCGGGGTGGCGGAAGGGCGACGCCTCACTCGCGCGGATCGACTCGGCCACGAAAAGCACGCCCAGCACGAGGAAGACGATCTTCTCTCCGGGGGACGTATACCGGGAGATGGCGTTCGGCGGCTCCACTCCCGTCAGGGTCAGCCCCAGCCAGAGCACCACGTACAGGATGGTGATGCCCACGATCAGCTCCCGTTGCTTCGGTACCGTCAGCAGGCGATAGCCGGTGATGCCAAGCAGCAGCACGGAGAGCAGCCGATAGACCAGGAAAACGGCCTGATTGTTCATCCCCCGGGTCATCATCACGCCGGAGACGATGTTGGAGACTCCGCCGAGGACCAGCCACCAGAAGAAGCTCCAGGCGGCGGGTGACAGGCGCGACCGCGGTGCCACCACCAGTGGAGCCGCGATGCTGAGGGCCGTCCCGAAAATGCGTAACGCCGCTGCCACAGCAAGCAGCAGCGGCAAGTTCACTTACCCGGTACCAGCAGCGGAGAGGCCACGCTGCAGGACGGCGGGCAGGCCAGACACTCCTCGGCAATCACCCCATCCGTCAGGTCGTTCCCCTCGGTGTCGGTCCCGATCCAGACCATTCGCTTGTCGCCCTTGACCCCTCCGGCGTATACCCGGATGCCACCGCAGCCAGGTTGCTGGAGGATCTCATCGATGATCGCACGCGGCAGCATCCACGCGTGCCGTCCGCGCCGGTGCTTCTTCTGCCACTTATGGGTGTACTTGATCGCTTCGGCGAGGGTGATGTGATGCTCGTGTTCGGCCACAGAGAGCTCCGGAAGGAGGACTACTCGCAGGGAGGAAGGTAGAATAGCACGTTTCAACGGGAGCCAAAGTGAGGGGGATGAATTCCCGGCCTTAAACCCGCTCACCTCGATTTGCGACAAGCCAGTATTGATGCGGCCTGGAGGCTGGTTCAGACCCCTGAAAGTGGTGATTTCTTCAGGGTTTTCTCTGGATTGACTCAGGGTGGGATCCGGCGATCTTGGGGGTCGCTGCACCGTCCCCCCAGGGGGTGGCCCCTTGGGCCCTGGGTGGGACACGCAGAGCGATCATCGATCATCCCCTCCACCAGCTCTCTCCGGCAATCAGTTCATTCACCACATCCTCGCTACTGCGGTCCGCCGCTTCCGCCGCGAAGTTGGTCATCACGCGGTGGCGCAGCACCGCCGGTGCGATCGCCCGGACATCATCGAGGTCGGCCTGCGGCCGTCCATCCATCGCAGCGCGCGCCTTGGCGCCGAGGACGAGGTATTGCGACGCCCGCGGCCCGGCGCCCCACTCGACGTATTCCCGCACCAGTGGTGGTGCCTCTGCCTCATTGGGCCGGGTCATCCGTGCGAGCAGCACCGCCGCCGCAATCAGCGACTCCGAAACCGGGACTCGCCGTACCAACGACTGCATCGCCACCAGGGTCGCGCCGTCGACCACCTGGCTCACGCTCCCCTGATGGGTGCCAGTGGTCTGGGTGACGATCAGCTCCTCCTCATCTCGCGAGGGGTAGCCGACCCGCAGCTCGAGCATAAATCGATCGAGCTGTGCCTCGGGCAGCGGGTAGGTCCCTTCCTGCTCGATCGGGTTCTGCGTCGCCAGCACGAAGAACGGTTGCGGCAGCGCGTAGGTCTGGCCGGCCACCGTCACGGTGCGCTCCTGCATCGCCTGCAACAGTGCCGCCTGGGTCTTCGGTGGCGTACGGTTGATCTCGTCGGCCAACACCACTTGCGCAAAGATCGGCCCGGGGACGAAACGGAAGTGCCGCTTGCCGGTTGCGGGATCCTCCTCGACCAACTCCGTGCCGGTAATGTCCCCCGGCATCAGATCCGGGGTGAATTGCACCCGGTTAAACGAGAGCGCCAGCGCCTCGGCCACCGTGGAGACCATCAGCGTCTTGGCCAGCCCGGGAACTCCCACCAGCAAGGCGTGTCCCCCGGCGAGGATTGCCGTCACGATCCCGTCGACAGCATCACGCTGGCCGACGACCCGGGTCGCCACCTGAGTCCGCAGGGCGGCAACGGCCTCGGCGAGGTGGCGGAGCTGCTGGACGTCGTCGAGCGGAGCAGCAGAGGTCATCGGAGCCAGATTGTTAGAGGAGAAGCGAGATGCGAGATGCGAGATGCGCGAACAGCAGGGAGGCCGACGCCATATAAGGTACCCGGGCCAGGTACCCCTGCTTATCGCTTCTCGATCCTCGCTGCTCTTTTGGGGTTACGCCAGGCCCGCCGCGAAGGTTTCCGATACCGCCAAAAACCCCCCGCGAAGGGCGTCGGAATCGCTTGCGAAAGTTTTCACAAGCCCGTACTTTCCGCCCCGTGACGCACCCCGACGATGGCTCGAATCGAGAGATCGGCGAGGGGTATGCCCTGGTGTCGGTGGGGATCACTTTTGCCCTGACGCTGGTGGGGTTCACCCTTGGGGGATTCTGGCTGGATGGCCGGATGAAGACGTTGCCACTGTTCACCATCCTGGGGATGGTCGCCGGTACCGCATTGGGCGGTTTCTGGCTCTGGCAAAGGGTTGGCAAGCGGCCGAAGGGGCCCGGCAACGCCGCGAAGTGATCAGGGTCGCCGCCTCCTCTGGGGGGCGGGGTGGACGGCCGGGGTGGCGGCGCTTTCCTGGCTCCTCTGGGGGATCGGCGGCGCCCAGGCGGCCCTCCTCTTCGGGGCGGTCGCGACGGGGATTCAGCTACTGGCCGATCGGCTGGCTCGTCGCATCGGGGTTCCGGCCACGGTCGACCGGCTGAAGGTCTATGGAATCGGCGTGGTGCTTCGCTTCGGCGGGGTGGCCCTCATCGCCGTGGCGGCGTGGCAGGGGGGAGCGCGGTTCTCCTTTCAGGGTGCATCGCTGGGTTACCTGGGAGTTCTGCTCCCGCTGCTGTATCTGGAGACACGACTGGGACGATGAGCGACGCACAAGAGCCTTTCAATATCGCCGAGATGGTGTTCCACCACACGGGCGACGCACACGAACTCGACTTCGCCCCGTTCGGGACGATTCATCTCCCCGTCTGGGAACCGATCCATCTCGGGTCGCTCGTCATTGACCTCTCGCCGACCCGCCACGTGGTCTTTCTGGTGCTGGCCGCCGTCCTCGCCTTTGCGCTCCTGAAGATCGCCGCGAACGGCATCAGCAAGGCGCGCTCCGAGGGGCGTGCGCCCAGGGGCTACGCCGGGATGATGGAAGCGTTCGTCGTCTTCGTCCGGAACGAGATCGCCATCGCCAACATCGGCAAGGAAATGGGGCCGCGCTATGCGCCGCTCATTATGGCGTTCTTCTTCTTCATCCTGATGATGAACCTCCTCGGCCTGATGCCGTGGGGCGCCTCGCCCACTGGCAACCTCGCCGTGACCGCCGCGCTGGCAGTGATGTCGTTCCTGGTGATCGAGATCGGCGGGATGGTCAAGCTCGGCTTCAAGGGCTATATGGGCACCATCTTCCCGCATATCGAGGGACTGCACGGCGCCGGTGCGGTGGTGATGACGCTGGCAATGGCGCCGATCGAAATTCTCTCCAAGCTGGTGAAGCCCATCGCACTGGCGATCCGTCTGTTCGGCAATATGCTCGCCGGCCACTTCGTGATCCTGTCGCTCTTCGGGATTGTGTTCTTGTTCGGCTCGCTCGGAATGTGGAGCTACGGCATCGGCGCCGTGACCGCTTCGGTGGTGCTGGGCGTGATGTTCCTGGAACTGATCGTCGCGTTCCTGCAGGCGTACGTCTTCGCCTTGCTGAGCGCGGTGTTCATTGGATTGATGCAGCACGAGCACTGACCGCACGACTCGCGATGCTGCCGTCAAGACCGCCCGCGCCGTGCCTTGCGCGGCGCGGTTGCTCGGGAAGATTGCAGTTCGGCACCGCCCCGGCATCCCGCGGCGTGTGCGACAAGAGTGGCGCGAATGCGCGGCTCTGCGGGAGCTGAACCTCCGGGTTCACCGGCTCCCATCGTCCGGCCACCGTTCCTGAGGAGACGGTGGACTGGCCGAGGATGCGAACATCAATCAATCCTCCCTGAAACGACGAGTGGACAATGTTGCTCCCGATTCTTATGCAGACTGAAGTGGTTGCACAGATCCCGAACTACGGCGCGCTGGGTGCCGGTATCGGCCTCGGCCTCGCCGTGATGGGTGCCGGTATCGGCCTTGGTCGTATCGGTGGTCAGGTGGCGGAAGGGATCGCGCGTCAGCCGGAAGCGGCGGGCGAGATCCGCGGCGCGGGCCTGCTGTTCGGCGTGCTGCTCGAAGGCGCCACGATCATTGCGCTGGTGTTCGCGCTGCTGTTCAAGCTGATCAAGTAACCCGGCGGACTGCGTGATGATGCTACCATTGCTCTTCAGTACCGACGAAGGGGGGCTACCCGCCCCCTTCTCGCCGACGATTGGTCTCTTCATCTGGACCTTCATCGTTTTCATCCCGTTTCTCTTCCTGCTGTCGAAATTCGTCTTCCCGATGATCGTGAAGGCGACGGCGGATCGTGAGGCGGCGATCACCAAGCAGCTGGCCGAGGCCGAGCGGATGCACGGTGAGGCGAAGGCAGCGCTCGAGGAGCAGCGGCAGCTGCTGGCCGGTGCACGCGGCGAGGCGCAGGCGTTGATGGCCGAAGCGCGGGGCGCCTCGGAGCGTGAGCGGGCGGCATCGGTCGAGAAGACCAAGGTCGAGCAGCAGGAGATGCTCGAACGCGCCCGTCGTGAGATTGTGGTGGAGAAGGAGCGTGCGGTGGCCGAACTCCGTCGTGAGGCGGTGGACCTGGCGATCGCGGCGGCGGGGAAGGTGATTGGTCAGCGGCTCGATGCCGCTGCCGATCGCAAGCTGGTGGAAGAGTACCTCAGCCAGATCGGGAAGAAGTCGTGAGGGAAGTGACCATCGCCCGGAACTACGCCGAGACGTTGTTCGCGCTGGCCAACACCGCCGCCGCGGTCGAGGCGTGGGGCGACCTGATGGATGCGACAGCGGGAGCGCTCAGCACGCCTGCGATCGAGGCGGTGCTGATGTCGCCGCGGGTGCCCAAGGAGCGAAAGGTGATGATTGTGCTGCAGGCGATGCCCGATGCGCCGAGGCCCTTCACGCTCTTTCTGGCGGCAGTGATTCGGCGCAGCCGGCAATTGATGCTGGGCCAGATTGCCGACGAATATCGTGCACTCGTGGATGTGAAGCTCAACCGGGTGCGTGCCGGCGTGACGGTGGCGCGCGAGATGGATGCCTTGGCGCGCTCGGTGCTGGTCGAGCGGCTGTCTGCGGCGATTGGCAAGGATGTGATTGCCGGGTTCGCGACCGATCCGGTGCTGCTGGGTGGCGTGGTGGTGCGGATCGGGGACCGGGTCTATGACGGCTCGGTGCGGAAACGGCTGGCGGTGCTGCGGCACAAGCTGCTGGCGCGGTAGCCTCCGCAGGTGGTACTCGCACGAACGCCGCCCGCTCCGGGCGGCGTTTTCTCGTGGTGGCGAGTGCAGCCGTGGGCGCGCTGTGGCGGGGCTTCGACGCCGGGCGTCTCCACGCTGCAGCCAACTCTCGCAGGCAGGGATCGATGGGTCACCGAATCGTCTCACCGCGTGTTGCCACCGCAATTATCGCCACCCTCGCCCTGGTTACCGGGCTCAGCGGCTGCGGCGACAGAGCGCGCTTCGGGCCCCAGACCGGGATGGGAGCGACCCCCGCACTCCCTCCGCCCCGGCACACGCTCATCCCCACGGTCCACATCGCGCCGGCGGTAGGATGGTCGGCCGACAGCACGCCGGTCGCGGCGGCAGGGTTTGCCGTGCACGCCTTCGCTCGTGGCCTCGACCACCCCCGCTGGCTCTACGTCCTGCCCAACGGCGATGTGCTCGTGGCCGAGACCAACGCGCCCGCGCGGCCCGACAACAACAAGGGGCTCAAGGGATGGCTGATGGGGAAGCTGATGAAACGCGCCGGAGCGGGTGTGCCGAGCGCCAATCGCATCATCCTCCTGCGTGATGCCGACGGCGATGGTGTGGCCGAGCGACGAACGATATTCCTCTCGGGACTCGCCTCACCGTTCGGGATGGCCTTGGTCGACAGCAACCTCTATGTGGCCAACACTGATGCCATCCTCCATTTCATTTATCACACCGGTGACACCCTGATCACCCAGCTGGTCGGGAAGCTGACGGACCTTCCCGCCGGTCCGATCAATCACCATTGGACCAAAAACGTCCTGGCGAGCCGCGATGGACGGCGGCTGTATGTGACGGTCGGCTCCAACAGCAACATCGCGGAGAACGGTATCGACAAGGAAGTCGGGCGGGCGCTGATCCTCGAGGTCGACCGCGCCACCGGCCGCTCGCGCATCTTCGCCTCCGGGCTCCGCAACCCCAACGGCCTCGGCTGGCAGCCGGAGAGTGGGGCACTGTGGGCCGCCGTCAATGAGCGGGATGAACTCGGTAGCGACCTGGTGCCGGACTATATGACGGCCGTTCAGGATGGCGGCTTCTACGGCTGGCCCTACAGCTACTACGGCCAGCACATCGATAGCCGGGTCAAGCCGCCACGGCCGGAGCTGGTGGCGAAGGCGATCGTCCCCGACTATGCCCTCGGTACCCACACCGCCTCGCTGGGCCTGGTCTTCAACGACGGCGGGCTCTTCTCTGGCCGGTACGCCGGCGGCGCGTTCATCGGGCAGCACGGCTCCTGGAATCGCCGGCCGTTCAGCGGCTACCGGGTGATCTTCGTCCCGTTCGCGCGCGGCCATCCCGACGGCCCCGCAGAGGAAGTGCTCACCGGCTTTCTCAATCCAAAGGGTGAGGCATCCGGTCGCCCCGTCGGGGTGGTGATCGACCGCCGCGGGGCGCTGCTGGTGGCGGACGACGTCGGCAATGTGGTGTGGCGGGTGACACCGGCCGCGAAGCCCTGACGCACTGGGCGGGCGGTGTCATCGCGCCACGAACGCGGCAGGTCAGACCACCGTCTGCCGGTAGGCAATCACCTGCAGCAGCTTGTGAATCGCGAGGTGCAGCAAGGCATACACCACGATCGCGATCATGATCGGGACCGCCACCACGTTGTTGCTGCCGTCGACCGCAGGCGACCCGACAATGCCGCGAAATGGCGCATAGAACGGGTCGGTCACCGCGGTGATGAAGCGGACGAAACCGGTCCAGGTCCGGGCATCGACGAACACCAGCAGCAGGCGAACGAACAGCAGGGTGTACAACAACCAAAAGAAGTAGTCGAGGAACTGGGACCCCCGGGATGTTGGCCTCGGACGACCGGGGATCGCTACTACGTGTTCTTCATCCATACAGGCTCCAGGTACAGGGTGCAGGAGGGGACGCCACAGGGCAGGAGGAGTGCACGGCGCACGGCCGCTGGTGTGATCCGCTCCGCTCCGGTCGTCTCCGGGTTGCAGCACGGAACCCAACCTCAATCTCGTTCTGGAGCCTCTATGCCATTCCGTTTTCGCGCTCTCCCGCTCCTCGCCCTGGCCGTCACCATCGGGGCCTGCGGCAAGAAGGAGAGCGTTCCCAACGCCGACAGCGCCGCTGCGGCCAACGCGCCGCCGCCGGTGGCACCCGCGCCGGTGATGGTCAAGAACATCGATCTGGGCAAGTCCATCAATGATGACAAGGGCATCAAGGACAACAGCGACAGCTTCGGCCAGCGCGACACGATGTTCGTGTCGGTGCAGACCGATGGCGTCGGCAACGGCGTGGTCGCCGTCCGCTGGTCGACTGAGGCCGGCAAGCTGATCGATTCGACGTCGCAGCCCGTGACGGCGAACGGTGAGTCCCGGACGCTGTTCAGTGCGGTGCAGAAGAAGCCCTGGGCCACCGGCAAGTATCAGGTGGATGTCACGCTCAATGGTGTGGCGGCCGGTTCGAAGAAGTTCGAGATCAAGCGTCCCTGAACGGTTGGGCGCGGCCGAGAGGCCGCGCCCAGCGCGCCGCTTCGGCTATCTTTCGCCGTGCCCCACCTCACGGCTACGCGGTGCTGAACGATTCTCCCGGCGATCGACGCAACTTCTTTCGCCAGGCCTTTGGTGATGCGCTCCAGCGACTCGGCAAGGCGACCGAGGAGCGGCTGGTCCAGCGCAGCTACGTGCGCCCGCCCGGCGCCCTCCCCGAACTCGAATTCCTCGCTGCCTGCACCCGCTGTGGCGCGTGCGCCGCCGTCTGCCCGGCCGGGGCGATCCTTCACGTTCCGACCAGCGGTGGTCTTGCTGCCGGCACGCCGTTCCTCGAGCCGGCACGGATCCCCTGTGTCGCCTGTACCGATATCCCCTGTGCCGTCGAATGCCCCACCGATGCGTTGCTCGTCCCCGAACAAGGGTGGCGTGCCATTCGACTCGGCCGCATCGAATTCATTCCCGAGCGCTGCGTCACCTTCGACGGCCAGGAGTGCGGTGTCTGCGTGCGGGCCTGTCCCGTGGGCGCAAGCGCTCTCGCCCTCGATGAGCAGGGTCGTCCGGTCCTCAAGGCCGAAGGGTGTGTCGCGTGCGGAGTCTGTGTCCGCGACTGCATCACCGTTCCGTCATCGTTCGCGTTCCGACCGTGACAACGGCCCCGGGGGTCGGGGCCCCCCCGGGTCATTACGTTTAACCGTGTACCCTGGGATCGCCTCCCGCTTCCGTTCCCCCCTCCCACCGGAGCATCAATGGCGGCGGTACCGCGCAGGATCGACAAGCCCTGGGGCTACGAACTGATCTGGGCCCACACCGATCGTTATGTCGGCAAGGTGCTCCACGTCAATGCCGGTCACATCCTCTCCTGCCAGTATCACAACTTCAAGGATGAAACGATGCACGTCCTCGCGGGTGAGCTGATCCTCCGGCTCTGGCCGAGTGAGGGTGCGGCACCGGAGACCCGCGCGTTCCGCGCGGGCGACTCGGTGCATATTCCGGCGCTGACCATCCACCAGATCGAGGCGGTCGTCGACAGTGATGTCCTCGAGGCCTCCACGCCCGAGCTCGACGATCTGGTCCGGCTCAACGACCGTTACGGGAGATCGTGAAGCTATGCAGGTGATCATTCCCCTCGCCGGCAAAGGGACCCGGCTACGGCCGCACACGCATCTCACACCGAAGCCGATGCTGAAGGTGGCGGGTCGTCCGGTGATCGACTGGGTGATGGACCGCCTCAAGGGCCTGCAGATCGACGAGCTGATCTTCATCACCGGCCACCTCAAGGACCAGGTCGAAGCGTACGCGAGGACGCACTACCAGATTCCGTCACGCTTCATCGAACAGAAGGTGCAGGATGGCACCGCCGGCGCCGTAAACCTGGCGCGGCCATTCGTCACCGGGCCGGTGATGATCATCTTCGTGGACACCGTCTTCGAGGCGGATCTGTCGCTCGCCGAGACGACGGACGCCGACGGGATCATCTGGGCGAAAGAGGTCGAGGACTATCAGCGGTTCGGCGTGGTCGTCACCGATGCGCAGGGCTATATGACGCAGATCGTGGAGAAGCCCACCACCCCGATCTCCAAGCTCGCCAATATCGGTCTCTACTACATCAAGGATGTCGAGTCGCTGTGGAACGGCATCGACCACGTGCTGCAGGCGCCGGCGAATAAGGGCGAGTATTACCTCACCGACGCCTTCCAGCATATGATCGAGCACGGCCGGAAGATTCTCACCGCCGAGGTCGGCGGCTGGTATGACTGTGGCCAGTTGGGGACGACGCTGGAGACGAACGCCATCCTCCTCGCACACGGTGCGGCAGCGCACCAGCCGGTCGGGGCCGACGTGACCCTCATCGAGCCGGTATTGATCCAGGGCGGTTGCACGCTGGAGCGCTGCACCATCGGTCCGAACGTCACGCTGGAAACGGGGTGCGTGGTGCGGGATTCCCGCATCGCCGACGCGATCATCGGTGCGTGCTGCGTCATCGAACGGAGTACGCTCACCCGGGCGATGCTGGGAGAAAACGTGGTGGTGACCGACTTCACCGGCTCCGGTTCGATTGGTGCGAACTCCGAAATCGCTGGTGCCGCGTGAGTCCGCTCGACGAGCTGCTGGCATCCTATCTGGACCTGGCACGCCATCTCGATCCCCTCCGGCATCCGATCGATGCACCCGCCGAGCTTCGGCACCGCCTCGGCCGCTTCGACGCGCCGTGGCTGACGGCACAGGTGGCGGCACTCAAGAGCATTGCCAACGCCATCGAGGATCTCGAGGCGGTCGAGTCGCGCGATGACGAAGTGGATCGCACGATGCTGCTCAACACCATCCGGACCGATGTGGTTGACCTCGAGGCGCAGGCTGGTGGCGACAGCTTCGATGGCCGTCGCCCGTTGGAGCACGCCCGGCAGGCACTCTGCGAACTGATGGACGAGGGTTTCGATGCCGACTCCGAGGCGGCGCTGCGCGACCGGATCGTTGCGCTGCCGGAATTCCTGGCGTCGCTCCGCCACGACAGCCGCAAGCTCCCCGCCGAACTGGCCGACGCCACCGTGGGAAAGGCTGCGCAATTGCTCGAGGCGCTCGATGAGGCCTCGGAGTACCTCGATGACTCCACCGTCCAGCCCGCACTGGTGGCCGTGGCGGAGCACCGCGCCTGGCTCGACGATCTCAAGCGCATTGGCGGCGAGGCGCGCCTCGGGGAAGATGTGGTCGAGCGGCACCTCGCCACCCTCGGCAGCGAGCCGGTGGGCGTGAAGGGAACCCTCCGCCTGCTGGAACTGCGTCGCACCGGGGTTGAGCGTTCGCTGCTGTCGGCCGCGCAGGAGCTTGGCTCCGATGAGCCGCTGGCGCTGGTGCGTTCACTGATCGACGAGAACCCGATCAGCTGGGAAGAGCTCAGTGAGGCGTGGCCGCCGGAGTGGGAGCGGGTTCGCAGCGAACTGCGGATGTTGGGGGTGCCGGTGAGCGCGGCCCCGCCGGTGGAGGATCCTTTCGAGGCCGAGGATCGCTGGACGCTCACGGCGGCAGCGATCCGCGAGCAGGCGGCCCTCTCGCTCGACCTCGCGCGCGAGCACCAGCACTCGGCCGTCCGCCGGCTGCTGGTCGCGCCCGGGCTGATGGACGGCTGGGGCCGCACCGTCGCGGCGCTGTTGCGTGGCACCGAGGCGACCGGACTGCCCGAGCGGCAGCTGATGCTGTCGTACCTCGCGCTGCTCGACTCGGTGGCGGCCGAAACCGATCTGCTGCTGCAATCGCGGCGCTCCTCGCTCGAAGGCCTGCTCGAGCGCACGATGCAACTCACCGGGCTGCACGAACCCGGGGCACGAGCGCTCGTGTGGCGCGTCGCCGAAGAGCCGCTCGACTCCCTGGCGGCCGCGCTCGCGCACGAGGCGTGGCAGTCGTGGTACGCCGAAGAGGGGGGCGATCCGGTCGCGTTCATCAAGCGGGCGCTCGCCGGTGGCGGGCTCGCAGTGCCGTTGGCGCGGTGGGCGCTGTCGAGCTGAAGCGCCTCCCGCGCGTGGTGCGCGGCCTCTCGCTCGTCTCCGGTCTCAATGACGCGGCGAGCGAAATGGTCTATCCGTTGCTCCCCGCCTTCCTCACCGGCGCCCTCGGCGCCCCGGCCGCCGCCCTCGGCGCCCTTGATGGCGCGGCCGACCTCACCGCCTCACTCGTCCGCCTCGTCTCCGGTCGCCTCGCCGATCGCAAATCGAAGCGCGGTCCCCTGGTGCTGGGTGGCTATCTCCTCGCGGGAGCCATCCGGCCATTGATCGCGCTGGCACAGTCCGCCGGTGTGGTGATCGGACTGCGAATGGCCGACCGGGTCGGGAAGGGACTGCGCTCGCCTGCGCGGGACGCGATGCTTGCCGACGCGGTACCGCTCGAGATGCGCGGGAGGGCGTTTGGCTTTCACCGCGCGTTCGATCACGGAGGTGCGGTGGTGGGCGGACTGCTCGCCTGGTTGCTGATCAATCAGGGGCTGACCCCGCGCCAGGTGATCGGCTGGAGTGTGGTTCCCGGCGCGCTGGTGGTGGTGGTGCTCGCCGCGACGCTCCGAACTTCGCGCCGCGAGGCACCCCCGCCAGTGCGGCGCCTCGCGCCGCACGATCCCGGCTTCGAGGGAGACCCGGCGGGAGACGCGGCGCTGGGCCCCGCGCCGGCCACCGCGCCGCGATTCTACCTGCGGATCTCGGCCCTCGCCCTGCTCCTCGTCACCCGCCTCCCCGAAACGTTGCTGATCCTGCATCTGCAGCGCGGCGGCGTGGCGCTGGCGATGGTTCCCCTCGCGTGGGCTGGACTGCACGTGGTGCGCAGTGCATCAGCCTATCAGGCCGGAAGGCTGGTGGATCGGATCGGTGAGCGCGGCGTGGTGGCAATCTCCGGCATCCTCGGCGCGGCCGGTGCGTATGCGTTCAGCGTGGCGGCGACGCCGTGGGCGTTGGTCGGGGTGTTCCTGGCACTCGGGCTGGTCACCGGCATCGGTGAACCGGCGGAGAAGTCACTGGTGGCCAGGCTGGCGCCGAAGGGCGCCGGGCGCGCGTTCGGTGAGGCGCAGGCGCTGCTCGGCTTCGGTGCCCTCGTGGCCGGACTGGGATTCGGATTCCTGGTGGACGCACGTGGCAGCGCGACTGCGCTACTCCTCTCGGCCGCCGCCGGGGTGATCGCGACGGCCACCTGGTTGGTAGTGAGCGAGCGGTAGCGCGCTACTCCTCCGAGAGGAGGAGGGTCCGGTTGAGGAACTGGCTTGGGGATTGAGGATGGATGGTGGATGATCGAGGATGGATGGTGGATGGTGGATGGGTGGTCCCCGCGTTCTGGCAGTATTGTTAGCCAGCTAAATAAATTCAGATGTATCGCTGTCACGGCCGGAAAAGCCGGACGCGTCGAGGAAATATGACATTTAGTTAGACGCACAACCAAACCTTGTCAAAGCGATCGGGCCCCCTAAGTTGCGCCCATCCGTGATCCATCATCCATCATCCATGATCCACGGTCCATCCTCCACCGCGCCAGGAATTCCGATGACCCAGCTCTCCGCTACCGCCGTCGGCCGCGTCGATGAACTCTTCGGCACCGACACCTTCTCCCGCTCGGTGATGCAGAAGCGGCTGCCGAAGGCGGTCTACAAGTCGCTGCTCCGCACCATCGACCACGGCGAGCTGCTCGATCCCCAGATTGCCGATATCGTGGCCGCCACGATGAAGGACTGGGCGGTGGAGCGCGGGGCGACCCACTTCACCCACTGGTTCCAGCCGCTCACCGGCCTCACGGCCGAGAAGCACGACTCGCTGGTGTCGCCCGACGGGATGGGCGGGGTGATCTACAACTTCTCTGGCACCGATCTGACGCAGGGTGAGCCCGATGCCTCGTCGTTCCCCTCCGGCGGCCTCCGAGCGACGTTCGAGGCGCGGGGCTATACCGCCTGGGACCCGACCTCGCCGGCCTTCCTGAATCGCAACGGCAAGGCGATCACGCTCTGCATTCCGACCGGCTTCGTCTCCTGGACCGGTGAGGCGCTCGACACCAAGATCCCGCTCCTTCGCTCGATGGAAGCGCTCTCCAAGCAGGCGATGCGCATCCTCAAGTTCTTCGGCACCGCGACCGGTGTCTCGCGGGTGATCACCACCGTGGGGCCGGAGCAGGAGTACTTCCTGGTCGATCGCGAGCTGTTCTACCAGCGCCCCGACCTGGTGACCTGCGAGCGGACGCTGTTCGGCGCTCGCCCCCCCAAGGGGCAGCAGCTGGAAGATCACTATTTCGGCGCCATCCCCGCTCGAGTGCTGGCCTATATGGCCGACTCCGAGGAGGAGCTGTTTCGCGTCGGTGTGCCGGTGAAGACGCGCCACAACGAGGTGGCACCGGGGCAGTACGAGATCGCACCGCTGTTCGAGACCGCGCAGATCGCCAGCGATCACCAGATGGTGCTGATGGAGATCCTCCGTCGGGTCGCCGATCGGCACGGACTCAAGGCGCTGCTGCACGAGAAGCCGTTCGCTGGCGTCAACGGCAGCGGCAAGCACAACAACTGGTCGATGGCGACCGAAACCGGTGTCAATCTCCTCGATCCGCAGGACGACACCCACTCCAATATGCAGTTCCTCACCTGCCTCTGCGCCGTGCTGCGCGCCGTCGATATCCACGCCGATCTGCTGCGCGCCTGTATCGCGGCCGCCGGCAACGACCACCGTCTCGGTGCCAACGAAGCGCCGCCGGCAATCATCTCGGTCTTCCTCGGCGAGATGCTCTCCGATATCCTGACCCAGGTGGAGCGGGGGCTGCCCAAGCGCACCATCAAGGGTGGCACGATCGACCTCGGCGCCCGCACGATGCCGCAGATTCCGCGGCATTCGGGCGATCGCAACCGGACCTCGCCCTTCGCCTTCACCGGCAACAAGTTCGAGTTCCGCGCGGTCGGCTCGACCGCCTCGATCGCCTGGCCGAATACGGTGCTCAACACCATCGTGGCGGAGTCGCTCGACTACGTCGCCGGTGAACTGGAGAAGGGGGCCGGATCAAACCCGACGCCCGCGAAGCAGCAGGCCACGGTCCTCGCGGTGCTCAAGAAGATCCTCAAGGAGCACAAGCGGATCGTCTTCGACGGCGACGGCTACAACGAGGCGTGGCACCGGGAGGCCGAGAAGCGCGGCCTGCCCCATATGCGCGACTCGGTCGATGCCTTCCCGGTGCTCAAGGCAAAGAAGACGGTCGAGCTGTTCAAGAAATACGGCGTGCTGACCAGGGCCGAGGTGGAATCGCGCTATCACATCGCGGTGGAGAAGTGGGTCAAGCAGCTCACCATCGAGGCAGAGACGATGGTGGCGATGGCCCGGACGATGATCCTTCCGGCCGCGCTCCGCCATCAGACCGAGCTGGCCGAGGCGGTGACGTCCACCGAAGGGGCGGGAGTCGA
>JANLPG010000202.1:0-3239 GCA_031367105.1 Gemmatimonadota bacterium | reverse complement strand
ATCGAGGGCGAGGCTCACGAATTCGGGGCCATTGTCGCAGACGATCGCCTGCGGGGTCCCGCGCACCAACAGTAGCGTGTCGAGGGCCTCGACCACCCGGCGGGCCGGCAGCGAGCGATCGACCAGGAGCAGCGGGCACTCGCGCGTGAGATCGTCGACCAGCGTCCAGATCCGGTAGGGCCGTCCCTCGGCCGTGGTGTCGCGCACGAAGTCCATACTCCACCGCTCATCGGGCCGGGTCGGGACCGGGGCCGGCACCCGCGTCATCGCCGGCCGCTTCCGCCGAGGCCGGTGACCCACTTGGAGCCGCTCCTCCCGGACCAAGCGCTCGATCCGCTTGTGATTCACGAGCCAGCCGTCGCGGCGCAGCCGCCACGTGAGGCGCGGACTCCCCCAGCGCGGACGCTCGAGGGCCAAGGTCCGCAATCG
Organism: Gemmatimonadota bacterium; assembly: GCA_031367105.1. Lineage (GTDB taxonomy): Bacteria > Gemmatimonadota > Gemmatimonadetes > Gemmatimonadales > GWC2-71-9 > Palsa-1233. Next base: position 2,810 of record JANLPG010000202.1, on the reverse strand, counting down.
CTCGCGCAGGCCCAGCGCCGGATCGCGCGTCGGGACGTAGCGCAGCAGCGTGCGATGGACGCTGAAGTAGCGACACGCCGCCAGGAGGGCGAGCGAATGATGCGCCTGGGCGTCCGTGACCACCGCCCGGCGCTGGGCCGGGGTCACCACTCTTTTCCCAAGGCGTCTTTGAGGACCTGGATGTTGAGCGCCTGGTCGGCCACCATCCGCTTCAAGCGGCGGTTCTCATCCTCGAGCGCCTTGAGGCGCTGCAACTCGGCCTTCGTCATCCCGCTGTACTGCCGCTTCCAGCGATAGAAGGTGTCGAGCGAGATCCCGTGCCGGCGGATCACTTCCTTGGCGGTGACACCGCCCGCGTGTTCCTGCAGAATGGCGATGATCTGGTCCGGCGTGTAGCGCCGTCGTGCGGTCATGGGTCCTCCGGGCCGTCAGGCCGGTCGGGACCCTCCGAAGCTACAGCGGCCTGATTCCGGGGGTAACGTCAGGGCCGTGGCCTCGACTGATTACCAGTTCGATGACGCAGGGAACATCTCTCCCTACGGGGAGACGCGGACCTACGACACTACTACCAATCGGCTCCTGGTCCAGGTCGCCAATGGTCACCGAACCCGGTACGGTTACGACCGCGCAGGCAATAACGTTTCCAGGCTCGATTCGCTCACCGCCGGTGGATTGAGCTGTGAGTGGCAATATGGCTACGACGCCCTCGACCGGTTGGTGAGTGTCCGCGCAAGGAAGACCGACACGCTCCAGCTGGTCGCCAAGTACGCGTACGATGTCCAGGGGGATCGGGTCGTCCGCCGCGTCTATGTCTCGCCATGTGTGTCAGGGGTCTCGGCAGGCTACACCCGATATGCAGTGTGGGATGGACAGGTGCGTTTCGAAACCATCGGTGTCGACGCCTCGCATGTCTCCACGACGAATCGGTATGTTTGGGGCCCGGGGACTGACAACCTTCTCGTGGCCGACCACGGGTCAGGCGCGACCCGCTACTTTGCGATCACCGATCAGCTCGGAAGTGTGCGCGCCTGGATCCAGCAGGATGGCACCTGGAAGCGACGCCTCCGGTACGACCCATACGGCAACGTCGTGGCTGACTCGGCGGACACCCATATGGGGGTGATGCAGGACTTCCCCTATCGGTGGGCCGGGCGGGAGTACGACCCGGAAACGGGGTTCTACTTCCTCCGCTCTCGGTACTTTGATCCGAAGGCGGCGCGATTCACCCAAGAGGACCCGATCGGGACGGCGGGGGGCGGGAATCTCTACGAGTATGTCGGAGGGCAGCCGTTGTCGGCGACTGATCCGAGCGGACTACTGCCAAGGTTCGACCCATTCGCGACTGCCGAATATGCGATGGGCAGCTTCGAATTCTTGTCACAAATCCAGGCATTTCAGGAGTGGGCGGATCAAGCGAGGGCTCAACTGGTCGCGATGGAGGAAGCCCGCGATAGGCATCATGCCGCAATTGTAGAACGCCAAAACAAAGTTCAAGTCGGATGTCGACCGTTGTCGAATGTCCCTGTACCTGGCGGATACCACTGCGGCATTCGAGTGTATGCGCCGGATGGTAAGAGTAGTGTGGTGGTCGAACTGCTTAACGACAAGGCAACTGGAAAGAATGTATTCAACGCGTTCTCCGGCGAGAGCGATGCCGCCAAAGCATACAATTGGCAAGACATCAAGACCCCTGCGGGAATGGAGCCAGGAGAGTTTGCAGATGCGATCGTGTGGGGATTCCTTGACCTCGCATCACAATGGGCTGGGCAGCCCTACCATATGGATGGATTGCGCAATTCGAACCAATTCGTCTATCAGGTGATCACTGGAGCTGGCGGCGTTATCCCCTGGAGCGTGGTGCCCAACAACGGCGTTGCCCCAGGCATATGTGGTGGAGGCGGTGGCGGTGTTAGCTTGCTTGGTCTTGCAATGTTGTTCACGTATGCAGGTAGCCATTGTTCATACTGATCGAGAGAATCTACTATGCACTCTGACCTCGACCCGTTCCTTGTGTGGTTCTTCCGTGCGGCGGCTTGTGGTCTCGCGGCAGCCATCGGCACCCGACTCCTTGCTAACCGTCCGACGTGGGTGTTGTGCTTGGGAGCAGGTTGCCTTGGAGCGTTGGCAGGAATAGCTATCGGCTGCACTCATCCAGAGGTGGCGCATAAGTCGTTTGAATGCAACCAGGTGGTGTTTGCAATGAGCTATGGTGTAGGCGCTGCTGCTGCAATGGGAGCGGCGCTCGCCGCGCACCGCGCAAAGTGGCATTGGATTCTTGTGTTTCTCGCCGGATCCTGCGCGTTTCTCGTGGGGTCACTTGTCGGGCAAATTGGAGGTTTCATGGTGGAGTAGAGCTGAGCTGCACCCGGTTTCGAGCGTAAGCTCCCCCGTCAAGCGGACCGCGCGTCGCTAGACTCGGGGGCGATGGTTGGCCTCGCCAAGAGGGTGAGCGGCGGCACGGAGCCGAGGCTGTCGTGGGGCGCTCGGGTTGCTGCTTCGCGAAGAACTGAGCAGGACACAGACTACTGACGCCCGTGGTCCGCGTTACCCACCGCGACCGCCGCCCCTGAGAACTAGCTTCGAACTTCCGCAGCACCCAGCACCCAGCACCCAGCACCCAGCACCCAGCACCCAGCACCCCCTACCCTCCGATCTTGAACTCCACCCTCGTCCCATCCGCCACGCCGCGCAGCTGCTTGGCGATGTCGGCCAGGAATTCGAGCCGTTCCGGTACTGGGATCCGCCGGAGCGAGACCCCTTTCCGCGACTCCGAGACCACGAACGGCGGCCATTCCATCAGGAGCTCGCCG
>JANLPG010000178.1:0-1885 GCA_031367105.1 Gemmatimonadota bacterium | reverse complement strand
TTCGGTGACGCGATGGCTGGCTATTACGCCGCTGCGGTGTCGCTCGCCGACCGGCTCGGTGCCGTGATCGACAGCGTCACCACTGCCGCCCTCCCCACCCTGATGCGCCTCGGCGGCAATGCGAGCCGGGTCACCGACGTCCTGGCGCGCATTCTCCATCCGCTGCTGGGGGCACTGCTGGCGGGGTGCATTCTGGCGATGATGGGCGCGACGGCCGCGGTCACGGTGGTGTTCGGCGCCCAGTACGCACCCGGCGGCCCTGCCCTCGCCGTGGCGCTCTTCCTGTTGCCCGTCTCGGCGGTCAATGCGCTGGTGTTCGAGGGGTTCGTGGCGATCCGTCGCGTCGACTTCGTCGCCGGGACGATTCTGCGCGGACAATTGATCACCGGTGCACTGCTGCCGCTGCTGCTGATGGGGCTGGGACTCCCAGGCGCACCGCTGGCGAAGCTGATCGGCGCGGTGAGCGTCGCGCTCGCGCGCGCAGCCGAGAGCCGAAAGGTGTTCGTGGGGCTCTGGGGGAGGCGCTACCTGCGGCCACTCTTCTGGCGCACGCTCTGGGCGGTACCGATGCCGATCATCCTCTGGTTCGGCGACTTCACGCCACGCGTCACGGTGGCCATCTCAGGCGGCTGGTTCCTCTGCTGGGTGGCAGCCACGGCGCATTCGAGCGGGGTACTGCAGCTGTTGCGGCCGACGCACTTGGCGGTGGGATCCGACGTCGCCCAGCCAGGAGTAGAGATCCCTCCCCTCCCCCCGACCTGATTCGGGTTCCGGCCCGCGCTACTCGATTCGCACCGGCTGTGATTCAGTCAGCGGAACCACCACGCGTTGCCCTCCGACGCTCACCACTGCTTCTGTCGCGGTGACGGAGGCCGTTGGTATCGGTGGAGTCGACTGCGCCCCGGTGCACTGCAGCACGGTGACCACAACGTCGGTCGCACGGCCAGCCATCGAAACGGTGACGGCGTTGCTGGTCACACTTCCGCCACGACCAAATCCGAACGCCTGGCTGCCGAGGACGACATCGCCCGGCGAGAGGACGGTGCCGAAGCAGCGGAAGTCTGCGGCGGGAGACTGCAACCGGAACGTGTTGCCGCTGACCTGCGGGGGGTCCTTCATATGCCAGCGCCACACCTTCGGTAGCGCCGGGTTGAACACCGTGGCACGATCGACGACGACGAAGACATCCTGCCCAGGAAGGTACGCTACCGTGCGCAGGTAGTCGCTCACCGTCCGGGTGCTCGTCCACTCATTCTGATAGCCGTATCCGTTCCTGGCCTGGCCGCGGACCACCACCAGTGCGTCCGAAAGCTGAGGGGTCGTCATTGTCCCGCCATTACCGGGATAGAGGTACTGCCCCACCCCGCCCACGGTGAGATTGTTGTAGCTCTGTGTCTCCCCTTCGATGCCGCTTTCACTGTACGCGTTCGCCGTCGCCGAAATCCAGAAGGAACCCTTCCAGATCATCAGTCCATTCGCGTCGCGGGCTCCGGCATCGGCGGCTGGCCCCGATTCGAACGCCATCACCGTCGCGTTGGGGTCGGTCCAGCTTTGGCGATAGAGGAAGAAGCCCGCCCCCGCCGCGTGATAGCTCTTGGGCAGGGTCGCCAGTGGAGCAGTGGCCTGGGTCGGATCGTACCGCAGCAGCTCATCGGCCAGCGACGCCGTTTCATTGAACTCGTTGGTCGAAGGTTGCCCGATCAGGTCCAGCCACGACCGCACTTGCGCCGCGAGCTGGCCGCTGGCACTCGGCAAGGCATACAGCGCCGGCATCCGGTCGTACGTGAAGGTCGTCGCGCTGCTCATCCGCGGTTGCGCACCCAGTGGCACTTTGTACACGCCACCGGGCATCGTGGAGTGCATCCTCCAGAGCAGGCTCGCCGCC
>JANLPG010000174.1:0-2994 GCA_031367105.1 Gemmatimonadota bacterium | reverse complement strand
GCCGGCCGCGTCCGCACCGCCACCAACCGCAGCGGCGGCATCCAGGGCGGCATCAGCAACGGCGAACCCATCTTCTGCCGCCTCGCCTTCAAGCCCACCGCCACCATCTTCCTGAAACAGCAGACCGTCACCACCACCGGCGAGGCCACCGAGCTCCAAGCGCGGGGGCGACATGACCCATGCGTGCTGCCGCGCGCCGTGCCGATGGTCGAGGCGATGGCGGCGCTGGTCCTGGCCGATCACGCGCTGCGGCAGCGCGGGCAGTGCGGGGTGGTTTAGAAAAAGTTCGCGTTGCGCAGAGCAGTCACAGGACCTAATTCACCTTGTGCATAAGACACTCCATTTCTCTGAAGGCAGTGCGATTTTCGGTGTTGCTGTCCCTTTGCAGCGATTTCCAGAGCTACTTAAGGCTCACATGCAGAAGTTTCCAGATACGCCCAAGATTGAGTGTCAAGGAGAACGACTCTTGATCGATAAATTTCCAGTTACCGGAGTTAATTCGTTCGTCAAAGTAGTTTGTGGATGGGGAGGATATTCGGGCATTCGCGGTCGAGTCTTGAAGCGCAATAGTGAAAATGAACTTAAGTCGGCTCTTTCAGCAGCAGCAGAGCAGCTTTCCCGCAATGATGTCGGAAGGGGACTAGCCAGTGTTAAACAATTAAATTCATTCGGCATTTCGTTCGCTTCGAAACATCTTCGATTTATGCGTCCCGATTTGTGTCCAGTATTTGATTCCGTACTTCACGAGGTGCTTCCATATTCTTATGACACCGTTGGTTATAGCCACTTTGCCTCAGACTGCACGGCTCTCGCGGATAAGCTAAAGGAAGAGCATGTCCCAAACCCAAGAAACCGCGACGATGGCCGTTGGTTCGCAGCCGACGTAGAGGCAGCACTGTTTATTCACGCCAACAATTTGAAAGGAACACGACAATGAAGATTAGAACCAAGACCGCGGCGGTGCTTGCATTTACCGCGCTTATCGCCGGTGCCCACGCGATCCCTCCCCAATATACCGTCACCGTCCTCGACGGCATTAACTGCTTTGGCTATGGCATCAACGCCTCCGGGCAGGTAGCGGGCTTTTCCTCCATAAATGCACATGGGGTGTTGTGGACTGGAACTGCGCCTACTGACCTCGGCGCACTTGGCGGCTTCGGAAGTACGGCCTATGGCATCAACGCCTCGGGCCAGGTGGCGGGCTGGGCTCAGAACGACGCGCCCAATAAACATGCGGTGCGGTGGAATGGCGCGACGCCGACCGACCTCGGCACACTCCCCGGCGGTGCCTCCAGCTTGGGCTTTAGCATCAACACCTCCGGTCAAGTCGCGGGCTATTCTGGGGCGGCAAGCGGCTATCCGCATGCGGTTCGTTGGACGGGCACGACACCGACCGACCTGGGTGCTCTTCCTGGAAATAATATCAGCTACGGCAATGGCATCAATGACTCGGGGCAGGTCGCGGGCTATGCCATGACCACAATCGGATACTACCATGCTGTGCGTTGGACGGGGACGACGCCGACCGACCTCGGCTCCCTTAATGGCACCGACAGCCACGGCTATAACATCAACGCTTCCGGGCAGGTTGCGGGTTATTCCGGGGTCACGAACGGCCAGCATGCGGTGCGGTGGACAGGAACTACGCCGACCGACCTCGGCACCCTCGGTGGCGCGAGCAGTTACGGTTATTGCATCAACGATTCCGGTGATGTCGTTGGCGCGTCCTACCTTGCAGATAACGTAACCCTAGACCCCTTTCTCTACACCGGCGGGACAATGTATGACCTTAATAGCCTCCTCGCGCCCGGCTCCGCTGTCACCAGTCTCTATATTGATACAACTCCATTATTGGGTAACAACATCAACAACCTCGGCCAGATCGCGGCGACCGGGGTTATCGACGGCCATGCCCGCGCCCTCCTACTCACTCCCGTCGCCACGCCCGAGCCCGCGAGCGCCGTGCTGCTGCTCGGCGGCGCGGCCCTGCTCGGCCTGCGCCGCCGGCGGTAGCCGGGTAGGGACGGCACTCCGGGCCGTCCGCTGGGCGAGCGGGGCGAGGCGGCGGGCGCTGCGGATGCCATGCTCATCCCCACCCACCACCTCGCTGCGCTCGCCCCGGACGGCACGGAGTGCCATCCCTACCACCGTCCCCACGCCGGAACCCTTGGGGAAGGTCTGGTGCGCCAACGGCGCAATTCATTCCAGCCTAGGGCCACGCCCTAGGACAAACCCATCGGCACGACGCAGGGCTGAAAGCCCGATTCATCCACGCGACGCCCCGCCCGATGAGACGGGCTTTCAGCCCTGACGCCCTCGGCCTGCGGAATCCTAGGGCGTTGCCCTAGGCTGGGATGAGAAGGGCCGTTGGCCCACCGGGATTCTCGATTCCCTTCCCCCCTCGTTCCTAAGCTCCAGCTTAGGAACGCACTTGTCTGCGAAGCTCTCCTTCGACGGCCCCCGCCCAGCGCCACCGTTCCCCGGAGTTCGCTGCCTTACGCCGCCGTCTGCTCGTAGGAGAATTTGGGAATCTCCGCGCGGGCGCTGGCGTGCTCGACGGTGATGCCGCAGATCGAACCCGCGCCGTCGATGTCGAGGAGCGTGTCCTCATCGAGATCGCGGGTCTCGGCGACTTCCGCCGGGCGAAACTCGATGTGCAGGGTGTCGGTGTCTTGGAAGTAGCGGATTCTCATGGCGTGAAGGAGCGGTCGAAGAAGGCGTTGTGAATCAGAAGCCCTCGATTGCCACGTCGATCGGAACGTATTTTCCCTCCGCCGCAACGATGAAATTACCGGGAGGGGCATCGCGCAGAATGACGCCTTCCATCCGGTGCCGATAGACCAGTAGCCCGGTGGAATCGCCGATGAGTTCCCATCCGTCTTTATTCAATTTGTCCGCGAGTTCGAGAGGTTCCGGGTGGTGTCCGTCCACGTAAGCCATGCTGGTGATGATGCTCGGGAAGCCTTTTTCATCGAGGGCGATGCCTTCCACCAA
>JANLPG010000119.1:0-8198 GCA_031367105.1 Gemmatimonadota bacterium | reverse complement strand
CTTCTTCCACTCGACGAGGCGGCCTTCTTCCATCGTCGGCGAGAGCGCTTCCATTACGACTTTGGTCGCCATATCGTCAGTCCCGGTAGCAGACGCGGCGGACGGCCGCGGAGATCTTTCCTGCGTCCGCTTTGGCGGCCTTCTCGAGGTGCTTGTTGTACGGCATCGGAACATCAGCCTGAGTGACGCGGAGCACTGGCGCGTCGAGCTCGTTGAACGCTTCCCGCTGGATCAGATCTACCACCTGGGCCCCGACACCTGCGAACGCCCAGCCCTCTTCGGCGACCACACAGCGGTGCGTCTTCGCCACCGAGGCGAGAATCGCGGCCTCGTCGAGGGGTCGGATGGTGCGGAGATCGATGACTTCGGCGTCGATGCCTTCGTCCGAGAGGGTCTTGGCCGCGTTGAGTGCCGGCCCCACGGTCTTGGAATGACAGATGATCGTCACATCATTGCCGGCGCGCTTGATGTCGGCTTTCCCAAGTGGAATGACGTACTCACCCTCGGGCACTTCGCCCTTGATGTTGTACAGCATCTCGCCTTCGATGAAGATCACCGGATTGGGATCGCGGATCGCCGACTTGAGCAGGCCTTTGGCATCTGCCGGTGTCGCCGGCATCACGACCTTGAGTCCGGGAATGTGGGCGTACCAGCTCTCGAACGCCTGGGAATGCTGGGCACCGAGCTGCAGCGCTGCACCGCCCGGGCCGCGGATCACGATCGGGCAGCCGATCTGGCCGCCGCTCATGTAACGGATCTTGGCCGCCGCGTTGACGATCTGGTCGATCGCCAGCAGCGCGAAGTTCCAGGTCATCATTTCGATCACGGGACGCAGCCCCACCATCGCGGCGCCGACTCCGATCCCGGCGAAGCCGAGTTCCGCGATCGGGGTGTCGACCACGCGCATCGGGCCGAACTCCTCAAGCAGCCCACGGGAGACCTTGTAGGCCCCGTTGTACTCGGCGACTTCCTCGCCCATCAGGAAGACATCGCCGTCGCGCTGCATCTCTTCGCGGAGCGCCTGGTTGAGCGCGTCGCGGTAGGTGAGGACCGCCATCAGCGCACCTCCGGCGCGTAGACATCGGTCCACAGCTCCGACGGATCGGGCTCGGGTGACTCCTCGGCGAACTGCACCGCGGCGGCCACTTCGGCGATCGCTTCGGCATCGAGGGCGGCGAGTGTGGCATCGTCGAGCAGCTCGAGATCACGCATCCGCGCCTCGAGGAGCGCGATGGGGTCGCGCAGCCGGGAGGCTTCGAGTTCTTCCTTGCTGCGGTAGGTCCCGCTGGCCGCGTCCGACATCGAGTGGCCGACAAAGCGGAAGCAGCGAATATCGAGCAGGGTCGGGCCTTCGCCACTGCGGGCCCGGGCGACGGCGGCGTCCATCGCCTGGCGGACTGCCACAATATCCTGACCATCGACCTCCACACCCGGCATCCCGTAGGAAGCTGCGCGATGATAGAGGTCGGTGATCGCGGCCGCGCGCTTGACCGCGGTGCCCATCCCGTAGCCGTTGTTCTCGATCGCGAAGATCGCGGGAAGCTTCCAGAGTCCGGCGATGTTCAACGCTTCGTGAAACGAACCGATGTTCGCGGCCGCTTCGCCAAAAAACGTCAGCGAGACCTGGTCGGTCTTGCGGTATTTCGCGGCAAACGCGAATCCGGCGCCGAGCGGGATCTGCCCACCGACAATGCCGTGACCGCCCATGAAACCGCGGGAGAAGTCGAACAGATGCATCGAGCCGCCCTTCCCCTTCGAGCAGCCGGTGGCCTTCCCGAACAGCTCCGCCATAACCGCCTTCGCCGTCAGGCCGCGCGCCAGCGCTTGCCCGTGCTCGCGATATGCGCTCACGACATAGTCGTCGCTCCGCAATGCCGAGATGGTGCCAACCGCCACCGCTTCCTGGCCGGTGTAGAGGTGACAGAAGCCGCCGATCTGCCCGATCGAATAGGCCTCTCCTGCGCGCTCCTCAAAGTGCCGCATCAGCAGCATCGTTCGCAGCCAGTCACGATACTGGTCGGCGAAGGGTGCTTCGGTCCCGCGACGCTTCGATCGCGGAGTGTTGTCGGTCGACACGGCCATCAAGTGGTCCCCTTGGCGGAGCGGGCCTGGTCCCAGGCATGGTAGGACGAGCGAGTCAGCGGCGAACTCTCGACGTGGGAGAAGCCCAGCTTGAGTCCGATCTCCTTGAGTTCGGCGAATTCCTCCGGGGTGTAGTAGCGCACCACCGGAAGGTGGCCATCCGATGGCCGCAGGTACTGACCGAGGGTGACGATGTTGACGTCGCTGCGGCGCAGGTCACGAAGGCAGGTGAGGATTTCGTCCCACTCCTCGCCCATCCCGAGGATGATCCCCGACTTGGTCAGTGCCGTGGCATCCATCGCGCGCGCGTTGGCAAGCAGTCGCAGGGCGCGGTCGTAACGACCGCCCGGCCGAGCCAGGCGGTAGAGTCGCTCAGCCGTCTCGAGGTTGTGATTGAGAATGTCGGGCTTGGCATCCATCACCAGCTGAAGCGCGCGTTCCGAACCCTTGAAGTCGGGGATCAGCACCTCAACGGAGGTCTCGGGGAGTCGGCGCTTGATTTCGGTGATACAGGCGGCAAATGCCTCAGCTCCGCCATTGGGGAGATCGTCCCGGTCGACCGAGGTGATCACCACGTGTTCCAGCCCCATCCGCGCGACGGCCTCAGCGAGTTTGGCCGGTTCGGCAGGGTCGAACGCCTTCGGGGTTCCGTGCGAGACGGCACAGTAGGCGCAGTTCCGGGTGCAGACGTCGCCGAGGATCATAAAGGTGGCGGCTTTATGCTCCCAGCATTCCCCAATGTTCGGGCAGCGCGCCTCTTCGCAGACGGTATGGAGGCCGAGCTCCCGCATCATTCGCTGGATGTGGAGGTAGCTGCTCCCGCCGGGGGCCTTCACCTTCAGCCACGACGGCTTCCGTGCCGGGGTAACCGGCCGGACGGCGGTCGGGAAAATCGGCTCCGGGTTGGGAGACCCCGAGAGCTGACGGGTCAGTTGAACGAGTGGTGCGGCCACGCGGACTCTTGCTACCTCCCCTTGGGGTTTACGCCGGGCTGAACCGGTGCTAGCCCAACAAGATAGCGGGGTCGGTGGGTCCGCGGTGAGGGCCGGTGGATCCTATTTCTCGGCCTTCAAGGACCCCACGAAGAGCACCGGGCTGGTGGGTGCGGGGGAGCCGCCGGTGGGTTCCCGGGTGACGGCGGTCGCGACCACGGTCCCTTCCGGAAGGGCAACGTCCTGAACCAGTGCGCGGCCGTCGGTTCCCGGGTTGAAGGTGACCGAAGGAACCGGTTTGCCGTCGACGATGAACCAGAGCTGATAGGCCTGGCCGGTCGGGGCCGTCTCGAGCGAGGCCACCGAGAGGAGGGCCGTCCGGCGCTTCCGGTCGAGATAGACCTTCAAGGCTGGGCGGGCGTCCCCGGTGGATGCCAGGGTGACCAGTTCGAGTGAGGGGTCGGTCAGCCGCGCGATCATTGAATCGCGCTGGCCGACGACGGCGGCCGATCGGACGACCGCTGCCAAGGCCTCGGTGGTCGTCGCGCGCTGCTGCTTGAGGTCGGCCGAGAGCTTGACGATCGCCAGCAGCGACGCGGCCAGTGCCGCCCCCAGCCAGAGCGGGGCCCGGGAGCGGCGGGTCGGCGCGAACGGCAAGATCTTGGTCTCGGTGGTCGCGGCGCTCGGAGCCGGGGCGACGACGGCGTGAGCCATCACCCGCGCCTTGAGCCCCGGGGGGAGGGCCACCGGCGTGCTCAGAGCGGACGCGGCGAGTGCCTCACGCGCCGCGACGACACCCTGAGCCAACCCTGGATCGAGGGCGAGACGGGCCTCGAAGTTGGCCCGCTCGGCGCCCTCCAGCAGATCCAGCACGTACTCCTCGACCAGCTCGTGCGAGGGGTGGCGTGATGTATCGCTCATCCGGCTCCCCCGGGGCCAAGTGCCGTCAGCAACTCGCGCATTTTTCGCAAGCCCAAACGTACTCGGGTCTTGATCGTGCCGAGCGGTTCACCGAGCCGTTCGGCAATTTCAGTCTGGGAGAGCCCCTCGAAATATGCCAGATCCAGCGCGATGCGTTGCGTGTCGGGGAGCACCATCAGGGCATCGCGGATCCGGCGGGAGCGCTCGTCGGCGAGCAGGTTGGCGACCGGCGACGGGAAAGCGCTCCCCATTGCTGGCGCGGTATTGCTCACACCCTCGGCCTCGGCGGCGTCGGCGAGCCTGCCGCGTCGCGCCTGCGATCGGACCGTGTCGAGTGCCCGGCTCCGGGCGATGGTCGCCAACCAGGCGGCCACCGAACCGCGTTCGGACTCGAAGCGTGCCGCATCTCGCCACGCCTGCGCGAACGTGTCGACGACGACCTCTTCCGCATCGGCCTGCTCGCGAGTGATCCGCAGGGCGAGGCCGAGGAGGTTCGGGGCGTAGCGGTCGTAGAGGGCGGACATCGCCGCCGCGTCCCCTTGCGTCATTGCGAGCACGAGGGTGGCGTCTTCCGGCTCAGATCGGACGGCGGCGTGTGACATGCGACGGTAGACGAAGCTCCATTCGGGAGAGGCACAGCGACCGCTCCGTCAATGGTACCGGGTCGGCCGCGCGAGTTACAAGCTCCCGGGATCACGGCAGCACCTGTGCCGCATCGCCGCGAAGGAACACGAGCTGACTGCGTCGGCCGTCAATCCGGACTTCGGCCACATTCACCTGATCGGCATACCGCTCCTGGAGCAGCGTGACGGCCAGCTGCCCCCGACCGAGCTCACCAGCCGCAGCGCCCTGCAGGGTGATGCGAAGGCGGTCGCCTTCCGGCGTGATGCCGGTCGTCTGGAGCACAACCGGCGTCCCGTGACTGTCGCTGACGCGGATGGTGCGTGCGAGGTAGGCCGCGACGGCCGCCGGCTGCACTCCCGGCGGGAAGTCGTCGTGATACACCCGCACCGTGAGTCCCACTACCCGTCCGGTTGCGAGGAGTTCCACTCGCGCGGCGTGAACCGGATGCCAGCGCCACCCACCAACACAAAGGAGGAGGAGAAGGATTAGACCCGACCGCGTACGCGTTACCACGGCAACCGCTCCACAGCCATCACAAGCGCCACGCTGGCGACGGTGGCCGAGGTGAGTCGCATCCGCCAACGGGTCGCCTGCGCGGGATCGGGGATGGCTGTCAACGCGACCAGGCGATCCGCTGTTGCGAGGGCGGCAATGAGGGTTGTCAGCACCAGCGCTTGACCGAGTTCGATGCCGATGTTGAAGCCAAGGAGCGGAAGCGCGACGCCGCCCTCGAAGAGATCGCGCAGCGTGGTCGCGAACCCTGCACCGTGCACCAACCCGAAGAGCCCGGCCAGGACGGGGCGCAAGGCACCAGCGGGCCGCTTGTTTCGATCGAACAGATTCTCGCCCGCCGCGATGACGATGGTACAGGGGATCAGGAACTCCACCAGCGGGATCGGGAAGCGCACAATACTCAGCGCCACGAGTGCCAGCGTGATGCTGTGCCCGACGGTGAATGCGCTCACGACTGTCAGCCCGTGCCGCCAATCGCGCGGACGGTAGCTCGCGGCGAGGGCGGCAAGGAAGAGCAGGTGATCGAGCGCCTCAAGCGAGACGATATGACGGAAGCCGACCGTGATGAAGGTGCCGATCATCGGGTGACTCCGAGTATCGCGGCGTGGGCATCGAGCAGGGCGTCCTCGGTGTGCCAGCGGAGCGCCTCGCGCATCGCCACGCGCGCCTCGGCGTCCCGGCCACTCTGGTGCAGCGCCCAGGCATAGAGATCCCAGCCGTAGACGTCGCGGCGGGTTGCCAGCTCCTGCTCGGCCTGTTCCAGCACCGCCGGCACCTGGCGCCCGCGATCGAGCAGCGCCAGCCGCCACTGCCGATGCCAGGCGCTCGGTGGCGCCGCGGCGATCGAGGTTTCGAAGGCGCGAAACATCCGGTCGGCGTCGGAAGTGCGGCCGAGGCGTCGCTGTGCTTCGCTCACGAGGGCGAATGCCAGCGGATCCTCGCCGACATTCATCGCGGTCTCGGCGTGTGCGAGCGCGGCGTGGGGCTCACCCGTCGCGAGCGCGAGGCGCGCCTGCGCCAGCAGGATGCGCGGGTCGTCTGCGACCACTGCGGTCGCTGCATCGAGGGAGCGGGCGGCCTCACGATACGCGCCCACAGTCAGCGCCAGTTCGCCGAGCCGCAGATCATACCAGGCGATCTGCTCCGCCGGAGTCCCGGCGCGCGCGCGCGCATCGTCGCGAGCCCGTTCCAGCAGGGTGCGTGCGTGAGCTGAACGGCCCCGCAACGCGGACCAGCGTGCCACCCGAGCCGTAACGGCCGGATCGGCGCCGGGCCGGTCGAGCGAGGCGAAAATGCTATCGGCCAAGGGGTAGCGGCCGAGTTCGAGCGCGATCTCTCCGCGCAGGGAGCGCGCGCCAGGCGCGATCGGGTCGCCGGCGAGCAGGGAGTCGGTCGCCGTCATTGCCTCGAGGAAGCGATGCTGCCCCACGAGAGCGAGTGCCAGTGCCCGGAATGCTTCGAGGTTGTGTTCTCGGCGATTGCCGAGCGACGTGCGCGCCTCCTGCTCGGCCAATGCCAGGTCGGCTGGTGTGCCCCGCTCCCGGGCGCGCTGCAGATAGAGCGCGGCCAGGCGCAGGTGATCCATCGCTCCGGTCGGGTCACGCCGTGTCCGCCCCAGGTACCAGGCGATGTCGGCGTCGTGTCGGGCCCGTTCCGCCGCCACGTCCCACTGTGGCGACGAAACGGCTGGCGTGTGACCGCGCGAGGCAACAGCGGCTGTCGCGCCGAGCGCAATTACCACCGCCACCAGGGCGGTCACACGCCCGGTGTTCACCGGTTCGGTGGTGCGAGGTACGGGAACGAAGTCAGGAACGGCGAGTCACTCGCCACATTGTCCGTCGTCAGCCCCGGCGAGACATTGCTCGGATCGAGCAGGGGCCCGAAGATCGCCATCAGGCCGGCGTCCACCACGTCATCGCTGAGCTTGCGCCCACCGTAGCCGTTGGCCAACGCCCAGCTGAGCCAGCCAGCAGTCGCCGGATCCTTGTCGGTCTGCACGATCAGCATATCGGGAAGGAGCACGGCGGCCAGCGTGTTCTGCACCGTCGCATTCCGCCCCGCGACCGTGGCCACGAAGTTCACCATCTCGGCCCGGATATTCGCTACGTCCGAGGCCGGCCCAGTGCTGCCGTGGAGCGCGTGGCTCCGCTTGGCGAGGAAGACCTCGCTGACCAGCGGATTGCCGAGGCGCTGGACCTGGTTGTACATCCGCGGCGCAGGGTCCGTCGGCGTAGTCATCGTATCGTTGTTGTTGCTGCACGCGGCGGCCACGAAGGCGACCAGCAGCAGCGGTGCGGCGCGGAACAGGGACATCGTCGCATTCCTGGTTGAAGGAGAGTAGGAGTTCATCGGGAGATGGTCCCCCAGAGACCGATCTTGGCGTTGCCACTGCCCTTGAGCATCGCGGTCGGAAGTTCGATCACGATCGAGGCAAGGTTGGCACCGAGGACGGCATCCACGGCCTGACCAGCCGGACGGAAAGCCGAGGCGGAGGCCGTCGACGGCGTCGAGAGCGGGCCGGTGCTGGGACGACGATCCGGCAGGATGCGGAAGAACTGCTCCAGATCGATGAAGAACGGATCGTCACGGACTCCTGCGAAAACCTGGATGCCCGAGGTCGTCCCGAGCACGGTGTTGATCTTGCCGGTGATCACCGGTTCGGTGGTGGAAACGAGGTTGCCCATCGCGCCCTTCACGACCGGTGCCAGCGGGCCGCGGACTTCCACGGTCTGTGCTGCGCCGGTGCCCTTGAAGGTCACCTGGAAGACGAGGTCTTCGACCGCGTCGCCGCTGTTGTCGACCTTGATCTGGTACAGCAGGTTCTTGTCGAATGACGCCGTTGCGACGGCGGCCGGCGAGATGAACGGCTGCGAGTTGAGGACCAGGGCGATCCGACCGGCGGTGGTCGGGAAGGCGTAGAGGTCCGTCATATCCTGCGTGGGGTTGAGCTCAACATCGGCGGTGTCCTGGTGGTCGGAGGCCACCGCGATCTGGCGGGCTCCCATCAGGGCGGCGATGCCGAAGGCCACGGCGAGGCCGAGGCGCACGGGTCGAGAGATCGTGTTCATCCTGCTGATGCTCCTTGTTGAAGTAGTCGTGTTGCTGCGATCAGAGGGGGTACGCGAC
>JANLPG010000059.1:0-4957 GCA_031367105.1 Gemmatimonadota bacterium | reverse complement strand
GGGCGAGTCGAACCGTGAGGTCGCCCCAGCCGGCGCCATAATCGAGGGCGCGGCCAGAAAGTCCCGCTGCGAGCGCCGACACGACAGCGGCCCGACGCGCCTGATGGCGGTTCGCCAGTGCACCGCGCCGGAAATGTGCGGGTGGTGAAACCCTGGGTGAAGCGATCACGGACGCGTCGACCTCACTGTGCGGTGCCCTTCGTTGGAGTGCCATCGAGGGCGCGCACCGATGCCGCCGTGGGGTCGTAGCGCAAGTGGCGGGGGATCGGGGGGCGGAGGTACTTGACCGCTGCGCGCGAGAGCAGGTCGGCGGCGCCGTTGGGGATGAAGCAGAAGCGTGCCACCGAGAAGATCCGTCGGCGGAACGCCCAATTCTTGACGTACTGCTCATTGAAGAACGTCCAGCCCCAGTGCCGTTCGAACTCGCGATGGCTCTGCTCCACCAGTTGATCCGACCAGCGAAAGAAGAAGAAGCGCAGGTCTGCAAAGGTCGGGCGCAGATGGATGTTGTCGAACACGACCTCGGCGCGAGGCTCACACCAGATCGGAACGCCCAGTCGGTGGAGCTGAACGCCGAGATCGATGTGTTCACGCACGACCATCGGCGGGAACTCGAGCTGCTTCAGGAGTGCCGTCTCGGCGAAAAAGGTATGGAGCTCGAAGAAATCGATGGTCCACGGACCGGCCGGCACATCCTCGCGCGCCGCCCGCCGGAATGGCTTGTAGTCGAATACCAGCTCCTTGCCGTCGACGGTGACCTTGCGCAATTCGGAGTGAGAGACGTGAACGCGCATCGTGAGGTGGCGGTCATCGACGTCGAGTCCCTCCCGTTCGAAGGTCAGGGGCAGGATCACGCGCATCCCTTCGGTTTCCGCGGATTGCAGCATCCGCGTCATCCAGCCGGGGGTGACGAAGGTATCGTTGTCCACCCAGCAGGTGTACTTCGTCTCGATCCGCGCGACATACTCCCGGAAGGCGATCATCGGAATCGTCCGGCCGCACGAGACGATTTCGTATGGAATCCCCGCGCACAATGCACGCAGTGCACGGAGGGTGCGCTGCGAGTAGCCGAAGTCGAGGAAGGCGAGGCGAAAGGCCTCGGGTGTGTTGGCAAGAATCGCCCGGGTGCACTCCTCGACGCTGCTGAACCGGTCGCGAGGGACGACAACAATGGTGACGACTTCAGTCATTCCAGCGCTCCGGAGCGACGAGTGAGAAGATCCTGATAGAGGTCCCGGTGGCTTTCGGCGGAGCGGACGGCATCAAATCGCTCGCGGGCTCGGCGAAGCCCGGCCAGGCCCATACAATTTCGTACGGTCTCGTCGCCGACCAGCGCGATGATACCCTCGGCCAGGGCACCGATGTCTCCCGCAGGGACAAGTCGACCGGTGACGCCGGATTCGACGACTTCCGGCAACCCACCCACCGACATCCCCAGCACCGGCAACCCGGTGGCCATCGCCTGGACGACCACGAGACCGAAGGCCTCCAGCCGGGGCGCGTGGACCAGCAAGTCGGCGCCCTGCAGCCAGCGCGAGATGTCAGGACGGAAGCCCGCGAGGGTGACCCGATCGCCCAGCTGATCCCGGGCCGACTGGTGCAGCGCCGCGAGCCGGGCGGGGGAGCCACCCCCCAGCAGTGCCAGGTGCCAGGGACGATCGCCGAGGCGCGCGGCGGCGAGAGCGAAGCCATCGATGACCTGATCGATCCCCTTCTCGGCGCCCGAATGACCGATTCCGAGGCAGAGGACAGTGTCCGGCGAAAGTCCGAGCTCCTGCCGCAACGTGGCTCGGATCGACGGCTCAGGATGAAACGTAGTCAGGTCGACTCCGAGCGGGATCACCTGGACCTTTTCGGGGGAGACCGGTGATTCCACCAGGAAAAACTGTCGCCGCTCTTCGGTTGCCGTCAGCACCCGCTGGATCAGGGGCAAGGTGACCCGATTGCGGAGCCGATTGCGGAATCCGGCCGATTCCAGCCCCAAGGTGCGGTGGAAGGTCATCACTGCCCGTAGCCGAGGAGCCGCAATCCGTAGCGCAGATGCAACATACTGGCTGCCACCGTCGTGCGCGTGAATCAGGTCGACCTGTCGATTGCGGCAGACGCGACGCACCTCGGCAAGTTCCAGGAGGGTCGGGCGGCCGCTGATTTCGAGCCCCTCGTAGTAGTCGACTTGGCGGGCCACGGCCCCCATTTCCGAGTAGGGATTCCGCAGGGCGAGGAGTCCGCACTCCACCCCCAACTGGCGGAGGTGGTCGGTGAGGGTCAGGATGGCATCCCGTCGCCCCCCTCGGGCGGCGGATAGCGTGACGTGCAGGACTCGCATATACCTTTCCCTCTAGCAAGAACTGGGGCACTCGGCCCACGACTTGCTCCGATCACGACCGGCCCCAGCTGGGTCGATGGCCCACTGCCGACCCGGCCCGCTCCGCGGCTGGATTTTGCCGCTCTCTCCTGCCACGAGGACACCGCATGCTTTCGACGGGCACCACCCTTTCCGCCCGGGCACAGGCGCTTATCCCGGCCCTGGTAACCCTGCTGGTGGTGGCAACGCTCTCTCCGTTTGCCGACGTCGTCTTGCCGCGGATGCCGCTGCCGCTCGGGGAAATCCAGCCACGCTTCCAGCTGTTCGGTCTGCTCCTCGCTGCCGGACCGCAGGTCGCCTCACTGCTGGTCGTGACCGCTGCGACATCACTGTTCGGTGGCTACCGACTCGGGGTGCGCGTGGCGGCGATTCTGTCGGTGGTCTCCGCAGTCTTGTTCATCGTGCTGGTGCCACTCTTCGCGCTCGATTTCCTGACTGTGCGTCGCCAGGTCAACCAGGAGATGCTCCACGGCTTCGACATCGCCGCGATGAAGACCGGGGCCACCGCGTTCGTGCTCGCGCTGCTGCTGGCCTGGGCCGGGGTGCTGGCGTTCAAGGCGAGCGTCAAGGAAGAGTCGGCGCGGAAGTCGAAGGGGCAGGGGCTGGTCGTCGGGCAAGAGTAACTTGGCCAGTCAGGATTGCGGGGAGGTCTCACGCGAGGCCTCCCCGTCGTGCGTCCGGAGGATTCGTGCGGGCACGCCACCCACGGTCACGCAGCTGGGGACATCCTTGACCACCACGGCGTTGGCACCGATCCGGACATCGCTCCCGATTGTCACGGCTCCGATGATCTTGGCGCCGGCGCCGATGAAAATCCGATCCCCGAGGCGCGGCGACTGCAGCTTTTCGGCACCGATGGTCACCTGGTGCTCGATATAGATTCTGCTCCCGCCACGCACGGTGCCGTTGATGACTACGCCCTGCGAATGCACCAGCACAAATCCGGGTCCGAACTCCGCCCCGCGTCCAATGATGCATTGCCCCAGAACCGCATTGAGCTTGTTGAACACCATCGCAAGCGGCACCAGCCGTCGTCGATGCGACCAGGCCATCGCCCGGTAGAGCGCCATCGCAAGGGTGCCGTCGGTCAGTAGCGTCTTGAGCAGGGTCGTCCGGCTCACGTCGCCATAGCACCATTCCGCCTTGCAGCGGAGATCCTCGAAAAAGATCACATTCCCCTCCCGACCGTGAGCTCGTCGAGCAAGGCCGCCAGTTCTCCGGTCAGTGCGCGGCGTTCGAACCGGGCGATCGCGGTCTCGTCGCCGACGGGTGTTGGGGAGGCACGCCGCTCCAGGCGCCCGCGGAGCCACTCGGCGATCCCGGCGACATCGCCAGGAAGTCGATGGCTGTCCGGATCAGCGTTGCGCACCAGCCTGGCGATTTCGCCCTCTGGGAGTACCGCGAGAATCGGGCGCCGCACCGCAAGGTACTCGAATACCTTGGCAGGAGCGACGCGTTCAGCGCCCGGCAGATCACTCAGCAAGAGCAGCACCGCGTCGGCGGATCGCATCGTTGCGAGCGCAACCGGATGCGGGCAATAGTCCAGATTCTCGACCGCCGCGCCAGCCCGTGCGATCCGCCCGAGGTGCGCCAGCTGGTCGGGAGTTTTCCGGCCGACGGCGACCAACTCGAGCCGCTGCAGCAGCGCCGGTGCATCGCGGGCGAGCAGCTCCACGGCATCCGCAACCGGTGCCACCGAGGTCAGGTTCCAGAGCGTCCCGGCATAGACCAGACGGAAGCGATCGGGATGTGGTGGTAGCGCGGGCATCGTGCGCGCTGCGTCGCGCAGGTCGCCGGCATCCCAGCCGTTGTAGATGCAGGTGGCGCGTGGCGCTGCCCCCGCCTCGGTGGCACGGGCCGCGATGCGCGCGGTGCTCGCCTGGGTGGTCGCCACGATCGCTGCGCTGCGGCGCAAGACGAATTGCTGCATTCGCCGCTGGATCGCCAGCGCCGCCTTCGCCTTCGGGGCATTCTCCCAGTAGGCGCTGCTCAAGTCCCATTCATCGCGGAAGTCACTGATCAGCGGCAAGCCCGCTCGCCTGGCGAGCAAGGCACCGACCAGGAGGTTGGTATAGGTCGGCGCCGTCGCGAGAATCGCATCGTGCGGCAATCGACGCAGCAACGCCCGGCCGTGGCGCAGCGCCAGCGGCAGCCAGAGTATCTGCGCGTCGGGCTGCAGTGCCAGTGTAGCGACCGCCTTGAGTGCACTGCGGAGGCGCGACGGTGCCCGGCTGGCCGAGGCGTCGCCCTCGCCCTTGGCCACCGCCTGCTTGGCGGCATAGGATGGCTCGAAGGTGCGCGCCTTCACGATCACGGTCTCGCTCGGGAGTTCATCGAGGAGCGAAGGATCGAGCAACGGCACCGAAGGATTCTCGGCTTGCAGTACCGAGACATCCCAACCGAACTCGGGGAGGTAGCGGGCAAACTTTGCGGGACGCTGCACCCCCGCCCCGCCCACGGGCGGGAAGTGGTAGCTGACCAGCAGCACCCGCTTGCGACGGCTCATCCCGACGCCGGGAGCCAGGCATCGAGCGTGACGAACCGGATCCCCAGTTCGCGTCCCCGGCTCCTCAGTGGTGCGATGGTATCGAG
>JANLPG010000026.1:0-2156 GCA_031367105.1 Gemmatimonadota bacterium | reverse complement strand
CGTGTCCATCCTCTGGCACTTCATCGCCCGGCGCCGGAGCGCGGGCTGAGGGGTGCTCCGATCCGCCTCACCGGAGCGGCCGCCGGCGCCCTCAGGGTGGGGGTGGGCCTCCTCCCCCCAAACCGGCGGTAGCTATGGCGCCGTATAGTCCTGTGGTATACCTTGTGAACTGATCCATCCCGGCATCGAGCCAGCCCTCCATCCCTCCCTCCACCCGGGGGATAGCGGTGGAGCAAGCGGGCTCTTCCCCCCCGGGCGGCCGGCGCCCCCGCCGTGCTGGTAAAGCAGCGGAGCGATTTTCGATGAAACGGGCCCCGACGGAAGCTGCCGCTGCGCCGAGCGGAGCCGCGCCGAAGATAGCTGTTCCCCCCATCGCCATCGTCCTCATCGATGACAACCGCCTGCTGCGGGAAGGGCTCACGGCGTTGATCCACACCCAACCCGGATTCAAGGTGCTGGCCGCCTTCGCTGAGGTCAATGAAGCGCTGGAGGTGGTCCGCAATGCAAAGCCGGATGTGGTGCTGCTGGACTTCGGTCTCGAGGATCACGACTCCCTCACCCTCACCGCAGCGGTCCACGGCGAAGTACCGCTCACGCGCATCATCGTGATGGGGCTGCTCCCCGCCCAGGAGGATGTTGCCGATTATGTCCGCGCTGGAGCCTCCGGCTTCATTATGAAGGACGCCTCGTTCGATGACCTGTTCGCCACGATTCGGGCGGTCGCCGGCGGCGCCGAAGTGCTACCTCGGGCGCTGACCAATTCACTTTTCACGCAGATCGTCCGAAACGTCGCCAAGGTGAACCGGGCACGGGTACTGGATGGCGTGCGGCTCACGACCCGGGAGCGGGAGGTCATCGACCTCCTCAGCGAGGGGCTCAGCAACAAGGAGATCGCCGCACGGCTGCACATCGCCGTCCACACGGTCAAGAGCCACGTCCACAACATCCTCGAGAAACTCGCACTGCGCAGCCGGCTCGAAGTCGCGGCGTTCAGCCATCAGGCAGGAGGCGATAGCGCCTTCAACCGGTAGTTCCCCGGGCCCTCCTCACTCTCTTGAGCAGTGCTGCCGCTGGTCACAACGAGCGATTGTCGCCCCCCGTGCCGCCCCGCCACATTGCTACCCTGACCTCTCCCCCCATAACGGAGGATGACGGAGACTCCCGAGACCCGGACGGCGCACGTGACACAACAGCTCTCCATCGTCCTCATCGACGACGATCGAACATCGCGCGAGGGAGTGATTGCGTTGATCCGCTCGCAACCGGCATTTCGGGTCCTTGCGGTCTCCACCAATATCGAGGAGGCCCTCGCCCAGATCTGTGAGACCAGCCCCGATATCGTCGTGCTGAATCTGGCGCGCGAGGGTCAGGACGCCCTGACCGTCGCCGGAGCACTCCGCGGCGAAGCGCCGGCGTCGCGCGTCGTGATGATGGGAATGCAGGCACGCGACAGTGAAGTGGTAGGCCTCGTGCGGGCGGGAGTGGCCGGCTTTCTGATGGCCGATGCGACGCTCGAGACAGTCCTCGCGACCTTCCTCGCTGTTTCCAGCGGTAGCAATGTCCTGCCGCTGGAACTGACCGGCTCGCTCTTCGGTCAACTCAAGCGCCACGGCCCGAGTCGCCAGACCGGACGGACGCTGGATATCGGTCGGCTGACGAAGCGCGAACGTGCCGTGACGGAGTTGATCATCCAGGGTTGCAGCAACAAGGCCATCGCCGCCCGGCTCCAGATTGCCCTCCACACCGTCAAGAGCCACGTACACAAGGTGCTCTCGAAGCTCTCCGTCAACAGCCGCCTGGAAGTGGCCGCCTTCTCGCGGAATCGTCCCACCGCAGTTCGCCCGCGACAAAAAATCCCGTCGGAAAGCGCCGCCTGACCCTTTGGGACTAGGCCGGAATCCACCCCAACGACGGATAGCCGGGGCACCCTGCCAGCGGTAGCGTTGAGTATGCCAATCACCTCATTGAGTCACCGAGTATTTGCGACGGTTCCGCTCCATCAGGGCGGGACGTCTGTGCTCCATCCGGTATCCGAGGCCGAACGCGCCGATGTCGCGCTCGCCGAATGCGAATCGCAGCTTCGCCGCGCCCAGCACCTCGCCCGCCAGGCCGCCGAAGTGAGCCGGCGGGCACACCGCGAAGTGGCCGATGCCGAG
>JANLPG010000201.1:0-3313 GCA_031367105.1 Gemmatimonadota bacterium | reverse complement strand
CACCGTCGCACTGCCTGGTGCCAGTCCCTTGACCATTGTGTTCTTCGAGACGTCACATCCCAGCGTCGCGAACCAGCAGAAGATCGTCATCCCCGCCACTGCAGAATTCGAGGACTGAGTGGTCACCGGGAGATACACCGTCGAATCACCGCCTCGAAAGGCGACGACCCTCGTTGAGAGACCGGCATAGATGGGGGGCACGCCGACATCCTGCCGGACCACCGAGAGTGTCACGGAAAGGAGGTTACCACCAGCATCGGTAACGACGCTGACGGAGTCCTGCGAGGCAAATCTCGGGCGGACCCTGATCGAATCCACCGGAGGGACAACCGCCACGACCTCCACTTCCACCGTACTCACAAGACCCGAGGTACTGGCCGATAGCCGTATCGTGCCAGGAGCCTTCGCGACGAACGCCCGGATGCCTGACAACCGCGCAGGTGCGAAGGTCGCCACGTGCTCATCGGAGATGCGCACCACGATGTCGCCATCATCGATGGGGCAGCGCAGGGATGGATAGCCATGGGCTGCGCCACAGTTGTACGAGCCGTCGACAGGGAGATACCCGGTATCGCCCACGGCGAGCATGTAGCGCGTCGCGTTGCCATCGGGGGTGAACACGCCCAAGCTCAGCTGTGGGTCAGTCAGGATCCGCGGGACCGTTGCCGAAGGCATCTCGCAGCCTGCGATGGCAACCGCAGTGAGGAGGAGGAAGTGCGATGTGAACCGGGCAGTCATGGTGTGGACCTCCGTGAGAGCAGCATCCTTCAGCCTCTCCCGCAGCGACAGCATCAACGATGGAAATACGAGGCTAGGACATTTCATTTGGTTTACCATCCCCCGAGCGGTGCGGGGTGGCGGCTTCTTCGTGCAGGGAGAGATTGAGGAGCCGGCGTCAAGCGCGGGTCAAGAGCATCGGCGCCCTTGCCCCGTCCCCGTATTAGCACGGGAGTTGGCTCCAGAACTACTGTGGCAAGCCAGTATCACAGGCGCAGACCAGCAGCAGGGCGAACGTGATGGTCGATCGCATGAGGGTCCTCGGGTTCGAGTGCCCGAAGTCTGACGTAAGGCCGTCAAGCGAGAGTCAAGCGGATTGGGGGACAGCAGTGCAACTCGAAGTGCAGCGCCCACGAGCGCGTGCCAGTGCCCACAAGCGGCAAACCACCTGCAACGCGCTTACTGGCGCTGGTGGGCGCTCGTTAGTAATGCTCCGGAGCAAGAGGTCACGCGTGGAGCTGCGCCCGCTTCGCGGGCTCGCTCGCCTTCGGCCCGAATCGCGCCGGGCCCATAGGTACAACGTGAAAGGGCGGTGACACGACAGTGTCGCCGCCCCTCTGCGCGTCACGCCCCCCCGGCCGCGGAATGGCTCGCCAGACACGCAAAAAGGGCCCGCCTTCTGGCGGGCCCTCCCTGACCAATCCCTCAGAACATCGGGACGAGTTACGCCGCGCGGCGGCGACGGCGTGCGAAGCCCAGGACACCGGTCAGGCCGGTCGCAAATAGCGCGTAGGTGCCCGGCTCTGGCACCACCTCCGGCGCTCTCGCCTGGTTCAGAATCAGGCCATCCGTCTGGCCGTCGCCACGGAGATAGATGTTCAACCGCTGGCCTGCGGTACTCGACCCAAGGCTGAACGGACGCGTGCAGTTGGGATAGGCACTCGACGGCAACTCCCCGTCCGCATCGCGGCAGAAACCGTATTGGTCGAAGTTGGCGGCAGGACTGAAGAAACTCATTCCAGTCAGGCTGGCAATCTGCGCGGTAGTGAGTATCGCACCGAAGTTGTAGCCAAGCAGCTGATTGTCCCAGCCGAGCGCACCGGTAATGGTACCGCTCCCGAGCACCGTGGTGCTGAAGACATAGTCGAAGCGCATGATTCCGTCGCCAGCGGGAGAGCCAGACGTAATCGGGACGGTACCGTTCGCGCTGACGCCGATCCAGCGAAACAAGGGACCGTTGTTCGGATTCCACGGAGGCGAAGGGATCGTGGTGATGACGGTCGCGTTCGCAAACGCGCCGCTCGTCGGGCCATACACCCCACCGCTTGGTGCAGCGCCAAACATATTGTAGGTCAGACTCCAGAACGGATCCGTGAGACCGACTCCGCCGCCAGTATTGAACACCTGTGCCTGAACCGTCGTGCAGGTTACGGCGACCAGGGCAGCGGCAAGGCCGAGCTTCTTGATGGCTGAAAACATGCGTAACTCCTCGATAAGGCAGGATCCGGCGTGGGGGCGCTCAAATCGACCAGCCGATGGTCCGCAACCTGTTGAACCGAGCATTTCGCATACCGTGCTGCCGCTCCGTACAGTCGCGCGACCGAGGCATCAATCAGCATCGGCGCTTCTCCCATAAATCTTTGTGAAGCAATGCGTTATGAATCCAGCTGGAGCGCTGGACCGAGGAGATTCGTGGCGCGCAAAACAGCCGCGTCGGATCGAAAGTGATGCACCAGCGCTGGGCGTTGTGGCATCGCCGCCACAAAATCAACTGGGGGGAGGTTGCGCAGTCCGATCACCGGTCCTCTCGGAAAACGCCGCGACGGAGGCTGCCGAGTTGCCGGCCGCGCAGGTCGCGTCCTGCCACGGCATCTCGTGGCTGCCGGAGTTCGGGCTCCCAGTGGCGCCAGAAAAGTCGCCACCACCGAAGACGTCGGCGAAAGGCCCGTGACCGACTGTCGGATCCAGCGCCCGGCAGGATGCCGGTTTCCAACCCCCCGCATCACTCCCGCGTCGCCACCAACGAAACACTCTTCACGCCGTAGCTGCGCGCCGCACCCTGAGCGTTCTTCGAGATGAATTGATACTCCGGGTTATCTCGCACATAGGTCATGCGAAGCCCGGCTGCCTCGATCGCCGCGGTGTACTCACCGATCTGCATTGCGCCCCCGATGCACGCGGCCCAGAGCGTCGCATCGCAGGTGATCCCCTCCGGCAGCTGTGTCTCTGTGACGATGTCGGCGAGCGCCAGCCGCCCTCCCGGCTTGAGCAGGCGCGCAACCTCGCGGAAGACGGCGCTTTTGTCGGGCGCGAGGTTGAACACGCCATTGCTGATGACGGCGTCGCACGCGGCATCAGGAAGTCCGGTCGCGTTGATGTAGCCCTTGCGGTAGCTGACATTCCCGAATCCTGCCGAGGCGCGCAGTCGCTCCGCTTTGGCAAGCTGCTCGTCGGTCATATCGATACCGATGACGGTACCGCTCTTCCCCACTTTTCCGGCGGCGAGGAAGCTGTCCGTCCCCGACCCGCTGCCGAGATCCACCACGGTCTCGCCTGGCTTCAATTCGGCAAGGTCGAAATAGTAGCCCACCCCCGC
>JANLPG010000177.1:0-2006 GCA_031367105.1 Gemmatimonadota bacterium | reverse complement strand
CGGATTAAAAGTCCGTTGCTCTACCGATTGAGCTACCGGGTCTGGATCGTGCTGCTCCCAAGTTAGCGGTGCCGCGGGCTGGCTTCTACTGCGGGGGTGGGATATGCGGGATGATCTGGGATAACGGGGATACAACAACTGAAACGACCAGGGTTCACTGCAACCCGCACTCGATACCAGCGGAGTGCGCGCGCAGTTGCAGTTCCCAACTGTTTGTAGTTGCCGTTGTCGTTGCCGTATCGCCGTTAATCCTGACGAATCCCCAGTGATCCCACCTCCGCCGTAACAGCTGAAATGGCGCGCCACCGCAGGATTCTTGCCACCTGACGGTAGCGGCACGCGCAGTCCTTTCCGATATTCAGCGTCCCTATGGTTCTGTCCGTTACCTGCCCCGGCTGTGGTTCTCAGGTCCCCGCTGGCGACCGCTTTTGCGGCACCTGCGGGAACCCGATCACTGGCTCCGCCGTCCTGAGTGGCGAGGGCGCGAGCGCCTTTGACCCATGGGTTGAACTCCTCCAGAAACTGCGGCAGGTCACACTCGGCGAATACGAAATCAAGGGCGAACTCGGCCGAGGCGGAATGGCCGCGGTGTTCCTCGCCCATGACCTGCACCTGAATCGCAAAGTCGCGGTCAAGGTCATGCTCCCCGGGTTGCTCTACTCCGAGCGCATGTGGGAGCGGTTCCTGGCCGAGGCACGCACGGCCGCCAAGCTCGACCACCCGAACATCATCTACATCCACTCGGTCAAGGACAAGGACCGTTTCCTCTACTTCGTGATGAAGTACGTGGACGGACGTGCGCTCGACGACCTGCTGGCACGACCCGGTCCGCTCCCGCTGAACATCGCGCAGACCATTCTCGTCGAAGTAGCGCGCGGACTCGACTACGCGCACCGCGAGGGCGTCGTGCATCGCGACATCAAGCCCGCCAACATCAAGATCGACAACAAGGGCGCGGCGATTGTGATGGATTTCGGCATCGCCCGCGTGACGGACTCCGCGCATTTCACGCAGACGGGCGCCACGATCGGCACGCCGGCCTACATGAGCCCCGAACAGTGCCACGGCCACGATGTGAACGCCGCGAGCGACCAGTACTCGCTTGGCGTGGTTGCGTATGAAATGTTCAGCGGCAAGCCGCCCTTCACCGGCTCGCCCATCGAACTCCAACTCGCGCACATCCAGGACACGGCGGTGCATGTGGGGAAGCTCCGCAAGGAACTTCCCCCCGAAATGGCGTCTGCGGTGATGCGCATGCTCGAGAAGGATCCGGCGAAGCGCTTCCCATCGCTGGCGCAACTCATTGTGAAGTTTGCCGCAGGCCTCGACTCGCACGACGAATCACCGCGGCGGCAGCTCATCGAGATGGTCAAGAGCGGGCCCATACGCCGGCAGTCGTATCCGGAAACGCCAATCAGCCCACCGCTGGGCAGCGTTGCGGCGGCTGAAGCACAAACCAAGAAGGCCGCAAACCAGGCAAAGACGCCGAACAAGGCCAAAACGACGGTCAAGACACCGGTCGTTACCTCGATTGACGAGGAAGTGCACTCCGCTGAAACTGCCGCGGTGCCTGCGGTGTCCGATGACGCACATTCGCGCCCGACCGCATCGATTGCATCGGGCCCACACGACGCACTGACCTATGTCGGCGCGCCGGTCGGCAGCGCGCCGGTAGGCGGTGCACCGGTGCCGGGCTGGAAACGCTTCCCGCCGGCCGCAATCGCCGCCGCCGTCGTCATCATTGCTGTCGTCGGCTTCATGATGACCCGTCCGTCAGGCCCAGAGATTCCGGCCACGGCTGCACCTGACCCTCAGACCGCTCAACCGGCTGCTCAGACGGCCGCCAGCACGGCCGAGTCCGCGCTGGGGGACTCAGTAGTCATTGGGCATGGGCCGGATGCCACCGTGGCCGTGAAGGGGGCTATGCCGAAGACTGTGAGCTCTGACGCCGTGGCACTGCTCACCCTTTCGCTGCCCAAGAGTCCATCCGTGGGTGACACGGTCCG
>JANLPG010000167.1:0-1626 GCA_031367105.1 Gemmatimonadota bacterium | reverse complement strand
CGGATACCGCGCGTGGGTGCAAGCCGGAGGGACGACCAAAGACGCGTGTCTTGGCGCACTGTTCGAGGGCTACGACCGGCCGACCGCCGTGCGATTCGCCATGCAGTCGCACGACATCGGCCTGCCTTGTATTGCGAGATTTCTCGGGGTCAGCGAGCGAACAGTCTGGCGCTGGCTTCAGACGGCCACGATGGCAGGATAGTGCCTGGGTGGTCTCAGTCGGTCATCGCAATGCTGTGGGTCGCATCGTTGGTGATCGGAGGTTGGGATGGCGGGTCGGGAGCGGCGTGGGCGTGCGTGGCGGTTGAGTGATGAGCAGCGGGGTGTGATTGAGGAGCGGCTTGCTGCGGGTGCGACGCAGGAGCAGGCGGCTGAGGCGGTCGGGTGTGGTGTGCGGACGGTGATTCGTTGGGTCCAGCGTTCGGGTGGGCTGCGGGGGTATGAGCGGCGTCGGTCGGTGTTGCGGCTTTCGCTTGGTGAGCGTGAAGAGATCAGGCTCGGCTTGGCGCGTGGTCAGTCTGTGAGCGGGATCGCGCGGGGTCTCGGCCGGGCTGTTTCAACGGTCAGTCGGGAGGTCGCGCGTAACGGTGGCGAGCGGCGTTACCGGGCGGCGCTCGCGGACGAGCGCGCGCTTCGCTTGGCGCGGCGTCCGCGGGTCGCGAAGCTGGCTCTGAATGCGAGGCTGCGCGCGAGCGTCGAAGCCGGGCTGCTCGCACTCTGGTCACCGCAACAGATTTCGGCCAGGCTGATCGTCGATCATCCTGATGATCCGGAGATGCGTGTGTCGCACGAGACGATCTACCAATCCCTGTTTGTTCAGTCACGCGGCGCGCTCCGTCGCGAGCTGACCAGGTACCTACGCAGCGGGCGTGTTCGTCGTCACCCGCGCGCTGGCGCGCGTCGCGGTGGTGGTCTGCGCGCGATGGTCCCGATCGCGGATCGTCCGGCCGAGGCGACTGATCGTGCGGTCCCCGGTCATTGGGAGGGTGATCTGCTGCTCGGTCAGGCGGGCCGTTCGGCGATCGCGACGCTGGTTGAGCGTCAGACTCGCTTCACGCTGCTCGTGGAGCTCCCGCACGGGCGTACCGCAGAGTCCGTGCAGGTCGCTCTTACGAAGCAGGCGAAACGGATCCCGCAAGCGCTCTTTCGCACGCTCACCTGGGATCAAGGAAAGGAAATGGCCAATCACGCCCGCTTCAGCGTCGACAGCGGCGTGGCCGTGTATTTCTGTGACCCGAAAAGTCCCTGGCAACGCGGCAGTAACGAGAACACCAACGGTCTACTGCGCCAGTACTTGCCCAAGAGCACCGACCTCGCCAGCCACAACCAGCACGCCCTCGACGCCATCGCCGACGAACTCAACGGCCGGCCTCGACAAACACTCAGCTGGATGAAACCATCAGAGGCCTTCGACCAACTCGTAGCGATGACCGACTGAGACCACCCAGGCACCACAGTGACACGCCGAATTTCGGCGGCACTAGAGTGAGCAGGTGGACACGATGCATCGCGTGACGACGGCAGAGGGCGCGCTGCTGCTCGACCGCCTGCGCTTTGCCCGCAGCATCCGCACGCGCACGAAGGGATTGCTCGGCCGGCGCCAGCTGGCGACCGGCGAGGGTCTCG
>JANLPG010000131.1:0-2281 GCA_031367105.1 Gemmatimonadota bacterium | reverse complement strand
TCGCGCGAAGGGATGCGCACGGACATGCCGAAGTTCGACTCGGGCGACACTGTGAAGGTGTTCGTGCGCGTCCGTGAAGGCGACAAGGAGCGCCTCCAGGCGTTCGAGGGCGTGGTGATTGCGCGTCGTGGTGGCGGGATGGGCGAGACGTTCACTGTCCGCAAGGTCTCGGCCGGCGTCGGCGTCGAGCGCGTCTTCCCCCTGCACTCCCCGATGTACTCCACCATCGAGGTGGTGCGTCGCGGCCGCGTGCGTCGCGCCAAGCTCTACTACCTCCGGAACCTCTCCGGCAAGGCGGCGCGCATCAAGGAGAAGCGCGACCGGTAATGTTTGTCGCCCCGCGCGTAGCGCGGGGCCTCCGAACTCGTGCAGTCCTCGACGCCGGCTCAGCAGATCAATGCTCGGGGCGTTCGGCTCGGTCGGGGGGCCCGCCCTTGTCCCTCGCTGTCGCCATCGATCATCGCGCATCGATCATCCACCATCGTATCTTCTGGTCATGCCCCTCTTGTCGCACGAACGCCTCGCCTGGTCCCGCGGATTCCTGCTGATCGGCGTCGACGAGGTTGGTCGCGGGCCGCTGGCGGGGCCGGTGGTGGCGGCGGCGTGCTGTTTCCCCATCGACCACCCCGGCATTGACGGCGTTCGGGATTCCAAGGCGGTGAAGCGTCCGGCTGAGCGGGAGGAACTGGCGCGCGCGATCATCGCCGAGGCGCTCTGCTGGAGTCTTGGCGCCGCGAGCGTGCGCGAGATCGCGACCCACAACATTCGTCGAGCCACGGCGCTGGCGATGCAGCGGGCGGTGCTGCGCTGTCAGCGGCGCTTGCCCGCCGGGATGCCGTTCCGCCTGATGGTCGATGGGCTCGCCGTCCCCGAGCTGGGCCAGCCGCATGAGTCGCTGGTGAAAGGCGATGCCAATTGTCACGCCATCGCCGCCGCCGCGCTGCTCGCGAAAGTGGCGCGCGACCGGCTGATGGTGTCGCTCTCGCGCAGGCGGCCTGGCTATGGCTGGGAGAGCAACGTGGGCTATGGCTCCGCCGCGCATATCGCCGCGTTGCGCACGCTCGGGCTTACGCCGCATCATCGCGCACAATTCTGCGAGACCGCCACCGCGCAGCGGTCGCTCTTCGTGTGAATCGCCGGGTCGCGCTCATCCTCCTGGCATTGCTCGGGATGGCGCTGCTTGGCTGGTCGCTCGGGCAATTCGGCGCGGGGCTCTCGCCCGATTCCGTTGGCTACATCTCGGTGGCGCGCAGCCTGGCCACGGGTCACGGGCTTCGCTTCGCCGACGGCTCCCTCCTCGTCAATCAGCCACCGCTCTATCCGCTGCTCCTGGCCACAGGCACGGTGCTCTTTCGCGTCGATCC
Organism: Gemmatimonadota bacterium; assembly: GCA_031367105.1. Lineage (GTDB taxonomy): Bacteria > Gemmatimonadota > Gemmatimonadetes > Gemmatimonadales > GWC2-71-9 > Palsa-1233. Next base: position 917 of record JANLPG010000131.1, on the reverse strand, counting down.
GCTCGCCGTGGCGCCGATGCTCAACGTGCTGCTCTTCGGAGTCACGGTGGGGTTGTCAGGGTTGCTCTGCGTCGCGCTGATCGATTCGACCGCGCTGGCGTTGCTCGGCACCGCCGCCATCGCGGTGTCGGTTCCGCTGGTGAATGTCACGCTGATGGCGTGGTCGGAGCCGCTGTTTATCGCGCTGCTGGCGGCCGCGATGGTGCTGGCGTTGCGCTACCGCGAGCGGCCGACGACCTTGCGGCTGTTGGGCTGGGCGCTGGTCGTGGCACTCGCATCGCTCACCCGCTATGCCGGGATCGCGCTGATCGGCGCAGGGGTGGGCACCATCGTGCTCGTGAGCGGGATCGGGTGGCGTCACCGGGTGCGCGATGTCGTGCGCTTCACCGTGGTCGCTGCGGCCCCGCTCGCAGCCTGGATGCTTCGCAACCGCAGCATCTCCGGCACCCTCACCGGGGACCGATCACCCAGCGATTCCTCACTCTGGCAGAATCTCGAGCGTTCGGCGGCGGTCCTGGGGGCGTGGTTTGTGCCGGGAGCGGGGGAGAGTGTGCTGCCAGCGCTGGTGCTCGTCGCGCTGGCGCTGCTGCTCGTTGGCTGGAGTTGGCGCCGCGACGGCGGTGCGTGGCTGGGTGCGGCCATCGTACGCTGGTCCCCGGTCTGGCTGACCGCAACGGGGTATGCCGCGTTTCTCTTGGTCACCGCAACTTTCACCGGACTGGACCCACTCGACGACCGGCTCTGGTCGCCGGCCGTGGTGCCGCTGATGGTGCTGGTCATTGCCCTGCTGCAGCGGTTCTGGCGGCTGATCGCCGGTGAGGCGCGTGCTCGCTGGCTGAATCACCTGCTACCGCTGGCGGTGCTGCTCTGGCTGGTGCTCCCGCTCCACGCTTCATACAGCGCAGTGGCGCAGTATC
>JANLPG010000129.1:0-99754 GCA_031367105.1 Gemmatimonadota bacterium | reverse complement strand
TGGTCACCGTGAACACCACGGTGGAGACGATCGCCGCCCAGATGGAGCGCTATCAGGTCCGTCGCCTTCCGGTGATCGAGTCGGTGGGAAAGCGAGTCGTGGGGGTGATCACGCTGGCTGATATCGCGCGCGGCGTCGGCGGGCGCCATCCTGAGCTGGTCCAGCACCTCACCGAGCGAATTTTTGCCCCGGGATTCCTGGTGACGTGAGCGGTTACTCTCCGAGGACCGGTTCCATCAGCTCGTCGCGCTCGCGCGGGACGATATGGCGCGAGTCGTTGAGGAGGCGTGCGCAGCTGTTCCAGCGGAGGATGGTGTCATCGTCGCCTGCGGGGCGGATCGCTTCGGCTACTTCATACATTGCCATCGCCTCGGTCAGCCATTCGTGGGCGTCCTGCCCGGCACCAGGCGTGTGCTGGTCGAGCTGCGCCCGAGCCCTCCGCTCGCAGATTACGCCAGCGTAATAGGCCCGCTCATAGTCGCTGGTGATCTGTGCCAAGGTGTCGCGCGCACGTGCGGCGAGTGCCGCCGATTCCGTGCCGAATTGGTCGGTGCGCGCCAGCAACAGCACTTGCAGCGCCTTCTGGTGGCCCGGATCAGTCTGGAGAATGTCGAGGCAGATGCTCTCGGCGGCCCAGGGCTGGTTCAGCAGCCGGTAGCGCTCCGCCTTGTCGAGCGCGAGCGGAATGGCGGCCGGGGAGAGCGATTTCAGGGTGAGCATACCGGGCTCCGAATGTGGGTCAGCCAGTTCAGGTAGACGAGGAACCACGAACGAGTCGCACCAGCGCCCGGAGTGGGTCATAAAAGCGGTCGACGACCCGCTCCTTGAGCGGGATGATCGCGTTGTCGGTGATGGCGATCCCTTCGGGGCAGACCTTGGTGCAGCACTTGGTGATGTTGCAGTAGCCGAGGCCGTCGGCCTGGTGCAATTCCGCGGTCCGGTCGGCAGTGTCGAGCGGGTGCATCTCGAGCGCTGCGACGTAGGCGAAATAGCGAGGGCCGACAAACGACTCCTGCTTTTGATGATCCCGCAGGACGTGGCAGACATCCTGGCAGAGAAAGCACTCGATACATTTGCGAAATTCCTGCACCCGGTCGACGTCTGCCTGCTGCATCCGCCAGGTTCCATCCGAGGCGTCGGGTGGCCGCGGCGTGAATTTCCCGATCTGCTGCTTGACCCTGAAATTCCAGCTGACATCGGTGACCAGGTCCCGCAGGTGCGGGAATGCCCGCATTGGTTCGACGGTCACTGGCTTGTCCAGGTCGAGTTCGTTGAGCCGGGTCATACACATCAGCCTCGGCTTGCCGTTGATCTCGGCGGAGCACGAACCGCACTTGCCGGCTTTGCAGTTCCAGCGCACGGCGAGATCGTTGGCCTGATCGGCCTGAATCGCGTGCACGGCGTCGAGCACCACCATCCCTTCGGAGATATCGGTAGCATAGTCGCTGAACGCACCGCTGCCATCGGCGCCGCGCCAGATGCGGAAGGTGGCCTGTGCCATTACTTCTGCTCCTCGATGATGCGGGCCTGTTCGGCGCTGGGCGGGGTGACGGGCTGACGTGTCAACTGCATCGTGCCATCCGCGCCTTTCCGGACCACGACATTGAACCGTGACGCCTCGGGGTCTTTCTCCGGGTAATCTTCACGGAAGTGCCCGCCGCGACTCTCTTTGCGCTCGATCGCGGAGCGGGTGATCGCCTCGGAAATGGTGAGCAGATTGTCGAGGTCCATCGCCGTATGCCAGCCGGGATTGTATTCCCGATTGCCGATCGCACCCACCCGCACGGCGCGCTCCCGAAGTCCAGCCAACCGCTCCATCGCCTGCTGCATCTCGGCTTCCTGGCGTACGATGCCGACCAGCTCCTGCATCATTGTCTGGAGGTCGTGCTGGATGTGGTAGGCACCTTCGCCCTCGGCGGCACGCTCGAACGGGGCCAGTGCCCAGGCGGCCGAGCGCGCCACCGCAGCGGTATCGATGGTGCCGACCGGGTACGACTGGGCAAATCTCGCCGCATATTCTCCGGCGCGGCGCCCGAAGACGAGCAGGTCGGAGAGGGAGTTGCCGCCGAGCCGATTGGCGCCGTGCAGTCCGGCGGCACATTCACCCGCGGCGAAGAGGCCAGGAACCGCCGTCATCTGCGAGTCGCCGTCGACCCGGATGCCGCCCATGATGTAGTGGGTGGTCGGCCCGACCTCCATCGGCTCGCGGGTGATGTCGATGTCGGCCAGTTGCTTGAATTGGTGATACATACTCGGCAACTTCTTCCGGATGTGCTCCGCGGCGTGAGGCAGTCGATCCTTGATCCAGGAGATGTCGAGGAAGACGCCGCCGTGAGGTGAGCCTCTCCCTGCCCGCACCTCGCGCATGATGCAGCGGGCCACGTGATCGCGAGTGAGCAACTCGGGCGGCCGCCGGGCGGTCTTGTCGCCCTGGGTGTAGCGCCACCCTTCCTCTTCGCTGTCGGCGGTCTGGTTCCGGTAGTTTTCGGGGATGTCGTCAAACATGAAACGACGTCCCTCGTTATTGCGGAGGACGCCGCCCTCGCCGCGTACCCCTTCGGTCACCAGAATCCCCTTCACGCTGGGCGGCCACACCATCCCGGTGGGGTGGAACTGGATGAACTCCATATCCTGGAGCTCGGCGCCGGCGGCGTAGGCGAGCGACTGACCGTCGGCGGTGTATTCCCAGCTATTGCTGGTGATGCTGTAGGCGCGCCCCACGCCACCCGTGGCAAGCACCACCGCCTTGCACTTGAACAGCCGGAAGCGGCCGCGCTCCCGATCGTAGCCGAAGGCACCCACGACCCGGTCGCCGTCCTTGAGGAGCGAGACGATGGTCACTTCCATCTGGACGTCGATCCCCTGGTGGATCGCGTGGTCCTGCAGCGTGCGGATCATTTCAAGGCCGGTGCGGTCGCCAACGTGCGCCAGCCGCGGGTAGCGATGGCCACCGAAGTTGCGCTGCAGGATCCGGCCATCGCTGGTGCGATCGAACACTGCGCCCCACGACTCGAGTTCGATAATGCGCGCTGGTGCCTCGCGTGCGTGCAGTTCGGCCATCCGGGCATTGTTGACATACTGCCCGCCGCGCATCGTGTCGGCGAAGTGCACCATCCAGTTGTCGCGATCGTCGACGTTGCCCATCGCCGCGGCGGCCCCCCCCTCGGCCATCACCGTGTGGGCCTTTCCGAGCAGCGACTTGCACACCAGCCCGCCCCGCACCCCCGAGGCCGCGGCCTCGATCGCGGCCCGCAGGCCAGCGCCTCCGGCACCGATGATCAGGACATCGTGCTCGTGCGTCTGGTACTCCGCCATCAGAACAGCCTCCAGTCGTGCCAGATCCCCATCGCACAGAGGCGGATGTAGAGGTCCGAGAATGCCACCATCACGAGCGAGCACCACGCCCATTTCATATGGGCGCGGTTGAGGCAGCTGGAGCAGTCGTACAGGCGTCGGCGGATCGGGCGCTCCGACAACCGGTCAAACAGGCCGCCGATGGAGTGACGAAAGGAGTGACAGCCGAGAGTGTATCCGCTCAGCAGGATCACGTTGACGAGCAGGATCAGGGTGCCGATTCCGATGCCGAAACTGCGGTGGCCGCTCGCGTCGGTGAACCACATCGCCTCATAGACATCCTGCGACAGGAACACCAAAAACGGCAGTGCCAGAAAGAGGAAGAAGCGATGGAGATTCTGCAGGATCAACGGGAACGAGTGCTCGCCACGGTAACTGGTGCGCGGTTCGCCAACGGTGCAGTTGAGAGGGTCGGCCCAGAACGCCTTGTAGTAGGCACCACGATAGTAGTAACAGGTGAAGCGGAAGCCACCGGGCATCCAGAGAATCAGGAAGGCAGGTGAGAACTTCAGCCATCCCGGCCACCACCCCGGCCTGGGGCCGAAGAGGGCGTGCGTCGATTCGCCGAAGAGTTCCGGCGAATAGAATGGTGAGATGTAGCCCCCGAAGTGGTAATGGTCGCCCTGGAAGGCGGCCCAGGTCGCGTAGCTGATGAAGGCGCTGAGGACCAGAAAGGTGGCGGCGGGCTGCATCCACCAGGCGTCGGTTCGCATCGTTTCGCCGAAGCGGCGAGGGGCGAGGGGAAGCGGCGCAGAGGCCATCGGAACACTCCGTGGGGTTGGCCGGCGAACGGATTTTTTCGGGGAGAGTACAGACGAGCCGAAAGCTACTGCATAACTAATGCGCCTCGCCCGGAATCGCCGCAAGGGTGCTCTGTGTGCGGTACCCCACCACCCGGCGGGTGGAGCACCCGCTCCTGTTCAGCTCGCGAGGATGTAGTGGCAGCCGCCTTCCTGCGCCCGCAGCGCGGCAAAGACGCCGGAGGGCTGCAGAATGACGCCGGGAATCAGCTGTGCCAGCGCCAGCTTGCGCGCCTCTTCCCGCTTGACCTTTTCGGCCGTCACATAGCTCCCCACCACATCGCCGAATGCCAGATTGCAGGCAAGGACGATCCCGCCGCTGGCGATGAAGTCCTGAAGATTGTACTTGGCCCACTTCGGTGGTGTACCCGGCGCCGAGGTCCGAATGGGGTTGGCCCTGGTCCACTTCTTCCCGGCGCCGTCCCGGATCTTGTGGGTCTTGCCGAGCTCGAACCGATCCCAGTAGGCATCGCTCATCACCAGCGGGATCGCCTCGTGCCGGAAGACGAGGACCGGTGTCATCTGCTTCGGGTCGGTGCCGTAGACGTCTTTGTGCTGGTCCTCCCAGATGATGGCACGGAAGAGTGCGGCACCTTCGGAGATCTCGGGGGAGTCGAAAACCGCGCGATACTTGCCGGTGAGTCGATCGGTCCAGCTCATATCGAAGGTGTCGTCGAGCGCGCGCGGCGCGCGCTCGTGGGCGTCACTCGCCGAAAGCGGGGATGCGGTGGTCAGCAGTGCACTGGCACCGAGCCAGCCAAGGAAGTCGCGTCGGGGATTGCTCATCGTCAGACCCTCAGGTGGTCGGGGCGCCACTCACCGATCATCCCCTTGATTTGCTTCTGCTCAGTCAACTTCTGCTCGAGGACGGTGCGTGCCAGTCCGGGAAGTTCGGCGTCGGAGGCGAAACGGAGTGCGATGTACTGCGCCAAGGTGAATTCATCTATCCGCTCGATCAGGTCGGCCGGGAGCAGGCGCCGATAGCGCAGCTGCTCCTCGAGCCGGATGATACGATCCTGCACCCGGAGGGCAAAGCCCCTGGCATACCAGAAGACCACCAGGATCGCGAAGAGCAGCAGGGCATCGCGGATCGTGTCGGCGGAGGGTGCCTTGGTGAGTCGAACGATGCTCCAGATAAAGAGTACCAGCAGAATCGGCGCAGCGATCAGGTGCCAGAAGGGGACATAGCGGGCGTGGTTCTCGCGCGTCTGGAGGGGCTCTTCGGCCATCGGGGCTCTCGGGTCGAGGTCGGGTGTTACGCAGCTGATTCCCCGAATAGTGCCTCGTAACGGCGCGGCGGCAAAGGCCCGCTCGGGCCGGGTGAGGCGAACCGTCGTCGGCCGGTAAAGCCATTACCTTGCAATCCTGATGGACAACTACACGGTGGTACTCCTGCTCGGCGGGATCGGGCTGGTCGCGATGGCGGTCACGGGCCTCGGCCGTCACGGCCACGATGGCGGTGGTGCACACGGCCACGACATCGGGCACGGTCACATCGGTCACGGCGGCCATCACGTGGGCGGCGGGCATCACGGCCACGATGTGGGCCAGCAGCTTTCGCCAGCGTGGCAATTGATGTCGCCGCGGATCATCTTCTCGATTCTGCTCGGGATCGGCGTGGCCGGCAAACTCTTCCGCCCGCTGCTCGGGGGCCTCCCGCTGCTGTTACTGGCGATCGCCGGGGGATTCGCCTTCGAGCGATTCCTGGCGATGCCGATCTGGAACTTCGTGATGCGCTTCGGCTCCAATCCGGCGATGACGCTCGAGAGCGCCATCACTGGTGACGCCACCGTGGTGTCGCACTTCGATGCGAAGGGCGACGGGCTCGTGTCGATCGAAGTCGACGGCCACGTGGTGCAGCTGCTCGCGACCCTGCAGCGCTCCGAACGCGGCAACGGGGCGCACCCCCGCGCCGGGGATCACGTCCGGATTGAAGAGATCGATGCAGCGCGCAACCGCTGCACCGTTTCCCGTCTCTAGTCGTCTCGCGAACCTTCCCCTGCCCATCCGGAGTGCAGTATGTCTGAGTTTCTTTCGAGTGGTGTCTTCATCGCCATAGGTGTCCTGGTTTTCATGTTTGTCGTGATGCCGTTCGTGGTGGCGTCGTTCCTCAAGAATGTCGAGGCGGGCACCATCCGGATGGTGAGCTGGCTGAACGGCGGCACGGTGATCTACCGGGGGCCGGGGAAGTCGAAGGAGATCCCGCTCCTCACGACCGGGACCACCATTTCCAGCAAGGTCATCAACGTCGACCTCGACATCACGGACCAGACGGCGGACGTGGACGAATACGGCACTCCGCGTCCGATCAAGGTTCGGGTGCTGGCCAGTGCCATCGTTTCGGTCGGGGACAGCGATGTCCTGATCCGGACGGCGGCTAACCGCTTCTTCTCGAAGGTCGATGCCGACCAGCTGAACACCTTGACGGATCTGCTCTCGAGCTCCGGGCGTCGGGCGATCAACCTGCTGACGCACGATCAGCTCTTCAGTGCCAAGGCAACGCCGAGTGCGATGCGGTCGCTGCTGCCGGGTGAGGGCCAGACGCTGCCCGCACCGCGCGCGGTGCGCGAGGTGGTTCCGCTCGTGAGCGAGAGCGATATGCTCGAGGACGAGGACGATCCGCTGGCCGTGATCATCCGCAAGGCGTGTTCGCGGGAACTGACCGACCTCGGGCTGATCTTCAACTCGCTCAATATCAAGATCGTGCAGTCGGAAGTGGCCGAGGCGCGCCGGCGTCAATCGGCCGCCGAGGCGCAGGCAAATGCCGAGATCGTGGCGGCGATGCAGTCGCGGCGCGCCAAGGAAGCGCAGATCGACGCCGAGCGCGTGATCTCCGACAAGCAGCGCGAGCTGGAGCAGACCAAGGCTGCCAATGCTGCGCTGGTTGCCACCGCCGAGGCGAAGCGGCAAGAGGCCGCCGGCCTGCAGCGCACCGCCGAACTCGACGCCACCCAGATCGCCCAGGCGAAGGCCGATGCTGCCCGGGTGCGGCTCGCGGCCGAGGCAAATGCCGATGCCGAGGCGATCCGGATCCGGCGCATCGCGGATGCGACGGCCGAGAGCATCCAGAAAGTGAATCAGGCGATTCAGGCGGGTGGCGAGAGCTACTTCCGCTATCGCCAGATCGAGATGCTGCCGCAGATCGCGCCGGCGATTGCCGAAGCACTCTCCACGGCGAAGCTCATCACGATTTCGGGCGGCGGGACGGGTGCTGCAGAGACGGCGACCAATAACATCGCCGCGGTCATCCAGACGGTACTCGCGGCGCAGCTGGTAGGGCGCGGCGGGATCCTCGAGGGGACGGCGCCACAGCCGGCGCCCGTCGTGGTGGCCGCCCCGGACGGGCAGGGGAAAGGGAAGTAGGCGCGGGGCGGGTGACCGCTGCGGGTCTCGACAGCGGCCCCCACGGCTGGACTACTGTGCGGCGACCACCTCGACGGTGAACACCAGAATCGAGTTCGCCGGAATCGGCCCGACGTTGGCGCTGCCATAGCCGAGCGCGGGCGTGATGATCAACTGCCGCTTGCCGCCGACCTTCATTCCGGCGACCCCCTGATCCCACCCCGCGATAACCTGTCCCGCACCGAGCCGGAACTGGAACGGCGCACCGTTCCCGGTGGCGTCGAACTGCGTGCCATTGGGCAACCAACCGGTATAGCGCATCGAAAGGGTCTGGCCAGCCGCGACGGGGGCGCCGGTGCCGATGGTGATGTCCTTGATATACATCCCCGAGGGCAGCTTGCTGGACGTGGCAAGATCAACATTCAGCGACGCGGCGAAAGTCGCCTTTTCGATCACTGGGGAACCGGTCACGGAAGCATCCTCACTGGAACAGGCGGTGACGAGCAGGGCGGCCAGCAGGGTGGCGCGGGAAAAAGCGTGCAGCACAGGCGCTCCGGTGGTGGTGGTTGAACGAAGTGGAATATAGGGGAGGGATGGCACTCCGGGACGGTTCAGGGCAGCATCGCGAGGTCGAGCGGGTCGGTAATCAACTGCAACCGATGCGGGTCGAAGCCCTGTTCCAGTGTTGGCTTGATAATCGCAAAATACGGTGAGACGTCGAAGTCACGCGGCGTGAAGAGCGAGTGATGGCGAATGTGCAGCGCCTCCTTGTGGTCTGCCAACGCCAGCGGATCGGTCGGTGGCAGCAGGCGAGCCGTCGGGAGGATCGGATACCCCACCGTGTGGAACGCCTCGGCGATCAGGGCCGAACAGATCGCCCGGGTCGGGTCGCCGCTGCCGAGGGCGAGCAGGCGCCGACGCCAGCGGACGGGAACTGGCGGGTTGGGCACCAGATACCGAATCAGGTCGAAGATGTGCTTCATATCGTACTGATGTCCCACCCGGCGCATCGCGTGCTGAATGACGGCCGCGATCTCCTGGGACGTGAGGCCCACGGGGCGACAGATTCTGGTGTGCAGCGCCGCATATCGGGAGAGCGGCACCAACTGCACCCCCGCCGACACGTCCGCCTCCAGCAACACCACCGCTTCGTGGTCGGGCGCGACTGTCGGTTGGGGCGAGGCGATGCAGAGCGTGGCGTGGGACCAGGTCGATTGGGTGAGGTACTTGATCGCCGACGAGATCCGGGAACTTCCTTCGATGAGCAGGACGTCACCTGGTCGCAGCGCGCGGGCGAGCGCAATCGGCGGTGCCGTGGTGGAGTGGACCCGATCGTGCCGGGGAGTGGTGAGGTAGCGTGCGAGGCGACGTCCCGCGACATCGAGGAGATACATCAGTAGCTGCTCCCCCCGCCGCCACCGCTGCTCGAACCGGAGCCACCAAACGACGACCCGCCGCCACCCCCGGAGGAACCGGAGCCGCTGGAGGAGGTCTGGATGCGCGGCAGCGTCACCGTCACGACCCACGACGCGCCGCACGCCTCGCAGGCATAGGTATCGCGTGCGGAACCGCTCGACAGCGTCGTCGCGTGCACGATGACTTCACGCGTCGACTTCGCGGTCCGGCGGTGGCATTGTCGACACTCGGAATAGCGACTGAACATCGCGCGGTACGGCAGCACCAGCTGCTCGCCGCAGCTGCATTCCCAGACATCGTAGTCGATGCTCTTGAGGCGCTCCTCGACTTGCTGTCCGACGTCGAGCCGGGCGTCGTCTGCAGTTTCGGCGAGTCGGTGCATCTGCCGACCGCAGCGCGGACAACTCCGAGGGCGGTTGCGGCGCCAGCGCCGGAAGCCGAAGAACGTCGCCAGGAGCGAGACGAGCCCGCCGGGGAGGAACCACCAGTGAAACCGGCTACCGGGTGCCACGTCGGGGGGTGCATCAATTGCGGTCGTCGTCCCCGGATCGGCGAGGCCGGCATCGCCCCGGAGCCGGATGGTGATGGCGCTGATGCCCGCGGTGAGCGCACCGGCGTAATCCTTCTGCTTCAGGCGCGGGATGATGTTGTCACGGCAGATGGTGCCGCTCGCGGCATCAGTGATGATCCCTTCGGCGCCGGTACCAGGAGCGATGTAACACTGTCCCTTTCCGTCGGGTGCGAGTTCCTTCGGAACGATGAGCAGGAGCACGCCGACATCGCGATGGGCCGAGCCGATCTGGGCAACGCTGCCGACCTTCCAGCTTCGGTAGATCGCGACGGCGACCTGATTGGGCGAGTAGTCCTTGATGTCGGCGATGATCGCAACAGCAATGTCGCCATAGCCGGCCGATTGTACTGCACGAATCCTGGCGTCGAGTTGGGCGTGCTCCAGGTCGCTCAGCAGATGTCGCGGATCGGAAACGAACGAGGCCGGTGCCGGTGTGGGGGGAATCAGGCTCCTGAGTCCTTCGGGGAGCTGGGTCTGCGTCTGCAGGGAAGCGAAGATGGCGAGCGCGGGCCCGAGGGCGTTCACTTCGCGAAGACCTGGCTGGAATCCTTGAAGGCCTTGAATTCGAGCGCGTTGCCGGCCGGGTCGAGGAAGAACATCGTGGCTTGTTCACCCACCTGGCCGGCGAAGCGAATGCCCGGCTCGATCACGAATGCGACGTGGAGCGACTGCAGCCGTTCCGCCATCGCGTGCCAGGCATCCCAGGCGAGGATCACACCGAAATGCCGGACGGGAACGGCGTGTCCGTCGACCTGATTGGCAGCGCTTTTCCCGGGTTCTTCGGGGGCGAGATGCGCCACGATCTGGTGGCCGTAGAAATCGAAATCGATCCATTGTCCGGAACTGCGACCCTCACGGCAGCCGAGGAGGCCGACATAGAAGGTGCGCGCTGCGGCCAGATCGTCGACCGGGAAGGCGAGATGAAACGCAGGGCGGGCCGGGTCGGTGCGACTCATCCAGCGGTCGGGTCGGCAAGGGTTGCCAATGCTGTCGCCTCGGTAAAGTTGAGTGACTCCGAATTGAGGCAATGCCGTTCACGGGTCGGGGCCGGCCCGTCCGGAAAGACGTGGCCGAGGTGCGCCTGGCAGCGGGCACAGCGGATTTCGAATCGCGTCATCCCGTAGCTGGTATCGGTGACCGTCTTCACATTCTCCACCGCGATCGGTCGCACAAAGGAGGGCCAGCCGGTGCCGGAGTCGAACTTGTCGCTCGACGCAAACAGCGGGAGGCCGCAGCAGACGCAGCTATAGACCCCCTCCTGCTTGGTGTCGAGCAGGGTGCCACAGAAGGGCGCCTCGGTGCCGTGTGATCTGGTGATCCGGTATTGCTCGGCCGTGAGCTGCGCGCGCCACTCCGCGTCGGTCCTGACGACGGCAGACACAGGGATCGGGCCGACCAGAAGGCCGGCCCGATTGAAGATGCGGAGGGCGATGAGCATCACGGAATCTAACTTGGGCGAGGCGATCTGGAGCAGCGCCGATCGACGGCTACCGGGGCGTCCGGGCGCATTCGACCAGCGACGTCCGGTACCGTTGGATCAGCGGCAGCAGCTGGCCCTCGGCGAAGGTGAGCGCCGCGTCATTGGTGGAGTTCCGGAACCGGAAGTACACCACCGCCAGAACACCGCAACGCGCCGCCGCTCCCGCGAACGCCTGGGCGGGGACCAGCGCCATCACCAAAGTCTTGGCAAAGACGCGATCGTCGGAGTCCCCCAGTGTGCCGGTCTTGCCGAGGGGTCGGACTTCGTCGTGGAATCGCTGACGGACGGCGTCACCGAGCGTCCGTCCGGTGCCGCCGGGACGAAAGACATCCGACAGCCCCCCCATCAGCTGCGGATACCACGCCTCGCGAGAGAAGCCCAGCGGAGGCATCCGTTCGAGGGCGCGATCGACCGGCGAGGCCGTCATCGCGATGTTGACCTGGCGGTCGGTGATGATCCGCAGATACGCTTCGCCGAGCCGGAACAGCGAGATGCGATTCTCTCCCGCACCGATTGCGTAGGTGGCGAGTCCCCGGGCCGGCTCGCGCTGCTTCCCTTGTGGCAGGAGGTCGAGTCGCGACGGAAACACCTCGGCCACCGATCCGGGATTGACGGTTGCAAGCGATGGCACTGCGCCGGGTGAAACGAAGCCGATGGCGAGAGAATCCCACGGCCTGGTCTCGCGCTGCGCGCGCGCCAGTTCGGCACTCGCGGTGAGATCGAATACGCGATCGAGACCGGCACGGAGGGCACTGGCGTGAAACAGCTGCTCCGGAATTCCACTGGCCGGCAACTTCGGGATGAAATAGCGACTGGTACTCGACGACTGGCGCATCGTGCCGGATTGCAATGCAGCGGATGTCACTTCTGGCGACTGGCCCTCGGCGCTTTGCAGTCCCAATGCAGTGAGCGACGCAGCGTAGAGGTTGCTTGAACACGCGAGGAAGCGCCGCAAGCCGATCCACTGATTCGCCGGGCAGGCGTGACCCACCTCGAAGGTGGCAGTGCCGAATGAGATTCCTCCGAGCGAGTTCACCGTTGCCTCGCTTCCGTGATAGACCTCCAGCGACCCCAGCGCCGGCCGCTGACTCAGGATCGACACGGCCAGTACCGGTTTGATCGCTGATCCCACCGTAACCGGCTGGCGGAACCAGCTGAGGCCGTCGCGAGCACGGCCCACCTCCCCGATTGCGCGGATCTCCCCGGTGGCAATGTCGAGAAGCAGGACCGAAGCGAAGCGCAAGTCACTTCGCAGCACCTTGCTATCGCCCGCGACGAAGTGATTCAGCCGTGCGTTCAACTCGACCGTGAGCTCGGGGTCGATCGTCAGTCGGAGGAAGCGATCGGCGCCGGACTTCGCCACGAGCGAATCGGGCAGCAACGCGCCGGCCGCCAGGGCGTCGCGCAGATAGATCGGCAACCCCGGAAGCATCGGGACCCACTGCAACCGGCCGTTGATCCAGCGCACTCCACCAAGCGGTTTCCCCGGCGTGCGTGTCACCACGGCGGGCTCGATGAGCGCGCTGTCGCCGAGTCGGAGGTCCACCAGCGTGCCGCGCGGCAGCGAGACGTCCTTGCCAGGAGGCACGAGGGCACCATCGAGCCGAAGCTTGAGCTTCGCCGGAATCACCCGGACCGACAGCGGGCCGAGTCGTCCGGCCTCGCTGAAGTTGACCTCTCTCGGTGGACCGCCACGTTCCAGGCATTGCAGCGCCGTGATGCCGGGCGGCGTGACGGCCCGGAGCTGGCATCCACTCGGTGAGAGTGAATCGCGGCCACCGAGGAGCGCGATGCCATCGCGCGAGGTGAGTCCAAACTTTCCCCCCATTGCTCCTCGACCCAATACACCGAAGGTGGTGGACGCCACGGGGGCGCGCACCCTGAGGTTCTCGATGGCAACGCGCCGGGAAAGCTGGCTGGAATCGGCGCCCTCTTCACCGGCGAGGAGGATCGAGGGGGTTGGCGAGCCGCAGATCTCCTCGAGGTCGAGTTGCCCGAGGCGAGCGAGCCGTACCTGCTTGCGACGGATGGTGTTGTACAGCTGAATCTGGTCGGCGAGGAATCCGCCGTCGCGCAGCGAGGGATAGCGCGCCCGTTCAGCGGGGTCGACCCTCAGGCTATCGGCACAGACGGTGGAGCCGCCGGCCCGCCCAACGCCGAATCGCTGCACCGTGACGCCGCGCGCGAGTGGGTTCAGCTCTCGCCTGGCACTGAGGATCGTCTCCATCCGGCGCTCGAGGGCGGCATAGGCCACCGCAAACGGCCGCCTGGGTCCGAGTGAGGTGACCCACAGCGTCAAGCCGACGTACAGGAAGCCGCAGAGGTTGAGCACGATGATGATCGTGATCACCCAGCGAATATCGAACGAGCGGGAGCCCGGCTTGAGTTGCAGGACGTCGCTCACGACGCGCTGCTCCCCGATACGGCGAGGGATGCCACTTCGCCGCGCCCGATGAAGGCCGCGCCCTGGGCGGCGAGTCCGCCGTAGAGCAGCACGTCGACCCACGAGTTGAGGCCGAGGAAGGGAATGTTCTGTCCGGTGAGCGGGAAGATTCCGAGATTGGCACCGGCGACGTACCACGCCGGAATCGAAATCAGCAGGGCGGCCGCAAAGAGGAAGGCGGCATCGTGCGTCTCGACGGCGGGCCGGCGAAGGAGCGGCAGAAGCAGGAGGGTCGGGAGTGAGAGGTAGAGGATCAGGACGGCGAGTGCGCCAAGCACACCGTGTTCCTGCACCACGAAGACATCGAAGGTGTTTTCGGCGTAGGCCACAGCAGTCGGGACACCGCGGCCGAGTGGGGCAGGCGATACCAGGCCTTCGCCGCTCCACCCCGCCACAGCATAGGCGAGTCCACCCTGCACCTGCTCGATCGAGCGAATGATCTCTTCGCGCGCGGCCGACGGTCCCGCGGTCAGCAGCATCGCCTCGAGATATTCCGGATCGTGTGCCGCGATGCCACGCACCAGCGCCCGCGACGAAGACGGCCAGAATCGCAGCGGTCCGCCGAGGCCGCGAAACGCCTCATCCTGCTCGACGGCGGAGCTGCCACACCGAATGGCGCTCTTCAGCACGTCGGTGCGGGGGAAAAACACCGGGTAGATGCAGAGCGCCGCCACCAACCCCACGAGCCCGTAGCTCCAGAGCAGGCGGCGACGCCAGAGTGCGGCACCCGGGGGGATCGCGAGGAGAAGCGCCAGCGTGAGCGGGATACCAGCCACGAGTGCGAGGCCGGTATCTGCACGCGCCATCAGCACCAGAAGCACGGCGGGCATCGCGGCCCAGAGCCAGCGGGATCGGCTTGGAGAACGGAACGAGTCGGACAACTGCTCGAATGCCCGGCCTCGTCGTGCGAAGACGTTGAGCGCCACCAGAATTGTGGCGAACAGTGCCATGCGGCCGAGCCGGGAGGCAGGCGAAATCACCACGATCAGGAACACCGTGGCGGTGAGGGCAGCCGCCAGGAAGCGCTGCCCTTGCACCGCCCAGCTGCCGAGGCCGCGGAGTGCCGTCGACCAACCGAGCGAGGCGGCGGCCGCGATCAGTGCGTACCCGGCGACGCGCGCCAGGACATCCAGCGGCAGTCGAGCCGTCTCCCCACTCACGCCCGCGAACAGCACCACCAGTGTCCCACCACAGAGGGCGATCATCGGCAGCTTCTCCCGAAGCCGCTCGCGCTCGGTCCCGCGACGCGAGAGGAACGCGAGCCCGCACAGGATGACGATCACGATGCCACCGGAAGCCAGCGGAGCACGGCCGGGGTTGAGCGCATAGGCGGGCAGCAGCACTGCCGCTGCCGCGGTGGCGAGAACCAGCGCGTGCCGCCGTCCGAAGCGATCAAGCCATTCGATCAGTGCCGCTCCACGGATCACCAGGACGAACCCGAGGACCACGACACACCACATCGCAAAGGCGGTATTCCTCCCACTCTCGACATAGGGGTTGGCCTCGGCGATGCGCAGGCCGAGCGTCAGGCGGAGGCCAAGAATCGCGAGCACCACCATCCCGAGAACCGTGGCGTCGGCACCCCGGATGACAGGGAGACGCTCATCGGCGTCGGAGCGGGCGCCACGCTTGGCAATCCCGATCGCGCCGAACACCATCAGGAGCAGGCCGATGCAGGCAACGATGATCCGGGCGCCGTCGGACGCTGTGAGGTGGGTGAAGCGGAGCAGATAGCCAGCCGAAGCCCGGGTAGGAAAGGCCGCGACCAGAGCCTCCTCACCGAAGCGCAAGGTGTCACGCGTTGCGGTGTGAGTCGCGAAGATGACTCCCGCCTTTCCTTCGACGGCGCGGCCGATGGCGAAGTAGCGAGCGGTGTCGAGGCCGAGTCCGGCGAAGTACAGCAGCGGTGATGTGCCCGGAATCAGGTGGCTGGAGACGAGGCCGCACTCGCCATCGTTCACACCGTTCGAGGTACAGACGCTTCGCGGCGGAAGTGCGGAGAGGAGCGGACGGGGATTCCGCACGAACCGAACGACGGCGAGCCTGGTGTCTTCATCCTGGACACCGCGTGACTCCAATGCAAACTCCCAACGCCGCCCACCGCTTGACACCTCGATGGTGTCACCCGGTTCGACCGCTGCGGCCACCACTGTCGAAGCGAGGTCGGCGCCGAGCGCCGACGGGGTGAGGATCAGATCCTGCTTCGGGCGAAACCCCGTCAGTCGGAGGAGTCGTTGCAGCGCGTCATCATCGGGGAGGGAGACGGAAAAGGAGGAAGCCCACTCGGGCGGCGCCTGAGACCAGTGCAATCGGTCGAGTGTCAGACCGGCGCGCAGATCGTGTTCACGGCGGTGCTCCAGCACCGGATCGGCGTCGATCCGCCCCCCTGGAGCGAGAAAGGCGGTGTCGGCACCGGTCACGAGCACCGGCTTGCCCCCCGGATCGCGCACCAGAGCGAGCGGGGCGGAACGGGTGCCGGAGTCACGATCGCTCAACTGGAGCGGCGCACCGTCGGTGACGAGCGCTGCCCCACGGAGCGGACCGCTGCCGCGCACCGGGCGAGCAGCAACGGCATCGATGCCATCGAGGGAATCGAGACGGAAGGCACCGCTGTCCTGTCGGGTGATGAAGAGCTGCCACCCCGGAATCGAGTCGCCTGGTATCGCAAGTCTGGCGGAGACCCCGGGCACCGTGCCCACCGTGAAGTGTCCGCGCCGCATCGGAAAGACAACGCCACGGAGTTCGAGACGGGTCTGACTCGCCTGATTCATCAGGGCGAAGTACGAGGCAGCGACGCCGACCAGCACCACGCAAAGGAAGGCGGGGAGCAGTCCATTGGCGACGTGCTCCCGGCGCAACACGCGCCAGGCCGCGCCGGCAATCCAGAGGATCTCGATCAGCAATGCCACCGTGAGCACCCGTGACGGTGCACTCCCTGCAACAATGACGACCGTCAGGCCGGAGAGCAGTGCGATACCGGGGAGCGACAGGACGGTCTGCCGCACGGTCAGCGCGAGGCGGTTCACTGGGTGACGAAGACCAGGCAGGACGAGCCTCTCCAGAAGCGCTCGGCGTCGTGAATCGTGAACAGCATCGTCTCGTCGTCGAACGACCAGACCGCCTCACGGGCCTGCTGCATTGCCCGCACATCCGGGCGGCCGACGAGGTCGTACCCCTTGCGGGTACGCGGCAGCCGGATCTGCGCGGCGTGCCCGGGATCGAGGGCGACCGAGCCGCTCGGCATCCGGTCGCAGCGCAGGAAATCATCCGCACCCACCAGATCCATCCGCTGCACCTCCTCCTTCGTGAGCACGGCATACAGCGCGTTGGCAGTGCTGGCACGCTCCAGCTCGGCGGGTGCACGCGTGAGGCCGCTGATGCTGTCGACCCGGTGCCGGAGTCCGAAGATGGTGTCACGCAACACCACGATGGTGTCGCGCAGCCCGGCGTTTGCTTCGACCAGAATGCCATTGGCCCGCAGCAGGGAATCCACCTCGGTCTCGAGCTGGACGATGCGCTGTTCGCGCCGCAGGAGCAGCGTCTCGAGGTCGGCGAGGTGCCGCCGGGCAACGCGGAGTGAATCGTTGACGAACTGCACACCGGGGCCGAGGGCGTCGAGTTGCCGGTGCAGATGGGTGATGGTTACCAGCCGGGAGCGATTCAGGGTGCGGAGTGAGTCGACTCGGGCGCGGTACTCTGCGAGGGAGTCGACCGGCGTGGCGGGGCGGTCGGCGAGCTGGATCGCCGCCTCATCGTGCGTCATCGCTCGAGTGATGCTGTCGCTGGCGCGGCTGATAGCGGCGGCTCCCTCCAGCTGCTTCTTCTGGTGCGAGGCCAGAACGGCAGGGTCGGAGAGGTCCATCGCACGGCCGTCGGCCCCACCGCATCCGAAGAGCGGGAGGGCGAGGATCGCGAGGCGAAGCGCTCTTGGCATCGTGCTTCCCCGTGCGGCGAGGCCGGTGGGAGGGTGGTGGTCGTGGAATAGGGGGCCCTACGAGGGGAACGTTTCAGAGGTTCCAAAGTGTGACGAAGCTCGGCCTTCGATCCGCGATGGTCAATGATCGATGATCGATCTTCCCCTATCTTTCGGCTCCGCCAGCGGCACCCCACCCAATCCGGGGTCGGGGTTGAGAAGGACGCTTGGAACCTGATCCCGTTCAGACGGGCGTAGGGAGGCGGATCAGCTTCAGGAGCACCCGATGGCCACCTCCGCTCCACTCCTGGCCTCCTCGTTCGTCGAGGCATTCCCCAACAGTCAGAAGGTCTACGTCCCGGGCGTCGGTGGTGTTGCCGTCCCGATGCGGGAGATCCGGCTCGCCGACTCCCCCGACGGCACCGTCAACCCGCCGCTCAGGGTCTACGACACTTCCGGTCCGCAAGACGGCGATGTGCTCGAGGGGATCCCCGCGGTGCGGCTTCCCTGGATCCGTTCCCGCGCGGTCGTGGAGGTTCCCGGTGCCGATCAGACTCTCGGCCTCGCGATGCCGAGCGGGCTCCGGCGAATGGTGCTCCGCGGCAACGGCCCGGTGACGCAGCTGCACTATGCCCGGAAGGGGGAGATCACCGCCGAGATGGAGTACATCGCCCTGCGCGAAGGGATGCCGGCGGAGTTCGTGCGGAGCGAGGTGGCGCGCGGCCGCGCGATCATCCCGGCGAACATCAATCACCCGGAGCTCGAGCCGATGATCATCGGCCGCGGCTTCCACGTGAAGATCAATGCCAACATCGGCAATTCCGCCGTCGTCTCGAGCATCGAGGAAGAGGTCGAGAAGCTGCGCTGGGCTGCCCTCTGGGGTGCCGACACGGTGATGGATCTCTCCACCGGCAAAGACATTCATCAGACCCGGCAGTGGATCCTGCGTAACTCGCCGGTGCCGATTGGTACGGTGCCCATCTATCAGGCGCTCGAAAAAGTGGATGGTGTCGCCGAAGACCTCACCTGGGAGGTCTACCGCGACACGCTGATCGAGCAGGCCGAGCAGGGGGTCGACTACTTCACCGTGCACGCCGGTGTGCTGCTCCCCTACATCCCGATGACCGCCAGGCGGATGACGGGGATCGTCTCCCGCGGCGGGAGCATCATCGCCAAGTGGTGCCTGGCACACCACAAGGAGTCGTTCCTCTATACCCGCTTTCGCGAAATCTGCGAAATCATGGCGGCCTACGATGTCTCCTTCTCGCTGGGCGATGGCCTGCGCCCTGGCTCGATTGCTGACGCCAACGATGAAGCGCAGTTCGCTGAACTCAAGACCCAGGGCGAGCTGACGAAAATCGCGTGGGAATATGATGTGCAGGTGATGAACGAAGGTCCTGGCCACGTGCCGATGCACCTGATCAAGGAGAATATGGAGAAACAGCTGGAATGGTGTGGCGAGGCACCGTTCTACACCCTCGGTCCCCTCACCACCGACGTGGCGCCCGGCTACGATCACATCACCAGCGCGATCGGTGCAGCGATGATCGGCTGGTACGGCACTGCGATGCTCTGTTATGTGACGCCCAAGGAACACCTCGGCCTCCCCAATCGCGACGACGTGAAGACCGGGGTGATTACCTACAAGATTGCGGCCCACGCGGCCGACCTGGCCAAGGGCCATCCCCACGCGCAGTTGCGCGACAACGCCCTCTCCAAGGCGCGTTTCGAGTTCCGCTGGCGCGACCAGTTCAACCTCGCGCTCGACCCGGTGACGGCACTGGCCTTTCACGACGAGACGCTCCCGGCCGAAGGCGCCAAGATTGCCCACTTCTGTTCGATGTGCGGACCGAAGTTCTGCTCGATGCGGATCTCCCAGGACATCCGTGACTCGGCCAAGGCGATGGAGGCCGAGGCGGGGATGGCGGCGAAGTCGCGGGAATTTGTCGAGGGCGGGTCGGAGATCTACGTCTAGCGGATCCGTTGTCGGCACGCTGGCGGGCGCACCTCCAGTCGCGCGAGGGATCCCGGCGACCGTCGGGTGGCCACCCGCCTACACTTCCTGCGTCCAGCCCCTCCGTCCCGGAGTCGCAATCGTGTCCAGCTCTCCCTGCGGGCTTCGCGGCCTGCTCGCCATCGTGCTGCTGTGCCCCGTCTCCGGGGTGGCCCAGTCGCGCGATGCCACGGTTCCTGACCTGGTTGCGCTGCTGGCCCAGCCGAGAAGCGAGCTCGCTCCGGTGCTGGAGCGGTGGCGCTCGGATCGCGATGCGTTGGGCCGGCGCTACAGCACCGAATACTCGGCGGTCCGCCGAGATCGACTCCGCCACTTTCACACGACGTGGCGGGCACAGCTCCAGGCGCTGCCGTTCGAGAAACTCTCCCGGCAGGGTCAGGTCGATTACCTGCTGCTCGACAACAAGCTCCGCTATGACCTCGCCCTGCTCGATCGCGAGGCAAAACTCGCCGGCGAGATGGCGCCGCTGCTGCCCTTTGCCGACTCCCTCGGTGCGTTGCTGGAACAGCGGCGGGCGCTGCAGCGCCCCGATCCCGCGACCGCGGCTCGCACCATCGCGGGGATGACGGCACTGATTGACCGGGTGAGCAAGCAACTCGGCAGCACCGACGGCGTGCCCAACGGACCCAAGACGTCAAAGATCATCGCCTATCGTGCCGCGGATGCACTCGCCGGGTACCAACGGCAGTTCGCACTGTGGCTCCGCTTCTACCAGGGCTACGACCCCCAGATGACGTGGTGGATCGCCGATCCGGCGAAAAAGTTCGACGCCACACTCGATCGCTATCGCAAGTCGCTGCGCGAAAAGGTGGTTGGTACCAAGGAAGGGGAGGATGAGCCAATCGTGGGCGACCCGATCGGGGCGGAGGGGCTCACCGTGGATCTTGCCGGCGAGATGATTCCCTACACACCCGCCGAACTGATCACCATCGCCGAACAGGAATACCGCTTGCTCGAGAACGAGGCGAAGCACGCCGCCCGGGAGATGGGTTTCGGTGAGGACTGGAAGGCGGCTCTCGAGAAGGTGAAGACGGAGTACCCGCCGGTGGGGGAGCAGGCCACTGCGGTGCGCGATATGGCGTGGGAAGCGACCCGCTACGTCGAATCCCACAACCTGATCAGCGTGCCACCGCTCGCCAAGGAAATCTGGCGGATGGAGATGATGACACCCGAGGCACAGAAGACCAACCCGTTCTTTCTGGGCGGCGAAGTCATTCTGGTATCGTCACCTACCGACGGGATGAGTGAGGACGAAAAGCTGCAGGCACTGCGCGCCAACAACGCGCCGATGTCGCGCGCCACGGTGCAACACGAATTGATCCCCGGGCACCACCTGCAGGGCTTCCTGGCCGATCGGAACAACCCTCAGCGCAGCCTTTTCGAGACACCGTTCTATGGGGAAGGGTGGTCGCTCTGGTGGGAACTCCACCTCTGGGATCTCGGCTTCCACGCCACTCCCGATCAGCGGATGGGAGCGCTCTTCTGGCGGATGCATCGCGCCGCCCGGATCATCTTCTCGCTCAAGTTCCATCTCGGCGACTGGACCGCGCAGCAGTGCATCGATTTTCTGGTGGACACGGTCGGTCACGAGCGCGCCTCCGCAACGGGGGAGGTGCGACGCTCCTTCAACGGCAACTACTCGCCACTCTATCAGGCCGGCTACCTGCTCGGTGGAATGCAGTTGCGAGCACTCTACGCAGAGCTGGTGACCGGCAAGAAGATGACCGAGCGGCAGTTCCACGACGCGGTACTGGCCACCGGGCCGATGCCGATCGCGATGGTGCGGGTGATCCTCAGGCCGGAGCTGGCGCTGAAGCGAGACTACACGGCCAATTGGAGATTCGCGGACGCGCGGTGATGGATGGATAGAACGCCGCTGCCGTCTGGCCCTGCGCGACGCTCGGATATTCGGCCTGGGGGGAATCTCCCTTGGCGTTCCCGTCGGGGGTGGCGTTCAGCGGCGTTTCGTGGCATCCTCAGCGGATGCGCAACCACATCGTTCGGTCCGCTGCCCTGCTGCTCCTCGCCGCCTGCTCAACGGCCTCCCGGCCCGGCACGGGCGCCAGCCCTGCCGCGAGTGATCAGGCCATTGTCCTGGTCTCGCTCGATGGCTTCCGGGCCGATTATCTCGACCGTCCGGTCGCGAAGAACCTGCAGCGACTGGCTCGGGGCGGCGTCCGTGCTGAATGGATGACGCCTTCGTTTCCCACCAAGACCTTTCCCAACCACTACACCATCGTCACCGGACTCTATCCGGAACATCACGGCATCGTCGCGAACAACATCCGCGACTCGCTGCTCGGTTCCTTCACGATGGCGGATTCTGTCGCCGTGCGGGATGCGCGCTGGTGGGGCGGCGAGCCGATCTGGGTCACGGCCGAGAAGCAGGGCAAGCGGGCCGCGAATTTCTTCTGGCCCGGCTCTGAGGCAGCGATCGGCGGAGTGCGTGCCACGATCTGGAAACGTTTTGTCGACTCGTTTCCCAATGCGGCACGGGTCGACTCGGTCCTGACCTGGCTCTCCCGGCCCCGGGGGACAGCGCCCTCCCTGGTTACGCTCTATTTCAGCGACGTCGATCACGCGGGTCACACGTACGGCCCCGACGCGCCCGAGACGGACGCCGCGATCGCTCGGGTCGACTCGATGATCGGCCGATTGCTCGATGGACTGACGGCGCGCACCCTTGCTCAACGCGTCAATGTGATTGTGGTGGCCGATCACGGGATGCAGCGGACGCCCAGCGATCAGTTGATCGTGATCGACGACTACATCTCGCTCGACGATGTCGACGTGATCGACTGGACGCCGGTGGGCGCGATTGCACCGAAGCCGGGGAAGCTGGAGGCCGTGTACGCCAGGCTCAAGCGCGCGCACCCGCATCTGCAAGTGTATCGCAAGGGCGAGGTGCCGGCACGGTTCCATTTCAACAACAATCCCCGCATCACGCCGCTGGTACTCGTCGCCGACGAAGGCTGGAGCATCACTCGCCGAGGCCGGGTCGAGAGTTGGTCGGCGACGAGTGCCTCACACGGCTGGGATAACACGCTTCCGTCGATGCGAGCACTTTTCGTTGCGGGTGGACCGGCCTTCCGCCGCGGGCAAGTCGTGCCTTCGTTCCAGAACATTCACGTCTACGACCTGATGTGTGCCATCCTCGGCCTCACACCGGCCCCGAATGATGGTTCGCCGGATTCCACCCGCGCGATGCTGCGCACCGCGGTCACGGACGAAATGGATGTGGTTGCCGCGCGGATGTTCCAACATGTTCGCATCCTTGCCTCGGATTCGTTCGAAGGGCGCGGTCCTGGGACCCGGGGCGACGCACTCGCCGAAGCGTACGTGCGCCAGGAGCTTCGCACGCTCGGCCTGACGAGCGGGGTCCGCGACGGGACATTCTTCCAACCCGTGGAGATGACGCGCATCCGCGGGAGTGGCAGCGCCGCCCTGTTCCGTGATGGCGTGTCCATCGCCTACGCCGACAGCGGAGCCGTCGTGCTGGCCTCAGGCGGCGAGACACCGCGGAGCGTCAAGGGCGAGATGACCTTCGTCGGGTACGGCATCGTGACCCTCGACCACCGCTGGGATGACTACAAAAACGTCGATGTCCGAGGCAAGATCGTGGTCCAGCTCGCCGGTCTGCCGAGCGGGCCGGAATGGGACGCGCTCACGGTGAGTTTCCCGACCAGTCTGAAGGCGGAGGTGGCAAGGGATCGTGGCGCCATCGGTGTCGTGACGCTCGCCTCGGATATGGTGGTCCGCGCCAACCGGCGAAGGGTTTCACGGCCGATCTCCTCACTGGCCGCCGACGCGACGTCGGTGCCCGCGCTGACCACCCTGTTGCTTCGCGCCGATGTCTCCGGCGCGCACCTGGTGGCCCCCATCGGCACACTGGACGCGCTGACGACCGTCGCGCGCACCAAGTTGTTTCACCCTCTGGCGATTCCCGGCCAGCTGAGCATCTCATATACTCCGACGGTGGAGCGCTTCACGACCAACAACGTCGTCGGGATGGTGCGGGGCAGCGACCCTGCGGCGCGTGACGAGTACGTCGTCGTGTCGGCGCACCACGATCACCTCGGCCGCGATACCACACTCAAAGGCGATCAGATCTTCAACGGTGCGCTCGACAACGCCGGTGGTGTCGCCCAGTTCCTCGAGATGGCCCGGGCGATCACGGCCGGTCCCCGGCTGCGCCGGTCGGTGCTCTTCATCGCGACGGCGGTGGAGGAGCTTGGGCTCCTCGGTGCCGAGTGGTATGTCCGGCATCCGCTGGTTCCGCTGGCCAAGACGACGGGGGTGCTCAACCTCGACTTCATGGCACCGTGGGGACGCACGCGTGATGTCGTCTCGATTGGTGACGGGATGAGCTCGCTCGACACGCTGCTGCGAAACGCGGCAGCACGGCAGGGACGGGTGCTGACCCGTGATCCGTTCCCGGAGCAGAACTTCTATGTGCGCTCGGATCACTACGCCTTTGCGAAGGCGGGAATCCCCGGGCTCTTCGCTGGTTCCGGAATGGACTACATCGCACGACCCACCGGGTGGGGGAAGCAGCGCAACGATGCGTACCTCGCTCGTGAATATCATCAGGTGAACGACGAACTCCGCAGCGACTGGGACCTCGGCGGCGCGGTGGAGGATGCCGCGATGTTTGTTGACGTGGTCCAGCGGCTCGCCAACGACCGGAATTGGCCGACGTGGAGTGACAAGCCGGCGACGGTCGAGTCTCGGCGGACGCAGGCGCGGTTGCGAGCGAAGCCGTGACCCCACTCTCCCGGCGCGACTTCGTCACCGCAGCGGGGCTGGCCGTCCCGGTGGTGCACCGCATTCGCCCCGCACTCGCCGCGGCCGGCAGCGCAGACCGGATGGCGTGGTGGCGTGAGGCTCGCTTCGGGTTGTTCCTCCACTGGGGCCTCTACTCGATTTTGGCGGGGAAGTGGAAAGAGGATGAGCGCTGGGCGGAATGGATCCGCAACAACGCCCGAATCCCGGTGAAGGAGTATGACAGCCTGCTGCAACAGTGGAACCCTGCCGCCTTCGACCCTGATGAATGGGCCGCGTTGGCCAAGCGTGCCGGGATGAAATACGCGGTGCTCACCACCAAGCACCACGATGGCTTCTGCCTCTGGAACTCACCGCTGGGTGAGTTCGACGTGAAGCAGACGCCTTCGCAGCGGGACATCTGCCGGGACCTCGCCCAGGCACTCCGCAAGCGTGACATCAGAGTCGGCTGGTATCACTCGATCATGGACTGGCATCATCCCGACTACCTCCCGCGCCGGGACTGGGAAGCGACCTCGCGTCCGGTGGGTGACGCACGCTTCGACCGCTACGTGACCTATCTGCACACCCAGGTCGATGAGTTGCTCTCCAGCTATGGACCGATCGACATCCTCTGGTTCGACGGTCAGTGGGAGGCGACCTGGACCCACAAGCTGGCGCTCGCGCTCGAGGCGCAGGTTCGCTCCAAGGCGCCAAAGTTGTTGATCAACAACCGGATCGACGGCGCGGGTGCGCCGAAGGCTGGCGGTCTCGGTGATTTCGGCACGCCAGAGCAGACGATCCCCGTCACCGGGCTCCCCGGCGAGGACTGGGAGTCGTGCATCACGATGAACGACAACTGGGGATTCAAGGCGAGCGACCACAACTGGAAGTCGGCTCGCACGCTGGTGGAACTGCTGGTCGAGACTGCATCGAAGGGGGGCAATCTTCTGCTGAATGTCGGTCCGATGGCCGATGGTCGCTTCCCGCCGGAGGCGGTGGAGCGACTGGAGGCCATTGGTGTGTGGATGCGCCTGCACGGCAAGACCATCTACGGCACCACGGCGTCACGCTTTCCCAGGCCGCAGGGATTCCTCTCCACCACCGAGACCCCGACCCGCCTCCATCTCTTTCTCCTGGATTGGAAGGCGGGTGCGCTCGCCCTTCCGGGCTTGCGAACTCGCCCGGTCAAGGCCACTCTCCTCGGGCCGCGGCCCGCAGAGTTGCCGGTCGCGCTCGTCAACGGGAGGCTGTCGGTGGTGCTGCCCGATACCCCGCCGGATGTACTCCTGCCAGTGGTCACGCTGCGGTTCGAGGAGCCCTTCCGGATCGATACGGGACCCGCTTGAAGTCCCCATCGCAGGCGGTCGAGCCGGCCAGGGGTTCGGTGTGCAAGCGAATGGGTTTCGCCCGTCCCGTCTGCCACACCTCCCTCAGTTTTCGGAGCATTCAATGGCTACCAGTCGCAAGAAAGTCCCCGCGGGTAAGAAGGCGATTCCTCGCCGCACCACCTCTGCCCAGACCTCGACCCCGCTGCTCTATCCGACCAAGAATGACCTCCCGGTTACCACCCGCACGGAAGTCATCGCACTCCTCAACCAGCGGCTGGCCGAATCGATCGAACTCCAGACGCAGTGCAAGCAGGCGCACTGGAACGTGAAGGGACCCGATTTCATCGCGCTGCACAAGCTGTTCGATGAGATCAACGAGTCGGTCGAGGCCTATGTCGACGAGCTGGCCGAGCGCATTGTGCAGCTGGGCGGCATTGCCGAAGGAACCGTCCGGATCGTTGCGGTGCGGTCGGACCTGATCGACTATCCCCTGGTGCTGACCACCGGCCAGGAACACTCGGCTGCGCTGTCGGACTCGCTCGCCGCCTTCGGCCGTTCAGTCCGGATGGGAATCGAGGAGATGGATGATCTCGAGGACGCGGCCAGCGCCGACATCCTGACCGAGATCGTTCGCGGGATCGACCAGTGGCTCTGGTTCGTCGAGTCGCATCTCGTGGACCGCCGCCCCAAGGGGTGATAGCTTAGGGAGGTCTGCCGCCTCGACCCGGGAGTGTGTCATGCGTGTCGCCGCGCTTCTCCTCGCCGCTCTTGCCGTGCCGCTCCCGCTGCTCGCGCAGTATCCGGAGCCCGGGACCTATTCGGCGGGCGCCACGCCCGCCGGATCGACCCAGATCATTCCGCTCAAGCTCCTCGTGGAAAAGAAGGGCGATTCGACCGTCGTGCATCTCTGGCAGCCCGACGACAAGGGCGAGAACGAGTTACCGCTGGTTGATCAGCGCGCCTACACCTCCGGGTTCGAGATCGTCCTCGGCGTCGTTGATGGTGGTCTGGCCTGCCGTTTCGCTCCCCCCAACCGGGACGGTCGATGGGAGGCGAACTGCGAGGACCCGGATCATACCGCGCTCTACCAGTTCTTCTTCAAGAAGGGCACCTGAGTGGGCGCACCGGCGCGCTACCGGATTCGATTCGGTGATGGTGCGGTGCTGCAGTTCCGGATCGAACTCGAAGGGATCACTCCTGTCGTCTGGCGGCGAGTCGCCGTGTCGGGCCGCGCCTCGCTGCAGGAATTGCACGGCGTGATCCAGCGGGCGATGGGGCGTGACGCCGAGGTGGCATACGCGTTCGAGGTCGACGGCGTGCGCTACCTCGATTCGATCGACGATCCGGAGCCGGGCCACGAGGCGGATGACACCTCGCTGGAAATGCTCGAGCTGCATCCCGGTGCGGTGGCGCGGCACGCCGTACAACATCACGGCGAGCCGTGGCACGACCGGGTGATTCTCGAACTGGTGGCGCCGCGAATGATCGGCCAGCGTCTCCCGACTTGTCTGGCTGGTGGTCGGGCGGCACCGCCGGACGACTGCGATGGCCCGAGCGGATATCGGGCGATGCTGGCCGCGCTCGCCGAACCGCTCGATCCCCGCTCGGCGGAGATGCGCGCCTGGCTGCCGGAAGAATTCGACCCCGAGTACGTCGACCTGGTCGCGATCAACGCCTCCCTGGCGCGGACGCCGAAGCATCGGCCCGCGGCCTGACCGCCGACAAGGGAGAAGCAAGACGCGAGACGCGAGACATACTAGCTTTCTCCCTTCTCCCTTCTCCATCAGCGGGTCCTTTATGCGCGCCCTCGCACTAATGCTCCTCCCGCTTCCCCTCGCCGCGCAGACGGCAGACCTGGTACTCCGGCACGCGACGGTCTACACCGGAGCTGCCGCGCGCCCGAAGGCGCAGGCGGTGGCCGTCAAGGATGGGAAGATTCTGTTTGTGGGGAGCGAGGTGGCGGTGGCGAAATTCATCGGGCCTGCGACCCGGACGCTAAATCTGGCGGGACGCTTCGTCTACCCCGGATTCGTCGACGCCCACGCGCACTTCACCGGGATCGGTCTGCGGGAGATGACGCTGAACCTCGAAGGCACCCGGACCAAGGCGGCATTCCTCGCCAAGGTTGAGGCGGCGGTGAAGCGCGCCAAGCCGGGGGAGTGGGTGACCGGCCGCGGCTGGATCGAGACCTTCTGGTCACCGCCGGTGTTCCCGACGCGCCACGATCTCGACCAGATCGCGCCGAACAATCCCGTGGTGCTCACCCGTGCCGATGGCCACGCCTCGATCGCCAACAGTGCAGCGCTGAAGATTGCCGGGATCACCGGTACCAGTGCCGCACCGGCCGGTGGCGCCCTCAATCTCGATGGTGACAACCAGCCGACGGGCATGCTGATCGACAAGGCGCAGGGCCTGGTGCGTCGCTTCGTACCGGCCACCACCGAGAACGACCTGGAACGAGCGCTGGAGCTGGCGTCGGAGCGAGAGGTCGCACTGGGCTGGACCCAGGTGCAGGATGCAAACGGCAGCTGGGTCGAGGTGGAGCGGATGCGCAAGCTGTACCGGGAGGGCCGGATCAAGGTACGCATCTACAAAACGATCTCCGGTCCGAGCGCCGACGCCGATCGCCTGATCGCCCAGGGGCCGGGTGCACCGGAATTCAGTGACCGCCTCGTGGTGCGCGACATCAAGGTGGTGATGGATGGCGCGCTGGGTTCACGTGGTGCCGCAATGCTGGCGCCGTATTCCGACGATCCGCACAGCGCGGGATTGATTACCACCGACACCATCGCCGTCAAGGGAATGCTGGAGCGGGCGCTGCGGGCCGGGATTCAGGTGGAAACGCACGCCATCGGCGATCGCGGCAATCACATCACGCTGGACATGTACGCCGCCGCGCTCAAGGCGGTGCCGCCGGCGCAGCGCAAGGTGAAGCAACCGCGCTGGCGGATCGAGCACTCGCAGGTCATCACTCCCAGCGACCTGCCGCGCTTCAAGCAACTTGGACTGATTGCCTCGATGCAGCCCTCCCACGCGATCGGTGATCTTTTCTTCGTGCCGAGCCGGATCGGGATGGCGCGGATCAAGGGCGCCTATGCCTGGAAGAGCTTCCTGAAACTGGGCGTCCCGGTGGCAGGTGGATCCGACGCGCCGGTGGAGCGCGGGGAGCCGATGATCGAGTTTTATGCGGCGGTCGCGCGCAAATCACTCGAGGGGAAGTCGGGGCCGGGGTGGCATCCCGAAGAGCGGGTTACCCGGGCCCAGGCGCTGAAGATGTTCACCTGGTATCCGGCCTTCGCGGCGTTCGAGGAGGATCGTCACGGCTCGATCGTGGTGGGGAAGGCGGCGGACTTCACCGTGCTGGATTCGGATATCATGGTGATCCCCGAACCCCGGATTCTCAAGACGCAGAACGTGATGACGATCATCGCTGGCGAGGTCGTGTTCGGCGGTCACTAGGCCCGACGGATGGCGCTATTTCAGCACCGGGAGCTGGTAGCGCCTCAGGTACTGCAAGTCATCCTCATCCATGCGAATCGTGTAGACGGTCCCTCGCCCGATGCCGGCTAGGGATTCACCCGGAGCCAACTGGATGTGCGCGAGCAGCGCGCCGGTGCCGCTCAGCACGTCGAAACGCACCGTGCGGGAGCCGGTCGGACCGGAGAGGGCCACCCAGAGCCGGCCGTCCGGTGCGCTGATCAGCGAGATGTACGCTGGCTTGGTTGCGGCCCATTTCGACGGCTCCAGCACGATGGCCTCGATCTTCGGCGGGGCCTTCCGGCTGGCGCCCGCCGCCGCGCTGAACGACTTCTGCGAAGCGGTGACCATCTTGTCCATTGCAGCGCGCAAGGAATCGACCATCGCCTTCCGTTCCGTGGGCGTGATCGGGACCGCGACGTACGCAATGACCGGCCCCGGCGTCTCCTTCCCGGCGTCGGTCACGAAGCGCACCTGATACACGCCGTCACGCAGGACGGCGACGCGGCCATCCGGAAGTGCGGCCCAGGCATCGGACGGCTGACCGTCCGGCGCCGTCATCGTCAGCTTGATGCCCGTGCTGCTCGGCTCGATCTTCGGCTTCATCTGCGATGCGACATTGCGGATGCGGGTCAGCGTCGTCGTCTTGCCGCTCTTTCGGTCAAGTCGCTGCACCTCGACGGTGTCGGCAATGGTCGGCATCGTCCGGGTCTTTCCGCCGGGTTCAACCATCGAGAAGCCCGTCGTCACCCCGTAGACGCGTCCCCGCGAGTCGGTCGTGCTCGGCATCATCCCGGCGAGCCGCTGTTCGCTGTCGCCGGAACCGAACCGCGCCGTCCCCAGCGGGGTCGCCGTTGGCGAGAGCAACAGGAAGCGCTGCTGCATCATATCGAGGTAGAGGAGCGTGTCCGGGACCCCGCCGAGCAGCAGCCCAGGGGACTGATATTCGAGCGGCCCGCCCCCCTGACGCGACACCTTCCGGGAGGTGTTGGCCACCATATCGACCAGCAACAGCGCGGATTCGCCGGTGTCGAGCAGGAGCGCCCGCCCGTCACGCAACTCGACCAGCTGCGCCACTTTCGAGAAGGTCTGCGGGAATTCCCGGGCTCCCCGGTCGAGGACGATGGTCGGACGCGTCTGGGCCGGCAACGATGCAGTGCCGAGTGCGAGGAGGAGGCCGAGGGCGGAGAACCGGGTGCGCGGAGCGTGCGACATTGGCGACTCAGGGACAACGAGGAACGGTCGGGTAACCGGGATGATGGTGCTGGTCAGGACGAACGATCGCTCCGCCGCCCCTCCTCCATCACCAGCTTGGTCAGTCCCGCCACGGTGCGGATGCCGAGCTTGTCCATCAGCGATTCGCGATGCGTCTCGACGGTGCGGTGCGAGATGCCGAGCTGCGAAGCGATCTGCTTGTTGGTGTCGCCGCGCGTGATCCCGACGAGCACATCGCGCTCCCGTGGCGTGAGCAACGTGAGCGGTGACGGCGGCATCGCGTCGGCGCGCATCGCTGCGGTCAACTGGGCGGCAACGGCGGGCGGAAAATAACTTTCGCCGGCGAACACGGTGCGCACTGCGCGACGCAATTCCGCCGGCGCTGAATCCTTCAACAGGTAACCTCGCGCGCCCGCCTTCACGCTCTCGAGTACATACTCCGGCTGGTCGTACATCGAGAGAATCAGCACCTTGGTTGGGCTCCCACGGCGATTCAGTTCTGCCGCCACCGAGAGTCCCGTGCGCCCGGGCATCGCGACATCCATCACCAGGACGTCCGGCTGTGCGCTCGCTACCAGCGCAAGCGCCTCTTCGGCGTTCTTCCCTTCGCCCACGACCGTGACACCCGGCTCGCCCTCGAGGACGCGGCGAATGCCTTCGCGGACGACCGCGTGGTCGTCGACGACGGCGACGCGGATCGGTGGATGAGTCATCGTTCCCACTCCTGGAAAGTTCCTGCCGCCGCCGTGGCGGCGCGGCGCGTCGTCACGACTCGGGAGACGCTGCGGTGATCGGCGCCGACACCATCACCACCACGCCAACGCTGCCATCCACCCGGAACGTGCCGCCCAGCCCGGCAATCCGCTCGCGCATTCCTGCGAGACCGAGATGGCCTTCGCGCTCGAAGCTGAGGAGGTCACGCCCGGGAGGGAAGCCGCGACCATCGTCACGGACAATGATCTGGACGCCGGCCTCGTCGGTCCGGATCCGGATGGACACGCGGGAAGCAGCCGCGTGGCGCACCGTATTGGCGAGGGCCTCCTGTACCGCCCGGAAGAGCGCGAGTTCGGCATCGACGGTGAGCGCCGGCATTGCGTCGGGGAGGTCGGTCTCGATCAGCAGCGAACTTCGTTGCCGGACATCCTGGGCCAGGGAGCGGATCGCCGGGAGGAGCCCGAGGTCATCGAGCAGCGCGGGGCGGAGGTCGTTCATCACGCGGCGAATGCCTCGGATGCCGTTGTCGACAAGCTGGAGAATCCGGTCGAACCGCGCGCGGGCGAGCTCGTCGCCGCTCTCGCGCAGCATTCCGACCTCGAGCTTGACCGCTGACAGGGTCTGCGCAGTCTCGTCGTGCAGGTCGCGAGAGAGCCGTCGCCGCTCCGCCTCGTGCTGTCGCACCATCAGTCCGGAGAGCCGAGCGAGGTCGTCCGTGCGTCCGGCCAGTCGGGTGGCGAGGTCGGAGAGCACCATCAGGCCGAAACCGACACCCACGGCGAGTTCGAAGAGAATGTCGAGGTAGTATCCCCACGGCGTCCAGGCGCCCTTGGCACGGAGAAAGGGATAGTCGAGGTGGTGCAGTCCCCAGAGGAGGAAGGCAAACGCCACAAATCGGGCACCGCTGGAATCGGTTTGCCGGCCGTGGCGCCAGAAGACCCAGGCGGTCCACAGCGTCGCGCCCGAGATCACCGCCACCATCGGAATCGCGACCAGCAGGAATTGGTCGAGGAAGGCGACGGCGAGCCCGGCCCCGACGAGCGGCACGAGGGCCAGCGCGGCATAGCGGTGCCGCCAGGGGAGTCCGCGCGAGAAGACCAGGGCGGCCCAGAGAATCGCCAGCGCCACCCAGCCGGTGGCCACCTGGTGCCAGAACAGCCAGGTCAGTTTGCCGGTCGCGAGAAAGGCGAGGATCGCGGTGAGGCGCACGAAGTAGAGCGCCCACGCGGCGGCCCACCAGGCGAGCCACCGCTCCCGGACGCGGCGGTAGAGGACCAGCGCGAAGCCGGCCAGGCCGGCGGTGACGATCGCCTGGAAGATGACGTCGGCGAGTTCGGAGCCGGCGGCGAGAGGTGTGGAATCCTGCATCCGGCGAAACGTGCCGGGGCGGATGCGCCGGGGGTAGTGGGGCGGTAGTTTCTGCTTCCGTCGATCTGTGGGGCTGATGGCGGGCCGACGGGAGAGCTGAGCAGGGTCATCGACAACCTGGAGTTCCACGATGCAGCACCGCCAGCTCCTCCTGCTCACCCTCCTGCTCCCCGCGACCCTCGCCGCTCAGCAGCGTACCCGGGTGGCCCCCACGCCGCCTCCGCGGTCCGCGGGCGACTATCGTGCGGCCGCGCTGGCCTGGGAGCACGGTGCGTACATCGCGGCGCTTGACGGTTTCACGCGGATCCTCGCCAGTCCGATCGCGCCCAGCTTTCGCGACTCGATCGCGTTGATCACCGGCGAACTGTATCAGACGGGAGAACTCACGGCCGACGGAAGTCGTCCCGCCTTCTCGCCGAGTGGCGCGCTCGCCACCTTCGAGACTGGCCCGGCGGTGGGCCGTGTGACCCGGATCGTCCGCTCCGCCCCGGGGCTGAAGTCCGTGCGCGAAGTCAACGGCGTGGCGGCAGCGATATCACTGAGTGACACGCTGCTCGCCTACCTCCGGGTCGCTGGTGCGGCGTCGGAGCTTGTCGTCGAACAGTTGGTGAGTGGACGAGCCGTGCCGATCGTGGGGATGGCGCCGTGGCATCCGACGGGAGTGGTGTTCGGCGTAACCGATGGAGTGCTGTTCGTGGTGGCGGCCCGCGACGGCGAGATAGCGCCACGTAACGAGATCCTCAAGCTGGTGCTGCGTGACGGCAGTTACACGGTCGCCGGTCCGGTGGCGCCACTCGATGGATTCAAAGCTGCGCCGATCCCGTTGCGCGGTGGTCGATACCTGGTGCACGCGATCGTCGCCGGCATTCCGGTGCGCCTGGCGCACGGTGCGGCAGGACTCCGGGGCGCAACGGCGTTTGCGATTGTCGACCTCGAGACGGGAACGGCCCGGCGGGTGGACGGCGCGAATGCCTCGATCGCGGCGCAGGGCACCGCGGTCACCTACCTCACGCGATCGCCAAACGGGATGACCAACATCGTGGTCGCCCCGATTGCCGGCGGTGAACCGGTGGTGGTGAAGAGCGCCAGCGAGCCGCTCGCCAACCCGGCGCTTTCGCCCGACGGCAGTCGCGTGGTGTTCCAGCAGATGCCGCTGTACGACTGGGAACTGTACCTGATCGGGAGTGACGGAAAGAACGAAGTACGGCTCACCCGCGAGATCCAGCACGACGTGCTCCCGGTCTGGATGAATGGCAACAGGGTGCTCTCGGTGATCGGCGAACCACGGCACCGGCGCAGCTACCTCTACGATGCGACCACGCTGCAGCGAACGCGCCTGTTTCACAACAACACCATCCGCACCATCGCGCCGGAGTACGAATGGGTGGTGAGTGCCGATGGTTGCCGGGTGTTGATCGTGGCGGAGCGGGATGGCAATACTGTTTCGCCGGAGCGGGGCGTTTACCTCGCCGATCTCGACGACAAGGTCCTCGATGCTGCCCTGCTGGCACGGATCCGGAGTGATCGTGCCGCCGAGGTGTCGCTGCGCGATCGCGGGCGTGCGTCGTTTCGCCCGATTGCCGCGGCCGTGCGTCAGGTGACGCAGGAAGTGGATGTCGCCCGGATTGCTGGCTATGAAAAATCACTCTTCGACTTCGACTCGAAGCACATCTCCCAGCCTGGGAATGCCAAGGCGATCCAGTACCTGACGGATACCTACCGCTCCTTCGGCTATGTCGCCGGACCGCAGTGGTTCGCGCTGCGAGATGCCCTCGGCGGGAAGAGTGCCAACGTCCTCGCCGTCCTCAAGGGCAGCGAACATCCGGAGCTGGTGTACGTGGTCAGTTCGCACTTCGACTCCCGGGCCGAGGGGCCGGGGGCCGACGACAACAGCTCGGGGACGGCGGCGTTGCTCGAGGCCGCGCGTGTGCTCGCGGCGCATCCGCAGCCGGCGACCATCATCTTCGCGTCGTTCACGGGAGAAGAGGCGGGGTTGCTGGGAAGCCGGGAATTTGTCCGCCGCGCGATCGCCGACAGTGTTCAGGTGGTCGGCGCGCTGAACAACGATATGATCGGCTGGGCCAACGACGGCCGGCTCGACAACACGATCCGGTATTCGAATCCCGGGATCCGGGATATCCAGCACGCGGCGGCGCAACAGTTTTCGGCACTGATTACCTACGACGCGCTCTACTACAAGAACACCGACGCGGCCGCGTATTACGAGGCGTGGGGCGACATCGTCGGTGGGATCGGCTCGTACCCGGTGCTGGGCAATCCGCACTACCATATGCCGCACGATGTCCTGGAGTACGAGAACCATCAGCTCATCGCCGAAGTGAGCAAGACGACCGTTGCGACGCTGATGCTGCTGGCCTCGTCGCCGTCGCGGCTCGGGGGGCTGGCCGTGGAGCGGTGGCGCGATGGCGTGGCCGACGTTCACTGGACGCCGAGCCGAGAGGGGAGGGTGGCGCGCTACGACGTCACCTGGGGGCCGGAGGCGGACCCGACGGCTCACCGGATCTCGACGACGGGGGCCAGTGCGCGCCTGCCGGGGGCTACGCCGGGGATGATCGTGCAGGTCCGGGCGGTGAACCGGCGAGGGATGGCCGGATGGGACTGGGCGCGGTTGCGGCTCAACCCGTTGCCGTGATAGCTTCTCCGCCCTGTGTGAGAGGCGGGAACGCCCCAGGAGAAGCGCGATGCTGTACTACTTTGGAATGGTGATGGCGGGGGTCGGGGCGGGTGTGCTGATCACGGCGCTCGCTTTTGTGACGTTGATGCTTACCGTCGTCATCTTCGCGATGTTCGCGTTCACCGCTGCGCCGATTCTCGACAAACTCTTCAAGGAGTGACCTTCCGGGGTTACGCGTCGTCCTCGGCGTCCGGTTCCGGCGTCGAGGCTGCCCGAAAGGCGCCCTCGAAGTTCACCCTGACACCGGCGAGCAGTTCCCGCAGCCCGCGGACCTTGACCTCGTGGCCCCCCGTCCGCCGCAGCAGCATTCCCATATAGCCGAATCCGTCCGCCAGGGCGCCGAGTCCCAGCCCGGCAGCCTGCGCCTTCATTTCGTCGAGCTGGCGCCGGAGCGAGCGCAGCTGGGTATCGTCGGCGTGATGGGTCGACATCATCTCGATGATGCGGGCGGCACGATCCAGGCGTGGAGGGACCGCTTCCAGCCAGTGGAGTTGTACCTGCTGTCGCGAGGTCAGTTTCGGGGCCACGATCCACTCCTGCTGCACGATGAACCAACCGGCGGGCTCGTGCGTACAGAGCATCAGGCACACGCCTCCCGTCTCCCTGCTGAAGATAGGGCCGTCGCATGAAGATCTCCGAAGTCTCGATTTCGCGGCCGGTATTTGCCTCGATGATGTCGCTTGCCCTGGTGCTCTCGGTGCGGTTGCCGGGTGGACTCAAGTCGTCGCAGGGCATCCGGCCGAAGCCTGACGGGATTCCCGGCGTGCTGCACGTCGACACCGACCTGAGTGTGAACAGGCCGGACCGGACCGTGAACTTCGACCGTGACCGGGCCGATGACTTCGGTGTCCTGGTCGCGGACGTCGTCCGCCGACCGCAGGGAGTGCGCGAACCGTGAGGTGGTCGGCGGCGCTCGCGTGGGGCGGAGCGCTGCTGTTGATCGCAGGGCAGGCATCGGCGCAAGCCGATTCTCGCTGGGCGCTTGAAATCCGCGGCCCGACCGGCGCTGAACACGGCGAGCTGCGACTCGATGGGCAAGGTGGACGCCTCCTGCTGGAGAGTGCCGACACCGCCTGGGTCCGCCTCGGCGGGCTCCGGGT
Organism: Gemmatimonadota bacterium; assembly: GCA_031367105.1. GTDB lineage: Bacteria > Gemmatimonadota > Gemmatimonadetes > Gemmatimonadales > GWC2-71-9 > Palsa-1233. The sequence continues at coordinate 63,760 of JANLPG010000129.1, read as the reverse complement.
GGCGGATGGGAGGATCGCCTTCTGGCTTCCCGCGAGCGGGCGCCGCTTCGATGGCGCCTTCGATGCGGTCCTGATGCAGGGGACGCTGGTCGAATCGGATGGGCGGTCGCTGCGCTGGAGTGCCGAGCGTATCCCGGCGGGAATCAGTCGCTGGCCGGTGCGCCCACGGGTTCAGGTACGGCAGCTTTTGCTTGGGTCGGGGCCGAGTACCGTGGTCCTCCCGGCGGGTTGGCGCGCGATCCTTCCCCCCGCCTCCGCTCTCATTGCCGAACGCGACTCACTGGCACATTCGGCCGGATTGCCGCTGCCCACTGCCAACGAGCTCTTGAACGCCCAGCGAGTAGCGCTCGGGTTCGACAGTGCCAGTCGTGCAGTGGCGCGCGCCCTGCTCCGACGGATTGCGACAGGTCCCTCCGCCGACAATGCATTCCACCAACTCTTCGGGACGGCCGACCAGCTCCGCTTCGACCTGCACCAGGTGGCGTTCGCGTCCGTCGCGGCGAAACGTTCCCCGGAGCGGCTCATCCCCGATGTGCTGGCGCGCGGACTCGCCGTGTTCGCACCCGGTGTCCCACTCGCGGCTGATTCGCTCGCGTTGTACGCCGCGGCGTGGCGGGCCTGGAGCCGGTCGCGCACCGATACCACCGAATCGCAGCGACTGCTCGAGGCGCTGGCGGTACGAGATCCCGTTGCCTTTCGCGCGGTGCGTGCGATTCTGGCTGGGTATGACGAGTCGGTCGGGTGGTGGACAGACGCAGTGCGCTGGCTGTTGACCAACGCGTGGTTGGAGACGCCGCAGGGTTGGCGCTCGCCTGCGAATCTGGTCGCCACGTTCTGGGGTCGGCCGCTCCTGCCGCTGCCGCCACTTGAGCCGACACATTTTGGCAGCGTTCAGGCAGTGCCGGTGGTCGGAGCGTCCCGCCTCGGTGTGCGGCTGATCCGCCCGCTGAACGCCATCGCTGCTGAATGGCTCTCGCAAGGCGGTCAGGCGGATGCGCTCGCAGTCTGGCGGGCGGTGGACGTTGCCGACACGTTGACGGTGGTGCGGAATGGGCGCTCGATGCAGCTCACCGCCCCGGCGGCGGTGGCACGCAGTCGACTCGGCGGCTTCCTCGCGGGACACGATGCCATCCGGATCGAACCGGCGATCGCACCGATTTTTGCCGTGGTGACCGCCATCCACGAGTGGCAGCATCTCTTGCTGGAAGGCGCGCGGCTGGAGGGAAGCGCAGCCGGACTCGTCGAGACCCGGGACGAACTCCGTCTCCTCGAGGGGAATCCGTGGCTCGCCGAGGGCGCGGCCGAGTGGGCGACCGAGGCCGTGCTTGCGCCGGCGCGTCGCTCGACGCCGCTCCTGCCGTTGATGGAGGCGTTGAAGCGCGGCAGCATTGGCCTGACCGGAGCAGACGACCCTCACGTCCTGGGCTATCTGCTCGTCCGGGCGCTCGCGACCCGCAGCAGCGACCCGGCGCTGCTGCGCGAACGCCTGATCCGGTTGCTGCACGATCCCGTGGCGCTGGCACGCGAATACCGGCTCGACCTTCCGGTGCGCAGTGGTGAGCCGATCCGGCTCAATCGCCCGGTCAGTCCCGGGGTCATTCCAGAGATCGATTTCACCTGGGACGACGGCGTCGCCGAGAAGCTGTCGCGACGACTGCTGATCCCCGCACACCCCCAGGAGCATTGATGCCGCATCATCGGCTGTCTGGTGTCGTCCTGCCCCTGCTGCTGATCGCAGCCCCGGCGGCAGGACAGCGTACCGTCCCCGAGGCGAGCAACGGCGCGCGGACCTCGAGTCACGCCGAGGTGCTCGCCTTCATCGACGCGCTGACTCACCGCGGAGCGAAGCTGCACCTGGGCACGCTCGGGCAGTCCCCCCAGGGGAAGCGCGTGCCCTTTGTCGTGCTCTCGCATCCACTGGTCACGACACCGGTAGCGGCAAGGCGCAGTGGCAAGCCCGTGCTCTACATCCAGGCCAACATCCACGCCGGAGAGGTGGAGGGAAAGGAAGCGGTGCAGCAACTGATGCGCGAGCTGACCCTTGGCTCGCTCAAGCCGCTGCTCGACAGCGTCGTGCTCATCTTCGTGCCGATCTACAATGCCGACGGCAACGACGCGTTCGGTCCGCAGGAGCGCAATCGCAGCGAGCAGCGCGGTCCCGCGCTGGTCGGCCTGCGCCCCAATGGCCAGGGCTACGATCTCAACCGCGACTACGTCAAGCAGGACGCTCCGGAGACGCGGGGGTCGCTGGCACTCATCACGGCGTGGGACCCCGACCTCTTCATGGATCTGCACACCACCGACGGCAGCTACCACGGCTACGCCCTCACCTGGTCGCCCGGCCTCAATCCCAACCGGACCGTCAGCACCGCCTGGGTCCAGGATACCGTGCTCGAGCAGGTGCGACAGCGGTTGCGCGAGCGCTACAAGCTGGAGACCTATTCGTACGGCAACTTCCGCGGTGGCAACGCAAATCCCACGGGCTGGGACAGCTACGAGTCGCTGCCGCGTTACGGCACCAACCTGAACGGGATGACCCGCTTCTCGATCCTCAGTGAGGCGATGAGTCACGACAGCTTTCCGAATCGGATCGAAGCCAGCTACGCGTTCGTGCTCGAAACTATCCGCTACTTCGCCGAACACAACGTCGCGATGCGGCGCCACAGGGCGCTGACCGCAGCGTGGCGACCGGACTCTGTCATCGTGCGCGGCAACGTGCTGGCCTCGTCGCCATCGCGGATGGATAGCGTGCTGGTGGCAATCACTCGCACCGAACAGCTGCCCGCGCCCGATTCAGCGGCGATGGCCAACGCGCCACGCCCGCCGGTCATTGCCGAGCCGGTGGGCTGCGTCGCGACGAGCAATGCCGCCCCCGCTGGACCGCCACGTGGTGTCGCTCGTCCGCCGGCGCCGGGCCCGCGCAAAGAGCTGTTCCTCACCGGTGAGTCACGGCCAGTCTGGATGGAGGTGCACGACCGCTTCGGCGCCGTGCGCAAGGAGGCAATGCCGGCGGCGTACCTCGTCGACGCAGCAGACGGCAAGGTGATCGATCTGCTCCGGCGTCAGGGCGTGATGGTGGAGCGAATGCAGCAGTCGTGGGTGGGTCCGATGGAGCGCTTCCTTGTGGACACCGTGATTCGTTCGGCCCGGCCCAACGAGGGGCACTGTGGCGTGCGGGTTGAAGGTCACTGGATGGCCACTGCCGCCGACTCCGTCCGCGCCAGAAGCTTTCTGGTCCCGACCAATCAACGATTCGGCCTCCTCGCGGCCTTCCTGCTGGAGCCGTCCTCCGAGGACGGCTACACCACCTGGAACTTCTTCGATCGCAGCTTGCGTGCGCACGCGCCGCATCCGGTGCGTCGCGTGCGAGTGCTCCCCGCCTCCTTGCGTACCGCATCTCCGTGAGCTCCGGAGTAGTACGGATGCCTGCCATCGGCGAACCGGCGCCACCGTTCACCCTCCCCGATCAGGCGGGGAACGCCGTGTCGCTGGCGGATTTCGAGGGACGGCGCCTCGTCGTGTACTTTTACCCTCAGGACGACACTCCCACGTGCACGGCTCAGGCCTGCGAGTTCCGTGACGGCTGGTCGGAGCTGGTGGCGACAGGTGCGGTCGTGGTGGGAATCTCGCCGGATCCGCCGGCGGCACATCAGCGGTTTCGCAAGAAGTATGGCTTGCCGTTTTCGTTGCTGTCGGACCCCGACCACGCCGTCGCCACGGCGTACGGCGTCTGGGGTGAAAAATCGTTGTACGGGCGCGCGGTCGTCGGAATGATCCGCACCACGTTCGTGATTGACGCCGCGGGAAGGATCGAACGATGCTTCCCGAGAGTGCGAACCAAGGGGCACGCCGCTCGGGTGCTCGCGGCGCTGGTGGAGTGATGGCGTGACATCTTCAGTGAGGTTGACCATTCGTACCACGATGCTTGTGCTCTCCGGAGCGGCGGTCCTCGGTAGTTGCGCACCCCACGGTGCTTCCCGCGTGCGCTGGGCCCCGGAGCCGGGCGAACGCCATCTCGCGAACATCCGGCAGCTGACCTTCGGTGGCAACAACGCCGAATCGTATTTCTCCGCCGATGGCAAGCGGCTGATCTTTCAGCGCCAGACCGAAGTTGACTCGGGGTGTGATCAGGAATACGTGATGAACATCGACGGCTCGAAGCTCCGGCGGGTGTCGAATGGCAAGGGCCGGACGACCTGCGGCTACTTCATTGAACGGGACCGGCGCATCCTCTACGCCTCGACCGCCGCGAACGACCCCAACTGCCCGCCACCGGTGGACCGCTCGCTCGGCTACGTCTGGCCGCTGGGCCATTTCGAGATCTATACCGCCAATCCCGACGGCTCTGACACTCGGCAGATCACCAACAACGGCTTCTACAACGCGGAGGGCACCGCATCGCCCGATGGGAAGACGATCATCTTCACGTCAACCCGCGACGGCGATATCGACCTGTACGTGATGCAGTCGGATGGCACTGGCATCAGGCGAATCACCAACCGTGTCGGCTACGACGGGGGCGCGTTCTTCTCGCCCGACGGCAAATCCATTCTGTGGCGGGCGCAGTATCCTGTCACCACAGCCGATTCGGCCGACTACAAGTCGCTGCTGGGCCGGCGCCTGGTACGGCCCTCCAAGCTCGAGCTGTGGATGGCCGATGCCGACGGGAGCAATCCGCACCAGATCACCCACCTGGGTGGGGCGAACTTTGCGCCGTTCTTCCACCCCGATGGCAAGCGGATCATCTTCGCCTCGAACTTCGAGAATCCGCGTGGCCGGAACTTCGACCTCTTCATCGTCCACACCGACGGCACGGGACTGGAGAAGGTCACCACGTCGGGCGAATTCGATGGCTTCCCGATGTTTTCGCCCGATGGCCGGAAGCTGGTGTTCGCATCCAACCGGCACGGCAAGACCGCGGGCGAGACCGACCTCTTCATCGCCGACTGGAAGGAGTGATCGATGGCGGCTCCGGGACGCGGCGCTTCCATCGGGCGATGGTTCATCGAGTGGGTCAAGTCCATCACCATTGCCCTGGTGGTGTGGCTTTTCCTGCGCACGTTCCTGGTCGAGGCATTCCGGATTCCGTCCGGGAGTATGCAGAACACACTCCTGATCGGCGATTTCCTTTTCGTCAACAAGTTCCTCTATGGGGCGGAGGTGCCGCTGATCCATAAGCGGCTCCCGGCGGTGCGCGAGCCGGAGCGGGGCGACATCGTGGTCTTCGATTCAGTCGAGGAGGATCTCAAGGTCGTCAAGCGGCTGATCGGAATCCCCGGCGACACACTGCAGATGACAAGCGGCGTGCTGTATCGCAATGGCAGGCGATTGACTGAACCCTACGCCCGCAACGACGAACCCGGTCGGACCGAAGACCCGGTGATGCGGGCCCGGATGCGCGAATGGCAGGTGAAGCACTATGCCGGCACAGTGCCCGAGGGCTACGCCCCCGACCTGCACGCCTGGGGGCCGGTGGTGGTGCCGCCGGAATCGCTCTTCGTGATGGGGGACAATCGCGATGGCTCCTACGACGGCCGCTACTGGGGCTTTCTCCCCCGAGCGAATGTGAGGGGCCGACCGCTCCTCGTGTATTTCAGCTACGACGCGGAGAGTTGGAAGGCGTTCCCGTTCTTCACGGAAGTGCGCTGGAAGCGAATCTTTCACGTTCCGGAATAGCGCATCGGCACCCCGCGGGAAGGACCTCCCGGGTTGCCTGCGGTGAGCTGCGGGTATCGCGCGGACGGCTCAGTGCAGAGCGGCGGGGACTTCGCCTCGATCGATATACGAGACCACCCGACCACACGCACCGCAGATCAGTCCGACTCGGCCGGGGGTCGGGCTTCCGTCACCGGGGCGCGGCGGGGTCCTTTCCACCGATTCGCTGCCACAGGACGGGCACCTCAATTGCTTCCCTTCGCGGTCGGCGCTGATGAGGCTCAAGGCCTCGTCCGGGCGAAACTCCTTGACGTGGCGCCGGCCCATTGCGGGTCCTTTCCACGCAGCAGACCGAGGGAATCCCGGCCGTTTCGCGTCCTTCCTAGCTAGGCAGTTCTGGTGACCCCGTCAAGGGGACAACCGCCTGATCTCTTGACGGCGGGGTGGCCGATCGTCTACGTTCGGCCTTTTCCGAGGGCCCGTATGACCGAGCTGGCCGCGCCCCAGATCTCATCCTTGATGGAAGCCCTTCCGGGCATCGCCGCCGTGCTCCGCAGCCCGGTGGCTAACGCTATTGTCGCGCTTTCGCGGGCTGCTGCTGGGTTGGAGGAGTTTGACGCCGCCCACGCTGAGGAGTTATTGCGGTTCGGAGTGCGTCGGAATCTGTTGACCCAGGACGAAGTCGATACCGTTCTGGCAGAACTGCGGGTGGTGGTCGCCTCCCGTCCCAAGAAGATCGAGGTCGTCGTCGAAAAGGTGAAGAAGCTTCCGCCGAAGCCCTTCTCGACCGCACCCGCCCCAAGGTCTCCGGAGCCCGCTAAGCCGCCTGTGCCAGCAGCGGCGGTGGCACAGCTGACCCCCGCTCCGGCCGCCGCCAAGGCCTCGCCGGCACCGAAGGCAGAACTGGCAAAGCCTGCCCCGAAGCCTCCGCCCCCGGCCGCCAAAGCGGCGCCGAAACCCACCCCGAAAGCGGCAGCCAAAGTACTGCCGAAGGCCGCCCCCAAGCCGGTCGCCAAGCCGGTCGCCAAGGCGGTCGCCAAGGCCCCTGTCAAGCCGGTTGCCAAGGCGCCGGCGAAGCCACCGGCCAAGGCCCCTGGGAAAGCTCCGGCCAAGCCGGCCGCCAAGCCAGCACCGGCCCGGAAGAAGCGCTAGAGTCGGAAGCCTTTCACCAGGCGAGTGAGTCGATCGGCGGTGGCCACCAGAGTGGTCGCCGCCGTTGCGATTTCCTGAGTGGCGGACGATTGCTCGAGGGCGGAGTCGGTGACGGCCTGCGCGGCGTGGGCGTTGACCTGAGCCGAGCGGGCCACGTCGGCCCCGGTGGCTGCCAGCCGATCGGCGAGTTCGCGGTGGGCCGCCGCCTCGCGTGCTACGGTTCCGGCCGCGGAGGAGACTTCTTCGACCGCGCCGACGATCTCCGCCAGCGCCCGGGTCACTCCGTCGGCCACGCCTTCCACCCCGGCGACTCGTTCCTTGCCAGCCCCCACCGTTGCAGCGACCAGGCGGACCTGATCGTCGAGCGTGGCCACCGTTTTGGCAATCCGGCGCGCACCCTCGGCGCTGGTCTCGGCGAGTTGCCGAATCTCTCCGGCCACCACCGCGAATCCCTCGCCCGCTTCCCCGGCCCGGGCCGCTTCAATCGCTGCGTTCAGCGCCAGCAATTCAGTCTGGGCCGCCAATTGGCCGGTCAGGGCGACGAACTCGGACACGGCCGCTGCGGCGTCGGTGAGCCGATCGACGGAGCTGATGGTGCGCTCGACCACCTCGTGGAGTTCCAGGAGGGTTGCCGAGGCCGCGCCGAGGTGTCCCTGGTTGGTCGCGGCGGTTCGACGAATCCCATCGGCAACCGCCACCACCCGCTGACCGGCACCCGAGCTCCGAGCTGCCGCCGCGCGGAGGTCTCCCAGGGCGATGTCGCTCTCGCGCATTCCGGTCGCCTGCCGCTCAGCACTGGCGGAGACCTCGCCGATCGCCCGCGACACCTGGGTCGCACTCTCGGTCAGCTGCTCGGAGCGGGAATTGAGTTGCGCGGCGTTTTCGGTCAGTGAGGCGGAAACGTCGGCGACGCTTCCAACCACCCCTCGCAGCCCCTCGCTCATCCGTCGCACTGCTGCAGCAAGGACACCGAGTTCGCTCGGCATAGGTCCCAGGTCAAGCGGACGCAGGTCGCCTGCTCCGACCCGTTCGGTGGCCTCGATCATTCGGCGCAACGGCAGGATCACGGCACGCACGGTGGTGACGGCCGAGCCGGCGCCGATGACGAGCGCCACCACGAAGAGAATCCAGACAATGAACCTTCGATCCTCACTGCTCTTCGCGAGATTCGCTGCCCGCGCCGAGGCAGCGGCCTCCTGTACGGCACTGAGCGCCCGGACCTCATCGAGCAGGGAATCGGCCACCGGAGCTCGGGCCAGCCCGGTGGCGGCGGAGCCCCCGGGAGACCGGCGGGCAAGTTCGCTCGCAAGGACGCCGACGCGGGTGACCGAGCGGAGTTCGGCCGGGGTGAGCTCGGACTGGGTATAGGCGAGGGTGGCAGCCCGGATGGCAGCGAACGCCGAGTCGAGCTCGACCTGCTGGGCCGAGTCGGGCCGCACCGACAGTGCGTCACCGTCGCGGATGGCCGTCACCACCTCGCGCGTGATGGTCTGGGCGAGGACGGTGCGCTCCCGAACCGTGACCAGTTCTTCGCGGACCGCCGTGTCCAGGGAATTGACGGCCGAGACGCCCAGGAGCGTCATCGCGAAGACCAGAAGGAGCAGGAGTGCCGTCCCTGCGGTGACTCTGCTGCGGAGGGACGGAAGATCAGCCATGCTGAATGGTGCGGGCGAACAGAGCGCCTTGGCAAGCGGGAGCCCCTTTCCGAGGTCCGCTGCCTGGTCTATCATCCCGGCTATGTCGTCCCCCACTTCGCTGGTTGTCCGCAGCTTCACCGACCGGGCCGAGGCCCTCGCGCACTGTATCCTGCGCGCCGGGGAATCGCCCCGCGTCGTCGCCTTCGACGACGCCATCGGCTGCCCGGTAGAGCAGGCACTCGGGGCGCTGGAGTGGACTCGCGTCGTCGGAGTCCTCCCGGATGACGACCTGCTCCACGCCGGACGGCTCACCGACGAGACGGCCGCAGCCGTGGTCGAGCGGCGGACGCCCGAGGGGCGTCGCTTCATCTTTTTGGGGCCCCGCCTCGACGCGCTCCGCCTCGAGGCGTACGACGGCGAACTGCTGTTGAATGAGCCTGGGGTGATGGCGATCGGTTTCGGCGATCGGGCCAACGCGCTGGCGCACTTCCTTCGTGCGACGGGAGGAGCCGGGGCGCTGTTCGCGCAGCTGGGGCGCCGGGCGCCGGAGCTGCGGCATCTGCGCCGCTGGCTGGCGCCGATCGTACAAGAGCTGGATGGGCCGCGCCGACTGGTCGCGGGATGGTTCGCAGCTTCCGCCGGGGGGGCGCTGTTCATCGGCGACGATGCTGGTGAAGCGACCTGGCGTTACATCGAAGTGGGGATTGATTCGTGATGTATCGATTCGTGGCACTCCTGGGGCTGGTCGTGGTCGCTGCACCGTTGGCAGGCGCGCCGCTGCTGGCTCAGGCGCAGATCTTCGGTGAAGAGGTAAAGCTCGATCCAATGCGTCAGAAGCTGAAGTCCGATGTCCTGATTCTGCGCGACACGCTCTATGCGGTCGATGCGGTATCGGCGCGGCTGGTGCGCGCCAAGGTGGGGAACTCCCCTGCAGTGGTGGTTTCGTCTGCGCGGACTCTTCGGTCGGAGTGCACTCGCGCCACCCGTGCGACCGCCGTGATGCGGACCAGGATGGCTGCGGTCGGCACCAGCGATACCCGAGGCAAGGCGGTAATCCTCGATTACACCAAGGGGCTTGGCGACCTTGAGCGGGCGATGAAGGGGTGCGACAAAACACTGGAAGCCGCTCTCGCCGCGCCGAAGGGCCCCACTGAAGAGCCGCTCTTCCGCATCGCACTGGCCTCCGCGGATGCCGTCAAGAAGTACGAATGGAAGCTCAACGTCTTGCTGAAGACATTGCAGATTCCGATGGATCCGAAGGGCTTCAGGTCGGCGATCAATATGTAGCGCGGCGGTAATCAGGACGTGGAATTGTGGATCAACATCTCCACATTGCGTGGACAAAGCCGGCAAGTGACGAAGCGGCGCTGAGTTCGAAGCCACAAAGCTTCCACGTTGAAATGAGCTAACCCGAATAGAATCAGGCACTTGCGGGATTCTGGCACGCCCCTAGCTTAGCAAGAAGCTGATGGGGCGTTTCGCGCGTCTCGTCCTCTCCGATCCGGTGCCTCGGAGAGCCCTGTGGGCGAGTGGTCCGCGAGCCGCTCTGACCCACAGCACCCATCCCGACGTGGCGCCCCCGAGCGCAGGCGGCGGAATGTGAAGCGGTCGATCAGCTTGTCTGATCGGCCGCTTCGTCTTTTCCCCCACCGGCCGCGCGCCCGAAATCGGCAGCCAGCCGGACCAGCCAGCGATTGTCGAGCTGCCAGACCCGCCGTGCAGCGACCCGTGCCTCGCCGGGGAAGTACTCGGTTGAGGCGTACGCTTCGGTGATGGCCGCAGTCTTGGCGCTCGCGTTGTCGGCGGTGTGAAGGATCTCGGCTTCGAGTGTCAGTGGGCGCACCGGGGCACCGTATTCGAGCAAGCCGTGATGCGAAAGAATGAGGTGCTCGAGGAGCATCTGCTCTTCGGCGGTGCACGGTGCCGCCGTGGCGGCGTGGAGGGCATCACGCAGCATCAGGACACCCTCGACGACGTGCCCGATCATCCGGCCGCGTTCGGTGGTCTCGAAGACGCCGCTGCTCCAGGAGTAGGCCTCGAGCTTTCCGATGTCGTGCAGCAACGCGCCGGCGATCACGATCTCCTCGTCGGCGTGCGCGATCCGTGCGATCTGGCGACCGATCGAAACCACCTCGCAGGTGTGCTGCAGCAGGCCACCAAGCGCGGCGTGATGGCCGGTACCGGGGGCACCCGGGCATTGCTCATAACGCTCTCGGAAGGCCTCGTTCGTGTAAAAGAGATCGACGACGGCACGCAGTCTGGGGGCGGTGAACTTCTGGCGCAGGTCGTCGATGAACTGCCAGTATTTCTCCACCGCTCCCACGCTCGGCACCAGATCGGTGAGCGGCACGCTCCCGTGGGGCAGCGGGCGGAGCGAGGTCACCTCGAGCTGGAGCGACTCGCGGTAGCGCGTCACCTGGCCAAGGACCTGCACCTGCATCCCCTTGCCGATGCCCTTGATCGCCTCGTCGCGTCCCGCCCAGAAGGGTGAGGTCTCGATCCGTCCGGTGCGATTGCCGAGGACGAGTGTGGTTCGGGGGTGATCGCCACTTTTGGCAATCACGTCGAGCACCAGCAGCGGGTGGTGCAATGCATCGCCGGCGGCGAGGGTCTTCAGGTCGAGCGGTGCTGGCATCGGTCGCGTCGGGTTGAGGTCGGGGAGAAGTGTAACGCCCGCCTGTGCCACCGCGTGGCGACCGTGGCGCCGGGGTTGCCTTAGCACGGTCGGTTGGCCGGACTGCGTCCGGGGAAGTAGTTTCGCTCGGTGCGCTCCCTCCACATCCGGCTGCTGGTGGCCAACCCCGACCGCGACGACGTCGCGACCCTTCGCTCGGCGCTCCAGGCCGCAGGCCACGTGGTGCTGTCCGACGACCCGCGCGAGCTCCCCGCGGGCGTGTCGGCCGGTCCCGATTTTGTGGTGAGCGAGGGCACTGCCCAGCCGACACCGGAGTCGCTCGACGGGGCCGAGGCGCGCCACCTCGCCGCCACCTTGCGGTTCACCGGTGGCAATAAGCGCCAGGCCTCGCTGCTCCTTGGCATCGCGCGGTCAACCTTGCTTGCCAAGGTGAGGAAGTACGGGCTGCAGGCTACCAGGTGATCCGCCCCAATCGGGAGAGGATTATCCGCCTCGAGACGCCCCCCCGGGTGAGCAACAGGGTACGATTCGATGCACCGACTGCAATCCCGGATGACCCGAAGAGGATCGGTGCCCCGGCGCCACTGATCCGGACGGAATTGGACGCTGGACCGGGGGCGCGCCAGACCTCGGTCAGTGTGTCGGCTGGTGCAGCCGCCACGATATAGCTGAGGTCACTCAGCGTGAGGCGGGACGTGGTCCCCAGGCGCACGGCAGTACCGCGGGCATAGTCCACCGCAGCGACCAGCCGGAAGCTCTCCGTGCGGAGCCGGGCACCGTCGTGCAGGGCGGCGATCCGGGGCACCGCGATCAGGCCCAGGAGTCCGATCAGGACCACGACGAGGAGCAATTCGGTGAGCGAGAGGCCGCGACGCATCGGTACAGGATCGTCTCGCCTGCCGCCTCCCGCTGGCGCGCGCGAACGCGGGGCGCGACGTTTCTCCGCGTGACCACGACCACGACCACGACCACCAGAACCGATGCCGTCAGCGCGTTGCGCCGCTACCAGGGTGCGGCGCCATGGCGTCTGGCGGAACTCCTCGCACTCGTCGATGAGTTGTTGGCGGCGACGATTGCCACCGCAGGAAAGCCGACGACAGAGCGGACGCTCCGGTACTGGGTGTCACGAGGGGTGATCCACCCGCCGTATGGCAAGGGCGCGGGCTCCTCCTGGGGGTACCGTCACCTGGTGGAGCTGCTGGCCGCTCGACTGGCGCAGCAGAGCGGTGAAACGCTCGACGCCATCGCTGCGACGCGCGCGCGACTCGGCGAGCGCGCCCTCGAACGAGAGGTTGCCGACCGATTGGGGCCGACATTCTTCCGGCCACGACTGGTGCGCGACAGCTCGCCACCGTCGGTCGCAACGGCTCCGCCCGGCAGCGAGTGGTATCGCCTTCCAGTCGGTGAAGGGGTCGAATTACACCTGGCCGCCGGTCATCCACTCCTCGCCGACCGCGCGCGTCTTGGCACTGTTGTCAGTCAACTATCCGGGCTCACCCACCTCCCTTCGCAGGAGTCGTCATGAGCGGCATTGTCCTGATGGTGGTCGTCGCCGTCCTGGTGCTCTGGATGATCGGGGCGTACAACAAATTGATCGCCCTCAAGGGTCAGGTCGCCAACGCCTGGAAGCAGATCGACGTGCAACTGAAGCGTCGCCACGACCTGATCCCCAATCTGGTCGACACGGTGAAGGGGGCGCTGCAGTTCGAGCGCGAGACGCTCGAGGCGGTCATCTCCGCCCGGACGAAGGCGGTGGCGGCGACTGGCGTGGCGGCAACCGCGCAGGCGGAGGGAGCATTGACGCAGGCACTCGGGCGTCTCTTCGCGGTGGCTGAGGCCTATCCCGACCTCAAATCGCTCGGCAATGTGTCGCAACTGCAGGAGGAGTTGACGTCGACGGAAAACAAGATCGCCTTCGCGCGACAGCACTACAACGACGCTGCGACGCAGTACAACGTGGCGCAACAGCAATTCCCGACCAACCTCGTCGCCGGAATCGCCAAGGCCACTCCGGCCGAGCTCTGGGAGATCACCGAACCTGGAGAGCGTGACGTCCCCAAGGCCGACATCTCGCTGCGCTGATCACCGTTCGTGGATAGTGCTCCGCGCAACCTCTTCGCGCAGCAGGAATCGAACCGGCGAAAGTCGTCGTGGCTGCTGATCGGCTTCGTCGTCTTCTTCGCGTGGGCAGGGTTCGGTGGCGACATCGCACTGTACCTCGCCACCGGCGATGCTCCCGCCAACAATTACCATCACGTCGTGCCGTTTGTCGGTATCGCCGTGACGCTGATCGCGTCCGGCTTCGCGTGGGTCTCCTGGGTGTATGGCGATCGACAGGTCCTCTGGTCGACGCACGCGATGGAGTTGATCCATCCGGCCACCGAGGGGCAACAGCGGTTGGTCAATGTGGTCGACGAGATGGTGATCGCGTCGGGGCAACCGCGGCCGAAGCTCTATCTCGTGCCCGATGATGACCCGAACGCCTTCGCCACCGGTCGCGACCCCGGGCACGCTTCGCTGGCGGTGACCGACGGGCTGCTGACGCTGCTCGACCGTGACGAATTGCAGGCGGTGGTCGCGCACGAGATGGGGCACATCGCCCGCTACGATACCCAACTGCTGACGCTGGTGGCAGCGATGGTCGGCTCGATTGCCCTGCTGTCGGATGGGTTTGGCCGCTTCCTCTGGCACAGTGGACGGGCCGGCGGCGGTGTGGTGAGCGCGGTCGGGCGGCGCGGCTCGAAGAACCTCCCGGTGGCGCTGGTGGTGCTGGTCCTCTGGTTGGTGACCCTGCTGCTGGCGCCGTTGCTCTCGCGGCTGATGGCGATGGCAATCTCCCGCAAGCGCGAATTCCTGGCCGATGCCACCGCGGCACAGTACACCCGGAATCCCTCGGCGCTGGCCAGTGCCCTCGCCAAGCTCGACAATGCCCGCACGCCAACGCGCGCCGTCGGCCGTGGGGCCGCCCATCTCTGCATCGTGGATCCCGGCGACGGGCGATTCTCGCGACTCAGCGGAGTCGTCGGCAACCTGCTGGCATCGCATCCGCCGATCGAGGAGCGGATCACGAGGCTGCGGGGGATGGCGTTTGAGTAGGATGGTGGATGATGGATGATGGATGGTGGATGGTGGATGATGTTTTGAGTGTCATCCTGAGCGTAGCGAAGGATCCTCGGCATCTCCCAAGCGAGAGGTCTCGACTTGTGCGGCTGGGCGGCCCGACGATCCTTCGACTGCGCGGCCTGCGGCCGCTACGCTCAGGATGACAAGCTTTGGCCGCCTGTAGCCCATCGGTGGTCAGTCTGTCAGCGTCCTGTCATCCAGGAACGTCAGCGTCTTCCGCCGCGCCACGACCGCCGAAAGGGCGCGATGGACGTCGGCGTCGATCGCGGTGCCGACCAGGTCGCGCATCCGGGCAACGGCCTCATCGGGCGTCATCTTTTCCTGATAGGGTCGTGCGGTAGTGAGGGCATCGTAAATCTCGGCAGCGCCGAGGATCCTGGCGCCGATGGGAATCGCGCTGGTCGCGAGACCGTCGGGATAGCCGGTGCCATCCGCACGCTCGTGGTGCGACCGCACGAAGGCAATCACCTCGCGCAGGTGGGTCAGCGGTGCCAGGATCTGGGCGCCGATGGCGACGTGGCTCTTGACGTGCTCGAACTCAACATCGGTGAGCGGTCCCTTCTTGTTGATGACCTCATCCCGGATGCCGATCTTCCCGATGTCGTGCAGTCGGCCGGCGGTGCGCACCATCTCGATCTGCTCATCACCCAGCCCCAGCTCCGCGGCCACCATCGCCGAGAGGTCAGCCACCCGCGCCGAGTGACCGCGGAGGTAGGCATCCTTCGCTTCGAGGGCATTGACCAGCGCCTCAAGTGTCGCCACCGAGATGCGTTCGAGATTGCTTCGCTCGCGACGCAGGTCGGCCCCGCGCTGGACGATCTCCTGCCGCAGCCACGCCTGGGTCTGCGCCTGCTCGATGGTCTCGCGCCGACGGGCGAGGGCCCGGACGATGGCCCGCTGGAGATCGGGGAGGTCGACCGGCTTGACGAGGTAGTCCATTGCGCCGCGCTGCATACAGAGGGCCGCGGAATGGGCGTCGTTCACCGCGGTGAGCATCAGGATCGCCGCGAACGGCTCCTGTTCGAGGATCACCGGGACGAGATCGAGCCCCGAGGCGTCGGGGAGCCGGACATCCAGCAGAATGCAGGCGATCTTGCGGCGGCGAATCTCGGCAATGGCGCCGGCACTGTCGCTGGCGGTGACGACTTCGTGGCCGATCGCGGTCAGGAACTTCGCCAGTGCGTCGCGGACCGATCCCTCGTCGTCGACGATGAGGGTGGTGATGACGCTCCCCTCCTCGGAGTCGAGTGGCCCCCGGGGAGCGAGCGGGTCGACGATCGTTGGGGATGTCATTGGGGCTCCAAGGGCGGGGGGGGGGTGACACCCCAACAATAACGCGCCAGCTGGAGCGGGTCGAATCTTCGCCTCCAGCCCCGAAACCCCCCGGGTAGCGTTCCGTAGAGAACCACGATCTTCCCGCCCTGAGTGGGGACACTATACTCAAGATCTCCCTTTCAACCCGTACGAGGACCTCCATGAAGCGAGTAATCTCCTTCGCGACGCTTTCCTGCGCCGTGACGGTGTTTGCAACGGTCAGTCACGCGTCCGACCGATCCGACGGCCCCCGTCTCGCTGGCTTCGGCGCGGCGGTGGCGATCCACGGCGACGCAGCGTTTGTGGGTGAGGCGCAGCGTGGCCAGGGTGCGGTGCACCTCTACCGCCGGCTACCGACCGGCTGGAAAGTCACCGGCAAGCTGAGCGCCCCGAACGGGGCGATTGGCGACGGCTTCGGCGTGTCGCTGGCCACCGATGGCGTGACGCTGCTGGTGGGTCAGGTGGGGACGTTCAACGCCGCCGACAGCGGCCGTGGCACGGTGCAGATCTTTCGCCGCGGCGCCGATGGTAACTGGACCGCTGCCGGCGTCATCGGCGACGTGGGCCAGAAGGCCCGCGCCAATTTCGGGCAGGCGCTGGCCCTCAGTGGCGATCTGGCATTAGTGGGCGCACCGGGCGAAGCCGGAGGCGGCTCGGTCTACCTCTTCCGTCGCGGCGCCGATGGACGTTGGACCGCAGCCGGGACGCTGACGCCTGAGGGAGGCGCTGCCGCAGGTGACAAGTTCGGCGCCGCGATCTCGATCGATGGCGACCGGGTCGCGGTCGGTGCGCCGGGCCGGGAGTCGAAGGGGAAGATCTACACGTTCGTGAAGGGTGCCGAGGGGACCTGGAAACAGGAGGCAGCGCTGCTCGGGCGCCGGATCCTCGACAACTCCCAACTGGGCGCATCGGTCACCGTGAGGGGCGACCAGCTGCTCGCCGGCGCGCCGACCGCCAACACCTTCGCCGGCTCCGCGGTCCTGTTCGAGCGGGGCAAGGACGCCCCCTGGACCGAGAAGGCGACCTTTACGTCGTTCGAAGGTGGCGCGTCGCGCTTCGGTGCCTCGGTCGCCATTGGCGACAAGGAACTCTGGATCGGAGCTCCCGCCGCCGAGGCTGGCGTCGGCCGGATCTTCCGGCTTGCGCGCGGGAAGGACGGCAATTTTACCGGAATGACCAAGTTGCTGGTCGACTCCATTCCGTCACGCGGCACGTTTGGCAATGCCTTCGCCATCTCGGGCAACAACGCCATCATCGGAATGGTCGGCGATGGCGGCGGACTCGGCACGGTGATGTTCCTGGCGAAGTCGCCCACCGGTGCCTGGATGCTGAAGGGGACGTCATTTCCGCCCGTGGTCGACAAGTGGGCGGCAATCGCCGGAGCCGAAGTGAAGTGCGACAACGGGATGGCGAAGGAGTGGGAATGTGGCAACACCGGCATTCTCTCCTATATGCCGATCTCGGCAATCGGCGGGAAGCGAGGGACGATGATCAGTGGTAACTGGGGCTGGACCGACCCGGAGACTGGGAAGGACTACGCCATCATCGGCCGCAATGATGGAACCTCCTACATCGACGTCAGTGATCCGAGCCATCCCCGCTACCTCGGCGACTTGCCGAAACCGGCGACCGCCAATGTCGCCATCTGGAAGGAGATCAAGACCCTTGGTCACTACGCACTGATCGTCTCCGACGGCGCGGGCCACCACGGCATCCAGATCTTCGACCTCCACCATCTGCGCGCGGTCAAGACGCCGCAAATCTTCACGACCGATGCCTGGTACGACGCGCTGTATTCCATTCACGACATCATGACCAATGATGGCTCCCAGTTCGCCTATGCCGTGGGCAGCAACGGTGGCGGGGAGACCTGTGGTGGCGGCTACCATATGATCGATATGCACGACCCGCTCCACCCGGTCTTCGTCGGTTGCTTTGCCGACACCAAGACCGGGCGTGCCGGCACTGGCTACACCCACGACGGCCTCTGCCGGATGTACCACGGTCCCGACACACGCTACACCGGGAAGGAGATTTGCGTCGGCTCGAACGAAACGGCGCTCTCCATCACGGATGTCACCGATAAGAAGAACCCGGCGATCCTCTCGCGGGCGACCTATCCCGATGTTGGCTACACCCACCAGGGATGGTGGACCGAGGATATGCGCTACTTCTACGTCGACGACGAACTTGACGAGACCAGCGGGAAGGGCGACGCTGCCAAGGCCACGCGCACCCTGATCTTCGATATGGCCAAGCTCGACGATCCCGTGTTCGTGGGACCGTTCCTCGGCACGACCAAGGCGTCCGACCACAATCTGTACGTCAAGGGCAACCGGATGTACCAGTCGAACTATATGGCCGGGCTGCGGATTATCGACATCACCGATCCCATCAAGCCGCGCGAAGTCGGCTTCTTCGACGTGGCGCCGGGGCAGAACGTCCCCGGCTTCTCCGGTAGCTGGAACAACTATCCGTTCTTCAAGAACGGGGCGATCCTGATCAACAATATGGAAACGGGCATCTTCCTGATCCGTGACCGCACCCAGGCAATCCCGTGATCGCGCTCCTGACGCGATCTGCTGGGCTCCTCGCGGCAGTGGTCGGTCTCGGCGCGGGGGCCCCTTCGGGGGCCCCCGTTCCGCCGGCGGGGGCGAAGCTCTACATCGTGAACCAGTCTGGCGCCTCCATCACCGTGGTCGACCAGTTCAAGTTGACGATCGACACGGTGCTTGACTTGAAAACGATGGGCTTCACCGGCAACGCCAAGCCGCACCACGTTGTGGTGGAACAGGACGGCTCCTTCTGGTACGTCTCCTTGATTGGTGACGGCCTCGTCGTGAAGTTGGACCGCAATAACCACGTGGTCGGTCAGGTGAAGATGGAGACGCCGGGACTGCTGGCGCTCGACCCGATGCACGATTCGCTCTACGTTGGTCGCTCGATGACGGCGGTCAATCCTCCGAAGTCACTCGCGGTGATCCGGCGCTCCGATTTCACGCTGCTGGAACCGCAGGAAATTCAGCTCCCCCGACCGCACGCGCTGCTGGCGAGTCGCGACGGGCAGTGGGTGCATACGGCTTCGCTGGCGGAAAACCGGATCGCCTCGGTCGCCACCGCGACCGGACAGGTCACCCTGACGACCCTCGCGGGAGTGACGCGCTCGCTGGTGCAGTTCGCCCAGAGCCCGGACGGGAAGACGATGGTGGTCGGAGGCGAACTTTCCAACACGTTGCTCGTGTTCGATCTGACCCGACCGCCTCCGTTCACCCCGGTGCGCGAAATTCCGCTCGCAGGGAAGCCGTGGGATCCGATGTTCAGCGCCGATGGAAAGACCGTCTTCGTGACCCTGTTCGGCGGAAATGCCGTCGCCGTGGTCGATGTGAAGCACGGCAGGGTGCGGCGCACGATCACGGGCGATCTGGCCCAGCCGTACGACCTGATCCTGCGTCGCGACGGGAAGCTGCTCTTCGTCGTGAACCAGAACACCGGTGCCGTGAAACCGGGTGAGAGCGCGCACGACCATATGCCGGGGATGACCGGGATGCAGGGGATGAACCCGCGCGATGGCTGGCTCTCGATCATCGACGTGAAGCAGGGGAAGGTGATCAAGACACTGATGCTTGGTACCGGCCCGACCGGGATGGGTGCGGCGGGCGCTCGATGAGGGGTGGGTGGGCACAGGCCGCAACGCTGCTGCTCGGCGCCGTGGCGCTCGCGGTTCCCTTGCCAGCGCAGGCACCCCGCGCCTGGCAGTTCCTCCGCCACGTCGACGGAATCGCCGTCGCCGATACCGCTGGGACGCAGATGGCGCAGCCGTTTCTGGGTGGCTTCGATGTCCCCCGGCCGCAGCTGGTCGATATTGATGGTGATGGCGACCTCGATCTCTTCGTGCAGGAGCGGGGCGGGCAAGTGATGCTGTTCGAGAACCGGGAGGGGAAATACGTCTGGCGCAGTGACCGCTACCAGGATCTGAATGTGGGGGAGTGGTTCCGATTCGTCGATCTCGACCACGACGGCGACTTCGACCTGATGGGGGAGCTGCGAAACAGCTTTATCCGGATCTGGCGGAACGATGGTACCCGGGCAGCGGCACACTTCACCGCGCTCCCCGATTCGCTCCGCGACAGCGATGGCAAGGCAATCTTCGCCGACCAGCAGAACATTCTCAACACCGTCGATATCGACTGCAACGGGAAGCTGGATCTGTTCATCGGACGAGTGAGCGGCACGGTGGACCGCTACGAAGAGGGTGCGCGTGGCGACGACGGGATGCCCCGCTTCCGCTTCCTGACCGAACGCTGGGAAGGGATCGAGATCATCGGCGGGGAAGCCGCAATAGGCAGGCCTTCGTTGCACGGTGCCAACACGATGGCGTTTGCGGACGTCGATGGCGACGGGGACCTCGATCTCTACTGGGGAGATTTCTTCGAACCGGGTCTGCTGCAGATCGAAAACAGTGGCAGCTGCACGCAACCCAATCTGCACAGCAGCACGCCGGTGCAGTTCCCGGTGGGGATGCCACTGCTGACCAGTGGTTACAACGCCCCTGCCTTCGGGGATGTTGATGCCGACGGCGATGTCGATCTGGTGCTGGGAGTGATTGGCGGTGCGTTCAAGCCGAGCACCACTTCGATCAACAACCTGTACTATCTGGAGCAGGTGAGCAAGGGAAAGTTCATCACCCGTACTTCGCGGCTGATTCCCACGATCGACGTGGGTAGCGAGGCGCTGCCAACGCTCGGCGACGTCGACGGTGATGGCGACTTCGACTTGCTGATTGCCAACAGGATTTCTCCCGGGAACAACGAGCTCGGTACCATCACTTGGTTCGAGAACGTCGGAACCGCGAAGGTGCCAGCCTACCGCGATCGGGGGGTGCTGCCGATTCCCACCGAGTTCCATCCGGCGCCCGCGATTGCCGATCTCGATGGCGATGGGCTGCCGGACCTGATTGTCGGCAGCTGGCGTGACAAGGTGAAATGGTTCCGAAATAGCGGTTCGCGCGGCGAGCCACGGTGGACGCTGGCGGATTCCGCGCTGGTGACGATCACGCGAGGCAGTAACACCGTGCCAACACTGGGTGATCTCAACGGCGACGGGCTCCTCGATATGGTGGTTGGCGAGGCGTCGGGCGAGCTGAACCTCTATCGTAATGCCGGTACGCGCACCGCTCCGAGCTTCGCGCTGGTGAGCGACCATTTCCTCGGCCTCGATGTCGGTCGACGGAGCACCCCGGTGCTCGCCGATCTCGATGGCGATGGCAGACTCGATCTGCTGATCGGCAGCGAGGATGGCGGGGTGCAGCTGTGGCGGAATGTGGGCGCTGTCGGAGCGTTCACCTTCGTGCGTGATTCCACCTTCAAACTGCCGACCTTCGACCTCTCGGCACCGGCAGTGGCTGACCTCGATGGCGATGGCGACCTCGATTTCCTCATCGGGGTCGGCAGCGGTGGCATTCTCTGGTTCGAGAACAAGACCCCGGGCCCCTGAGCGAGATGCGACCGGCGCGGAAAGCTGAAGGGCCGGCACCTCATCGAGATGTCGGCCCCTCCCCACCATCCATCATCCATCATCCATCATCCAATAAATTCGACATCCACCCGCGTCGGAATGATCCCCGCCTCGGCCGCTCGCTCCAGCAGCAACCGGACCGCTGCGCGGCCGCGTTCGCCATAGTCCACCGTCCACTGGTTGACGTACATCCCGACGAATTCGTCGGTGCGCGCCTCCGAGATGCCGCGGTTGTACTGCGCTGCGTGCGCGAGCGCTTCGGCACGATGCTCCAGCGAATAGACGATGCTGTCACGCAGGTCACGGGCGACCTGCTCCACCACGTCGCGGCCGAGATCGCGGCGGACGACGTTGCCGCCGAGCGGGAGCGGAAGGCCGGTCTCGCTCAGCCACCATTCACCCATATCGGCCCAGAGATGGAGACCGTCATCGGCGTAGGTGAGCTGACCCTCGTGGATGAGCAACCCCAGCTCCACATCACCGCGATGCACCGCCGCCTCGATCTGGTCGAAGGGCAGCACCACCACCTCGAAGTCCGGCTGCCAGAGCCGGAGCGAGAGATACGCCGTGGTCAGCAGGCCGGGCACCGCGATCCGCTTCCCCCTGGCCGCCGCGCGGACGGTCGCGCTACCGGTGAGCCGGTCGGCAGGTGGGGCGTTGCGTGCAACCAGCCGGGGGCCGTAGCCGTCACCCATCGAGGAGCCGCTCGAGAGCAGGGCGTACTCATTGGCGATATAGGCATAGGCGTGGATCGACACGGCGGAGACGTCCAGCTCCTTGTTCCGGGCGCGCTGATTGAGGGTCTCGATATCGCAGAGCTCGTGCTCGTAGCGCAGGTCGCCGGTGTCGATCTTTCCCTCGGCGAGGGCGTAGAACATAAAGGCGTCGTCGGAGTCAGGGCTGTGCGCGACCTGGATGGTGGTGGTCATTACTTCGCTCCGGCGCCCTTGCGGAACTGTTCGAGAAATGGCGCGTGTTCCTTGTACTCCACGCGGCCGGACTTCATCTCCGCATCGTAGTGGTCGCGGAAATCGGCCCGGTACTGCTTCGCATTGACCGAATCGCCCCGAAATTCGGCGATCATCGCGTAGAGATAGGAGCCGAAGAGGTTTCCGGGAGCGGCCTTCATCAGCGAGTCGGCCTGACCCTTCGCCTTGACGAAGTCACCGACCTGTGCCCACAGCATTCCCATATGGTAGCGCGCGTCGACGTCGCGGTCGGCTGCTGGGAGTTGGGTGAAGGCGCCCTCGGCCATCGGGAAAAACTGGAAGACCTGATTGGAGTCGCGTGCCTCGATCGCCGTCTGGATCCGGTCGGCCAGCCGGGTGAAGCGTTCCCGCGGGGTCATATTCGAGATATCGGGGGCACGAGTGGCGGGGGTGGAGTCGGCAGCGCCGACACCCCTCGCATTTCCGGCGTTCGGCATATTCGCGCCGGTCGGCTCGTTGCCGCTCCGAGCTGAGTAGACGATGCTCCCGATGGCCACGACGCAGAGGATCCCCGCGACGATCCACGGGGTCGGGCTGCTGGTCCGGGCTCCGATCAGGGACGGAGCCAGGCCGCCGCCGGCCGGGGCAGTCTCACCGGGGACGGCGGTGCCGCAGCTGGCGCAGAACCGGGCCCCGGGAGCTAGTGTGGTCCCGCAGCCGGTGCAGGGGCGAGGCCCCAGCGCGGTGCCGCAGGAGCCGCAAAAGTTTCCCTGCGAGGTGGCGCCGCAGCGGGGGCAGGTAGTCGGGGCGTTCTGGCTCACGGAGTCTCCTGAGGTATGCGGCCCAATATAGCGTTCCCTGCTGGCGCAGGCCGGGGAGCGTTGCTACCCTTGGGAGTCCTCAGCACTGGCCCCGATGACCACTCCGCCGTCCGACACCATCGACCTCAGCAACGCCGACCATATGGGCGACCTCGCCCGTGGGGGGACGACGTGGTCGGTGCATCTCGAGACACGGCAGGACGGACCGGTCATCGCCGGACGGGTCCACTTCGTCGCCGGCGACGTCCGGCGCTCCTCGTCGTGGATCTTTCGCGAGTGGAGCGTCCCCGACCTGAAGAGCCGCTTCGCCGAATTCTCCCCCCTCGAGCTCTGGCGCCTGCTGGAGAGTCTGAGCTGACGCTGGTGCCGACGCCGGTCCGTGTGCTTCCCCACTACCTCGTGATGGCCTTGCTGACACCGCTGCCGGTGATGGCACAGGCGTCGCCGGACAGCTCCCGCGTCATCACCGCGATCACCCTCGACCGTCGCAATATTTTCGACGCCTCCGAGGGGTCCTTCTTCGGGATTCGCATCATCAACGCGTTGCACGTCCCGACGCGGGCGCCGCTGATCCGGCGTGAACTGTTATTCCAGCGCGGCGACCGCTTCGACGCGGCACTGTCGGCCGAAACGGCCCGCAATCTCCGTCGGCTTGGCGTCTTCAGTACCGTGCGCGTCGACTCGGTCCGCACCGATTCCGGCCTCACGATGCAGGTCTTCACGCGCGACGGTTGGAGTACCCGCCCCGACTTCCGCTTCAAGTCGACCGGCGGTTCGGTGGCATACACCCTGGCGCTGATCGAGGACAACCTCCTCGGCACACTGACCCAGACGCAGTTGCTGTACAAGAAGGATCCCGACCGCACCAGCACGATCCTTCAGTTCCGGAAGCAACGACTGCTGGCCAATTCGGTCGGCATCAATCTGGTCTACGCCAATCGCTCCGATGGCAAGTTGCTCTCCACCGTGATCAGCAAGCCCTACTTTTCGCTGGCCACGCGGAGCGGTGCCTACCTCGAGTTCGATACCCGGCGCGAGCGGATCTTCACCTTTCGCGACGGATTTGCGGCGCCGAGCGACACCTTCCAGCGGCGCTACCTGCTCACCCGACTCGATGTGAGTCGCGCGCTGTCGGCCTCGTCACGCGGCTATCTGCGAGTCGGGGCGGTGGCGCAGGTGCGGCGCGACGATTTCGCGACCCAGCGCCGGTATGATGTCGACCGGATCCCGACCCGTTCAGTGACGGCGGCAGTGGGCGGATACGTCGAGTTGCGCCGCGCCGACTACCTGGTGGTGCGTGGATATCAGTCGTTCGGTCGGCCTGAGGATGTCGACCTGAGCTCGGTGGTGCGGCTCTCGCTCTTCGCGGCGCCAACTGCCTTCGGGTACGCCGAAAACGGCATCGCTCCCGGTGTGGGAGCCCATACTGGCACTCGCCTCCCCGGGGGCTTCCTCACCGCCGATTTCATCGCCGCCGGGCTGTTCACCGGCAACGGCCTCGATTCCGGTCAGGTGCAGCTGGCGGCGACTGCCGCACTGCTGCCCTCAGCGCGGCACCAGTTCCTCTTCCACGCCGAGGGCGGGATGCTCCGGAACCCGGTGGTGGGCAGCGAATATGATCTCGGCCTCGGCGCCGGCCCTCGGGGATTTCGGGAGCACGCCTTTACCGGCGACCGCCAGTTTTTCGGGACGATCGAATACCGCTATACCGCCTTCAAGGAACTGGCGAAGGTCACCGGGGTGGGATTGGCGACGTTCGTTGACTACGGCGGGGCTTGGTACCGCGGTACACCACGGCGCACCGGCTGGGATGCCGGTGTCGGCCTCCGACTCGGTCCGTCCCGGGCGCCAGATGATGGCGCGAGCCGGTTGGATCTGGTGCGACGGTTCGCGTCGGACCGGCAACCAGCGGGCTGGGTTTTTGTCGTGGGCAAAGGGTTCGTCTTCTCGACGAGTGCCCGCGCGGTGCGCTAAACTTCACTCGACCTTTTCTTCGTGAGCAGCCGGTGACCGACCTGACCCCGAGTTCCGAGCCAACCCCGACGCCCCGGCGGCGTCGCCCGCTTTTGATCGCCTTGGCGGTGGTCGTTGTGCCAGTGCTGCTCTTCTCGATCTATGTCGGGATGGCGCTTGACTGGTCATACTCCGAGGGCGACCGGGCAGGGATCCTCCAGAAGTTTTCCCGCAAGGGCTGGGTTTGCAAGACGTGGGAGGGCGAGCTCGCGATGACCACGGTGCCAGGAGTCGCGCCGACGCTGTGGAATTTTACGGTGCGTGATGCGGCCGTCGCGAAGCAGGTCGCAGCCGGGCTCGGCCGACGGGTCGTGCTGCAGTACGCCGAGCATCGGGGCGTGCCGACGACCTGCTTCGGCGAGACGGCCTATTATGTGGATTCCGTCAAGGTGTTGGAACAGTAGCCACTGACGGCTCCACGGACGGACCGGAACCCTGACCCTGCGAGATCGTGTGACGATGCTGTTGAAGACCCTGCTGGTCGTACCCGCCGCTGGCTTGCTTGCCGCGGCGGCCGGGTGCAGGGGGGGGGAGCAGCGAGCGCTTTCGCCTGGCGGATTTTTCGGCGCCGAATTGCCCACGCCGGTGGCCAAGCCCGACTTCACGTTTACCGACTCGAAGGGGGCGCCCTTTCCTTTCGTTGCGAAGACGGCCGGAAAGGTGACACTGCTGTTCTTCGGATACACGCATTGTCCCGACATCTGCCCGGTGCACCTGGCGAACATCGCTGCGGTGCTCGACAAACTTCCCGACGAGATCCAGCGCGACGTGCTGGTGATTTTCGTGACCACCGACCCGGCGCGCGATTCGCTGTCGGTGCTCGACCACTGGGTGAAGGGATTCAGCCCGGCATTTATCGGGCTTACCGCCTCCGACTCGGTGCTCGCAGCGGCACAGGCGATGGTGAAACTCCTCCCCGCCGAGCGTGACTCCGTGCGTGACGCCAGCGGGGGATATGGTGTGGGGCACGCGGCCACGGTCATCGCCTACACGCGCGATGGCCGGGGCCGAGTGGTGTATCCGTTCGGGACCCGGCAGCGCGACTGGGCGCACGATCTTCCGGCGCTGGTCGCGTACGGTCGCTCGCCGTGAGTAACTCAATCCCGCTCGAGTCCGCAGCCAGGGGTCGCGTCGTCGGAGCGGCGCGGAGCGATGTCGTTGGCGGAGCGAACTAGCGATGCAGTGGTGGTGCGCCGCAACAGGACTCCCGTGGAACTGGAACTGGCAGTGGTATCCTGGGGTGCACCTCCTCCTCCTGTTGCTCGGCGGGTTCTGGTGGATCCTGGGGCGCCGGCAACGCTGGTCGCGTCGGCCGACGGCCTGGTTCGCAGTCGCGTGGGTCGGCTTGTTGCTGACGCTCGACTGGCCGGTCGGCAAGCTTGGGGCAGGGTACCTGGCCAGCGTGCACACGGTGCAATTCCTGACCCTCACGTTGCTGGTGGCGCCATCGCTGCTGCGGAGCATACCGGCCGATGGCTGGCAGCGGCTGGCTCCCGCGGGATCCCGCCGCTCCCGGCTGCTGCACTTCTTCGCGGGGGCACTGCCGGGATTGCTGGCCTATAACCTCCTGGTGCTGACAACGCATTTTCCGTCGGTGGTCGATGCGGCGATGACGACCCAACTGGGGTCCTTCGCGATCGACATTGCCTGGCTGGTGGCGGGCTGCTTTCTCTGGTGGCCGATTCTGGCACCAGCCGGCCTGGTCCGACTGGGCGTCTTCGGGATGATGGGATATCTCTTCGGTGCGACCGTGGTGCCGACGATCCCCGCAATGATGATGGTGTTCTCCGACTGGCCGATCTACCGGCTCTACGAACTGGCACCGCGCGTGTCAGCACACTTTACAGCCAACGAAGACATCCAGCTCGCCGGATTGGTGATGAAGCTGATCGGCGACTTGCCGCTCTGGATCGCGACGGCGGTGGTGTTTTATCGTGGGACGTCTCGGAATCGGGGTCTCGCCCACGCCTGACGCGGTACATCGCGCCCCGGGGCCGCACCGGGGGAGTAGCTTTGCCGATCGCGGTTTTCCTCCGAGGTAACTCACGTGACTCCTGTTATCGGCATCTTCCTCCTGCTCGTTGTCGCGGCGCTCCGTCTCGGCAGTTCCTTCCTCCTCCCGGTCGCGGTCTCGGGGCTGATGGCGCTGCTGCTGGCGCCGACGGTGCGTTGGCTGGTTCGCCGCCGCGTGCCGGCGGCGCTGGCGGCCGGACTGATTGTATTGGGCGTCACAGCGGTGGGGGTCACCTCGCTCGGGTTGCTCGCCTCACCTGCGGCGGACTGGCTCGATCGCGCTCCCAAATCGCTGGGGCAGATCGAGCGGAAGATCCGGCGACTCGCCAAGCCGCTCCAGCAGCTGCAGCAGACGGCAGAGAAGGTGCAGCAAGTCACCCAGGGCGGAGTGGTGGGTGGGAGCGCGCCAGCGCCCTCGGTGACGGTGGCGCCGGCCGGCCTGCTGAGCAAGCTCTCGGGCACCACGCTGAGCCTGCTCGGCGCCCTGATGACGGTGATCTTCCTGACGTATTTCCTGCTCGCGAGCGGTGATCGCTTTCGGGAAAAATTTGCCGATATGCTGCCGGAGCGACATCGCCGCGAAATGGCGGCCGCCATTGTCGAGATGCAGGCGCGGATGTCTCATTTCCTCCTCCTCAGCACGGTGATCAATGCGGGAGTCGGCCTGCTCACCTGGGGTGCCCTCGTCCTGATCGACTTTCCCAATCCAGCGCTGTGGGCTGTCGTGGCGGCGGTGCTCAACTTCATCCCGTACATCGGAGCGGTCGTCACGCTGCTGGTGATCGGGCTGGCTGGCCTGGTGACGTTCGATACGACTCGAGAACCGCTACTTGCGATGGGCGCCTTCTTTGTGATCAATATGATCGAGAGCAACATCGCCACGCCGATGCTGCTTGGTCGCCGGCTGCCGCTCAATCCGGTGGCGATCTTCATCGGCCTGCTTTTCTGGGGTTGGGTCTGGGGGATCACCGGCGCGGTGCTGGCGGTACCGCTGACGGTGCTGGTGAAGGTGGTGGCCGACCGAGTGGGGCCGCTGAAGGCATTCGGGGAGCTGCTCGATAACTGATTCGGCTTCTGGCGCGGGGTGAGGATCGGCTGGCATCGCGCATTGCCGCTGGCCCCGATCGGGGGTAGAATCCCGGCCGTTGGCGCCGTAGCCAAGTGGTAAGGCAGAGGTCTGCAAAACCTCCATCACCGGTTCGACTCCGGTCGGCGCCTCTCGGGCGGCGGAACTCGCGAAAGCGGTGTCCGCCGCTGGCTCGTTACGCCTCCGACGGCGGGTCGGATCGTGGCGTCAAGCGCACCCGCACGCCATCAGAGGCCTCCGCCACCAACTCCAGCGACCACGGCTCGTCGCGGAGCAGGGCGATCAACGGCTCCGGATAGAACGGCAGCAGGACATCGAACGGCGCCGTTTCGGCGCTGATCCGCGCGAGGATGCGGAGCAGCGGTTCCGGCGGTGGTAGCAGGCGGTAGTCCTCGGCGCCTTCGCGGTCGATGCCGCTCCCGCTGCCGGGACGGGTCGCGGTGGGAGGCGGGGCCGTGCGCCAGAACCAGCTGGACCAGTCCGACTCGCCAAAGTCCGCAGTATGAAAGTGGAACCCTCGCTGGTGCATCAGCTTGAGGAGTGGCTCGGGGCGGAAGGTGGTCCGGAGATGCAGGACATAGCCCTTGGGCAGGGCGTCGGCGGCCGCGATAATCTGGCTGCGGGGCTCGCCGCCGCTGCGCAGCAACTCGCGCACATCGAGCTCGATGATTCGCGCGGGATCGAACTCCGGCAGCGGCGTGTCGACCATCTGATTGACGGTGCTCATGGAGCAATGATGTCGGCTGTGCCGCCGGCCCGCTGTGACGGATGTCTCACATCCCACCGGTGCGGGCCCAGGCGCGCAACTGTTCGCTGGGAGCCACCAGAAAGCGGTTGCCGGCCCGATTCCGGATCAGCCCGCGGGTGGTCAGCTGCTTGAGCGCCCGCGAGACCGATTCCCGCGCCGTGCCGATTTCGGCAGCGAGTTCTTCCTGCGTCCGATCCAACTCGAACGCCACGCCGTCGCCCTGAGCTGCTCCGGTCTGGTCGGCGTAGTCGGCCAGCAGCATTGCCAGCCGTGCGGCGACATCCCGGAACGCCACCGTCTCGAGCAATTGCACCAGGTGACGCAATCGCCCGCCGAGCGAGCGCACCACGGCCGCGGCGACATCGGGATCGGCGCGGAAGGCGTGCTCAAACTCACCGCGCGGGAGGAACACCAGCTGACTCGGTGTCATCGTCACGGCGCTCGCTGGGTAGGGGCCCCCGTCGAAGAGTGGTAACTCCGCCACCGGGCGACCGGCCCCCTCCACCGCCACCGTCTGCTCGCGGCCATCGGGTGACGACCGATAGACCCGCACCCGCCCCTCCAGCACGACGTACAACCCCGCGCAGCGCTCTCCCGCACGAAAGAGCGTGAACCCCTCACCGACGGTTCGCGGCACGCAGCGCGCGGCGAGCTGGGCCACGACACGCTGCTCCAGTTCGGCAAAGATCGGGATCTGCTGCAGGACGGCGACGAGCGATGGCATACAGCGAATGAAGCGCGGGAACCGCTCTGTGACAAGCGTCACGGCACGGGCGGGGGCCTCCGGCGACGATTGGGGCGACCCTTACTGGAGCACCCGATGCTGCCATCCGCCGAAGTTCCCATCTCACCGTCCGCTGGCCGTCCGATCGTTTCGGACGTCAGCGACGATTCGGATGGCCGCCATTTCACGATCACCTTCGATCCCTGGCAGGAGTTGCCAGCGCACCGGAACGCGTCGCGCATCCTGATCACCGTGACGCGAGGCTCGGGCAGCTGCACCATCTCGGATGGAACAGCAGCGCCCCTCGCGACCGGCGATCGGGTGCAGGTCGACCCGAACGTCCTCCACGCCGTTACGGCCGGGGAGGCCGGGCTGGAGGTCACCGTCCACCTGATCGCCGGCTGTTGCGGGGTCTGCTGATGGAAGCGTACACCACCGGATTCCTGCGGGCCTCGCTGCTCTGGCTGGTGACCGGTGTGTCAGTCGGGGTCGCGATGGCAGTGCACCCGGCGTGGGGAGTGTATCGCACTGCCCATCTGCATCTGATGCTGCTCGGCTTCGTCACGATGATGATCTCCGGCGTCGCCTACCACGTCTTTCCGCGCTTTGCGGCGACACCGCTCTTTTCCCCCGCGATGGCGCGGAGTCACCTGCTCCTCGCCAACATCGGCGTGGCCGCGATGGCCCTTGGCTTCGGGTGGCGCCTCCACGATCCCGTGACCGGTGGCGCAATCCTCGGCGTCGGTGCGACCGCCTCGGCGATCGGCGCCTACCTCCTCGCCTGGAATCTCTGGCGCACGCTCGACAGCGCCGCGTTGTCGCTCACCCGGATCCGGGCGCGCCCCTGATGCGATGGGCCGCCGGTGTGACAAGCATCACAGCGCCGCGACGCTCCTGACCCGAAACTGCTGTCGTGTCCCCGCAACGGCGGTGTGACACCCGACCGGCCCCAGTGGGGCCCTTCACACGAGGCTGGTATGCCGTGTTCCCGCATTCGTTGGTCCATTCTTCTCACCGCACTGGTCGTGACGGTCGGGTGCAAGGCGCCCGCACCGCAGGATCTGGTGAACGGTGACGCCGCCAAGGCCGTGTATGTCGCGCCAGGGCAATACGACGAGTTCTACGCCTTCCTCTCCGGTGGATTCAGCGGGCAGGTGACGGTGTATGCCCTGCCATCGGGTCGGCAGCTGAAGACGATTCCGGTCTTCTCGCAGTTTCCCGAGAACGGTTATGGCTACAACGAAGAGACCAAGCCGATGCTCGAGACCACCTTCGGCACGGTACCCTGGGATGACACCCACCACACGGAACTGTCACAGACCGATGGCGTTCCCGACGGGCGCTGGCTCTTCATCAACGGCAACAACACCCCACGCGTCGCCCGGATCGACCTGACGCGCTTCGAGACCGACGAAATCCTCCAGATTCCGAACGCGGCCGGTGGCCACGCTTCGCCGTTCACGACCGGGAACTCGGAATACATCGTCTCGGCCACCCGGTTCTCGGTGCCGATCCCGAACGCCGATGTGCCGATTGAGAGCTTCAAGACCAACTTCAAGGGGACGCTCTCATTCATCAAGGCGGATGTTCCCGGCAAGATGGACATTGCTTTCCAGTTGCTGATGCCGGGCTACAACTACGACCTCGGCCACGCCGGCAAGGGACCGTCGGAGGGGTGGTTCTTCTTCACGACCTACAACACCGAGCAGGCATATACCAAGCTCGAGCTGAACGCGTCGAAGAACGACAAGGATTACATCGCTGCGGTCAACTGGAAGCTGGCCGAACAGTGCGTGAAAGAGGGCAAGGCAAAGGCCTTCCCGTCGCGGTATGCCCACAACTATATGGATCCGGACACACGCCAGGCGAAAGTCGAATTCCGGACCTCGGTCCAGATGCTGGATCCCGCAGCCTGCCCCGGCGTCGTCTACTTGCTGCCCACACCGAAGTCGCCGCACGGCGTCGATATCGACCCGACCGGTGAGTACATCGTGGGCGGCGGCAAGCTCGCCACCGTGATCCCGGTGCACTCTGCCACCAAGATCAAGGCAGCGATTGCGGCCAAGGCCTTCGACGGAGACATCGGCGGGATTCCGGTGCTCAAGTACGAGGCGACCATCGCCGGCGAAGTCCAGAAGCCGGGGCTCGGCCCGCTGCATACCGAGTTCGACGGGAAGGGCAACGCATACACCACGATGTTCATTTCATCGGAAGTGGTGAAGTGGAAGCTGGGGACGTGGGAAGTGCTCGATCGGGCGCCGACCTACTACTCACCGGGCCACCTGATGATTCCTGGTGGCGACTCGAAGAAGCCGTGGGGCAAGTATCTCCTGGCGTTGAACAAGATCACCAAGGATCGCTACCTCCCGACTGGCGGCGAGCTGGCGCAGTCGGCGCAGCTCTACGACATCAGCGGCGACAAGATGAAGCTGTTGCTCGACTTCCCGACGCAGGGCGAGCCGCACTACGCCCAGGCACTGCCGGCCAGCGTACTCAAGGACAAGCAGGTGAAGTTCTTCTCGCTTGCCAAGAACAGCTCGCCGTGGGTGACGCGCGCCGAGTCCGAGGGGAACATCACGCGAGCGGGGAAGGCGGTCCACATCAAGATGATCGCGATTCGCAGCCATTTCGCACCCGACAACCTCGAAGGAGTCGAGGTCGGCGACAGCGTCTACTTCCACGTCACCAACATCGAGCAGGACTGGGACATCCTGCACGGCTTCGCAGTGCTGGGAATGAACACCGCCGAATTGATCCTCCAGCCCGGCGAGACGCGCTCGATGCTGTGGATCCCCAGGTCGCCTGGCGTCTATCCGTTCTACTGCACCGACTTCTGCTCGGCGCTGCACCAGGAGATGCAGGGGTACATCCGGGTGAGCGCCGCGGGGGCCAACGTGCCGCTGAAGGCCAATACGTCGGCCAAGGCTGCGACCCAGATCAGCCGATTGAAGGCGGTGCCCCAGGTTGCTGAGCACCAGCACGGCGCCGCGGGCGGGCGCTGAAGATGACCCGGCGGGCGCGTCTCCTCCTGGCCCTCGCGGCGGTGCTCCCTGCTGCCGCAGCACTCTGGCCACTCTGGGAGGTGCGCCTGCTGGCGCCGCAATATCCCGAGGGACTGGGGATGCGGATCTTTGCCTATACCGTGAAAGGGATCAAGCCGAACGATCTCGACAATATCAATGGACTCAACCATTACATCGGGATGATGCCGATTCACGCCGATGCCATCCCCGAGTTGCGCTGGATGCCGTGGATTCTGGCGCTCCTCGTCCTCACGGGGGTGGTGGCAGCGGTGCGCAACTCACGCCGGCTGCTGATGGGGTGGCTGGTGGCGTTTGCAGCCCTCGCCCTCGCAGGACTCTGGGACTTCTGGCGCTGGGAATACAACTACGGGCATCACCTCGATATGGAAAGTGCCATCATCGTGATTCCGGGGATGAGCTATCAGCCACCGCTGATCGGGAGCAAGCAGCTGCTCAACTTCACGGCATCATCCTGGCCCAGTGGTGCGGCACTCGCCCTCGGCGTGGCGTTCACCGGTGCCGCACTGATCTGGTGGACTAGCCGCCCTCGTCGAGCGGCGTCGTGAATATCCTCGCGCTGCTGGCCGCATTGCAGTTGCCACTCGTGGTCTCCCCCACCGGGCCGTTTCAGACGGTGGCTGCCGCCGTGGCGGCGTCGCCGAGCGGGGGCGTCGTGGTGGTGAAGGCGGGGCATTACCGCGAGCCGATGATCGTGGTGGATCGGCCCTTGACCATTATCGGCGAGCCCGGCGCGCTGCTCGACGGCGAAATGGCCCACGCCCTGATGGTGGTGCGCGCCGATGACGTCACGGTGCAGGGGCTCCGCTTCACCGCGACCGGCGGGTCGTTCCGGGAAGATCGCGCCGCGCTGCGGGTGGAGGACGCCCATCGCTGTCACCTGCTGCGGAATCAGTTCGACAACACCTTCTTCGCGATTTATCTCGCCGCGACCGACGGCTGCGAGGTGGGCTTCAACCGGATCAGTGGCGTGGCGGGGAAGAGCGAGGCTGCGATCGGCAACGGAGTCCATTCGTGGTCGTCACGCAGCGCCAGGATTCACGACAATGTGATCAGCGGACATCGCGACGGGATCTATCTCGAGTTCAATCGTGACGCCGAGGTACGAAACAACCGCAGCGAGCACAATTTCCGCTACGGAATGCACTTCATGTACTCGGACTCCTCCCGCTATGTGGGCAACACGTTCGCGGCGAACGGTGGCGGGGTGGCGGTGATGTACACCAAAGTCGTGACGATGTCAGGCAATACCTTCGCCGACAACGGCGGACCGACCTCCTACGGACTACTGCTCAAGGAGATCGAAGATGCGCATCTCACGGGCAACCTCTTCCGACGGAACACCACCGGATTGCTCGCCGATGGCGCCGATCGCCTGGTCGCCACCGGCAACCGGTTCGAAGAAAACGGCTGGGCACTGCGGCTGTTCGGCAGCACCTCGGGAGCCGAGTTCAGCAGCAACGCCTTCCGCCGCAACTCCTTTGATGTGGCCGTGAATGGCCGTGGGACGTCCGCCACCTTCACCGGGAACTGGTGGGAGTCCTACCGCGGCTGGGATCTCAACCACGACGGTCGCGGTGATGTGCCACACCATCCGGTGCGGCTCTTCGCCCTGCTGGTGGAGCACGCCCAGCCGGCGTTGTTGCTGCAGCGCTCGCTCTTCGTCCGCTTGCTGGATGCTGCCGAACGGGTGCTACCGGTGCTGACGCCACCGAATGTCGTGGATGCGCGACCACTGATGCGCGCACCAACTGGGGGGGAGTGATGATCCGGTTTCGGAGTGTCTCCAAGCGTTTCGGCCGTCGCACCGTCCTGCAGGGTCTCACGGCCGAGATCGCCACGGGGCGAGTCACCGGTCTGGTGGGCCCGAACGGCGCCGGGAAGACCACCTTGCTGAAGCTGTTGCTCGGGCTGGCGACCCCCGAGGCCGGCACGATTGCCCTGGGAAGCCATTTCCTGGATGGCAGCCCCAAGTACCGTGCGACCATCGGCTATATGCCGCAGATCGCCCGCTTTCCGGCGCACCTCTCCGGGCGGGAATTGTTGCACACGCTGGTCGCATTGCGTGGGGGAGCGATCGTGCCGGAGCTCTCGCTCGCGGAGGCGTTCGACCTCGGGGAGGCGTTCGATCGTCCGCTTGGGGTGCTGTCAGGCGGGACGCGGCAGAAGGTCAATGCCGTGCTGGCGTTTGCATTCCGGCCGGAACTGCTGGTACTGGATGAGCCGACTGCGGGGCTCGACCCGGTGGCCGCGCGCGTCCTCAAGGATCGAATCCTCGCCGATCGTGCTGCTGGCGCAACCGTGCTGATCACGTCGCACGTCCTCCCGGAGCTGGAGGAGTTGGCAGATGACGTCCTCTTCCTCACGGAGGGGGTCGCGCGCTGGCAGGGTGGCGTCCACGAGCTGAAAGTCACCACCGGTCAACCGACGCTCGAGCGCGCGATCGCGTGCCTGCTGTCGGGCCGGGCCATCCTGGCGGTCGCGTGAATACCCTGCTGCCACTCCTTCGTCTGGCGGTCCGCGAAGCAATCCGCGGTCGCTGGCTGGTCGGAATCGCGGTCACCCTTGCCGTCGCGGGTGAGCTGCTGCTTCGCTTCGGCGGCGGCGGTGCTACGACCGTGGTGTCGCTGATCGATATCGTGCTGATCGCGACACCACTGGTGGGGCTCGTCGCCGGTACGGTGCAAGTGCATCACGCGCGGGACCTCACGGAATTGCTGCTCGCGCAGCCCGTCTCGCGTCGCCGGCTCTTTCTCGGTCTCTATCTCGGCAACGCACTGCCGCTCGCGGTCGCTATCTCGCTCGGCCTGATCGCTCCGTTCGTGTGGCACGGGATGGTCTTCGGTGCGCTGGGCGCCCGGCTGGTCCCGGTGCTGGGCGCCGCGATCATCCTGACCTTCATCAGCACCGCGCTCGCCTTCCTGGTGGCGCTCAGGGTCGATGATCGGGTCCGGGCGCTGGGAATCGCACTCGGTGCCTGGCTGGTTGCGGCCGTCGTCTGGGATGGTGTGATCCTGCTGATCGCGATGTTGTTCGGGCAGCGGCCACTGGAAGGAGCAATGCTGGTGATGCTGGCGCTTAACCCGCTCGACCTCGCCCGCGTCCTGCTGCTGCTCGGGACCGATGCCTCCGCGTTGCTCGGTTACACCGGGGCCGTCCTGCAACACGCACTCGGGACCGGAGCAGGCCGCGCGGTGCTGGTTGCAACGCTCTCCCTCTGGCTGGTGCTGCCGCTCGGAATTGCGGCACGCGCGTTTCAACGGAAGAGTTTCTAGTGTCATTCATCAAGGGAGTCGTGATGTCGATCCAATTGCCTTTTCGGTCTGTTGTTCCATTGACGGCCGTGATTTTTTCCCTCGCCTGCGGTGGGGGCAAGGACGCGTCGGCGCCGGGGACCACTCCGGGTGCGCCGGAACCGGCGGCGGCTGCCACCGGAAAGGTCATCACCATCGAGATGATCACCGACGAAACCGGCAGCTACTTCAAGCCGAAGCTGGTCGAAGCGCATCCAGGTGACGTGCTGCGCTTTACGCTCGGGGTCGGTGTCCACAACGTCCATTTTCTTCCCGACAGCAACCCCGGCATGCCGAATCTCCCGCCCGCGAGCGACCTGCTCCAGTTGCCGGGGCAGACCTTCGATGTGCCGGTGAGCTTCGCGCCGGGGAAGAGCTACTACTTCCAGTGCGATCCGCACGCCCCCTTGGGAATGCGGGGGCACGTCAAGGTCGAGGCGGCCGACTGATCAGAAGCGGAATGTCAGGCCGAAGGAGAGGATCGGGTACACCTTGGCGTACTTGTCGACATCCTTCTGAGTCTTGGCAACCTGGGCATTCAGGTCCGACTGCAGCTGCGCGTTGTTGGCCGCACCGGTTGCGGTGAGTGCGATGGTGGACTTGCTCAGCGCGGCGCCGAGGTCGAAGACAAACTTGAGGGCGGCGTGCGAATTCGCTGGAGTGCCGAAGCCGATGCCGGCATAGGGCGACGTCTTCGGCCACTTCCCGGTACCCGTGAGGGTGCCGACCTGCGCCGTGGTGTATTCACGATTATTGATGGTGAAGGTGCCGGTCGCCTTGGGCTGTCCCACGGCGGTGATCTCGACCGGGTTGGTAATCAGGCCGCCGGTGAGGTGGAACGAACCGCGGCTCGCGGGATAGAGATCGACGAGCGCCGTGCGAGCCTTCATCTTGAGCTTGGCGTCGAAGGTGACGTCGCTCTGGTCGACGCTTTTGTTGAGCGAGTAGGTGTTGGTGCCGACGCGCAAGCCGAGATGCGAGGTGACCAGCTTCGAGACCTCGACCCCGAAGCCGAGGGTGCTGGCGCGAACGCCGATCGACACATCAGACCCGTGCTTTCCGGCGCGCTGCGCCGTTAGGACGGTGGGAACGGCAAGCAGGGCGATCAGGACCTCGACGCGCAAGCGCACGGTGCCTCCGGGAACGGGGTGGATGCCACAGTCAAATGCACGGACCGTGCCCGATTACACGATTCCGGGAAGATCTCACAGCGCCGTGAGCCCCCCGTACGTCTCCGGCCGCCGGTCGCGGTAGAACTGCCAGATGTTCCTGACCTCCCGGATCCGGTCGAGATCCAGCTCGGCAGTGATCAGCTGGTCCCGATCGCGACTCCCCTCGGCCACCATCTGCCCGCGCGGATCGCAGAAGTAGCTCTGCCCGTAGAACTCACCGATCCGCCACGGCTCCTCGAATCCCACTCGGTTGATCGCCCCGATGTAATAGGCGTTGGCCACCGCGTGCGCCGGCTGCTCCAGCTTCCAGAGATATTCCGACAAGCCGGCCACGGTGGCCGAGGGGTTGAAGACGATCTCGGCGCCGTTGAGTCCCAGCTGGCGAGCGCCTTCCGGGAAGTGGCGGTCGTAGCAGATGTAGACACCGATGTCGGCGTACTGGGTCTTGAACACCGGGTAGCCGAGGTTGCCGGGCTTGAAGTAGAACTTCTCCCAGAAGCCCGGGCCACAGTGCGGAATGTGGTTCTTGCGGTACTTGCCGAGATAGCTGCCATCGGCATCGATGACCGCCGCGGTGTTGTAGTAGATCCCCGAACCATCCTGTTCATAGATCGGGACGATGATCACCATCTGGAGTCGGCGGGCGACTTCCTGCATCAGCCGCGTGGTGTGACCGTCGGGAATTGCCTCCGTGGTATCGTACCAGCGCGTGGTCTGCTCGGCGCAGAAATACGGCCCAGTGAAGATTTCCTGCATACAGAGGATCTGGACCCCCTCCCGACCGGCCTGCTCGATCAGCTCGAGGTGCTTGTTGATATTGGCATCGCGGATGATCTCCAGTTTCTCCTCGGTGCCGCAGGCGTGCGATGCCTGGATCAGGCCGCACTTGACGGTTCGGGCCATTTCAACTCTCCACGGAAGGACTGGGCCGATAGGGCCACATCAGCTTGAGGTAGATCAGGAAGCTCAGCGCAAAAGTGACGAACCAGGCGTACTGATACAGATGATCGAAGAAGCCGGGGTTGGCGACCATCCCTCCGGGAGTGCCCACCGCCCGCACAAAGCCGGGAATCACCGGCAGCACGGCCACCACGAGCGCGATGATGGCACAGGGGTTCACGCCACGCCGGTAGCTGTATTCGCCGTCGAGCTGAAAGAGTGCCGACACATTCAGCTGCTGACGGCGGATGATCCAGTAGTCGGCAATCAGGATCCCGCCGAGGGCGCCCATCAGCGACGAATAGCCCAGCAGCCAGGTGAAGATGTATGCCGCGGCGTCGGAGTAGAGGCGCCACGGCATCATCAGCACGCCGATCACCGCGGTAATCAGGCCGCCGGTGACATACGAAATCCTTCGCGGCGAGAGATTGGAGAAGTCGTTGGATGGTGAGACGACATTGGCTGCCATATTGGTGGTGAGCTGCGCGGCGAGCACCACGAGCGCGGCGAAGACGATCACTCCGGTACCGCCGATCCGGCTCACCAGGACGACGGGATCCCAGATCGGCTCGCCGAAAATCACGATCGTAGCGCTCGTCACCGCCACACCGATGAAGGCGAAGAGGGTCATCGTAGTAGGGAGGCCGAGTGCCTGGCCGAGCACCTGCGAGCGCTGATTCTTCGCGTACCGGGTGAAGTCGGGAATGTTGAGCGAAAGTGTCGCCCAGTAGCCGACATTGGCGGTCAGCGCGGCCGGGAAGATGACCCAGAACGCGGTGTGACCGCCCTGCAGTTTCTGCGACTGGGTCAGCACGTTGCTCAACCCGCCACCGTGGCTCACCCCCCACCAGAGCAGGAGGAGACCACCGGCGAGGAGTAGTGGCGCAGCCCAGCTCTCCAACTGCTTGATCCCTTCCGTGCCGGTGATGATGATCGCGACCTGGATCAACCAGAACGCCGCAAAGGAGAACCAGATTCCGTGCGCCAACCCGGTCCACGAAGGAAAGGCGGCACCGAGCAGGAGGTTGAGCGCCAGGGCGCCGATCCAGGTCTGAATCCCGAACCAGCCGCACGCCACGGCGGCGCGGAGGAGGGCCGCCACGTTGGCGCCACGCACGCCGAAGGACGCGCGGCAGAGGACCGGGAAGGAGATGCCGTAGCGGGTGCCGGCGTGAGCGTTGAGAATCATCGGGATCAGTACGATGACGTTGCCGAGGAGAATCGTCAGCATCGCCTGCCACCAGTTCATCCCCTGCTGCATCAAGCCGGAGGCGAGCGTGTAGGTGGTG
Organism: Gemmatimonadota bacterium; assembly: GCA_031367105.1. Classification (GTDB taxonomy): domain Bacteria; phylum Gemmatimonadota; class Gemmatimonadetes; order Gemmatimonadales; family GWC2-71-9; genus Palsa-1233. The sequence goes on along the minus strand of JANLPG010000129.1, from coordinate 24,661 downwards.
ATGACGACACTCATCCCGATCCAGAGTGCAGCGATGTTCCAGGTCGACCAGGTACGTCGCTCGGGCGTGGTGGGGCTCAGGTCCTCGTTCCAGAGTGAGGAGCGGCGCATCTCCTCATCGGCGGAGTTCACCGGAGCCCGGCCGTGGTGCGGGGCAGCCACCGCCCACGCCCCGCCTGCCCCACGACCTGATATCCATCGACGATCACGTCGCCACGCGAGAGCGTGGTCCGCGCGAAGCCGGCGAGCTGCCACCCCTCGAAGGGCGACCAGTCAGCGTTGGTCTCCATCGTGGCGGGGTCCACCGGACGAGTGGATTCGGGGTGGATGATCGCGATGTCGGCGTCGGAGCCGACTTGGAGGACACCCTTCCGGGGATAGAGTCCCATAATCTTTGCGGGGTTGGTGCTGAGTTTCTGGCACATCTCCTCGAGCGAAAGACGACCGCCGAGCACGCCGCGGCTGTAGGTCAGCGGGAGCAGCGTCTCGAGACCGGGCATCCCCATAGGAATCCTGGTCCAGTCACCCTGCCACATCGCCTTCTGCTCGCGCGAGAAGGTGCAGGTATCGGTGGAGATGACCGACACCTCGCCGTGCTTGAGTCCGGCCCAGAGCCGCTCCACATCGGCCGGCTTCTTGAGCTGCGGGCAGCAGGCAAAGAGGTGGCCATCCTCCCGGGCGAAGACGCTGTCATCGAGCACGAGGTACTGGACGCAGGTCTCGGCGAGCACCGGGACGCCGCGTGCCTGCGCCGCCCGGATGATGTCGGCGCCTTCCGCCGTCGACATATGGACGATATAGAGCTGCCCTCCGGTGGCCTCGCTCCACTGGACCACGCGCGAGATCGCCTCGGCCTCGATGAAGTTCGGTCGGGTCATCGGGTGCAGCCGGGCACCGTACTGCTTCATCAGCTCCGGCGTGTGGTGCCGGGCAATCAGTTCGTCGAGGACCCGAGCCGATTCGGCGTGGACCAGCAGCATCGTCCGGTATTCCTTCATCTTCTCGAGCGTGCCGAAGAGCGCGCGGTCGTCTGACTGCCACCCCTCCGACTCGTAAATCATGAACTCCTTGAAGGTGGTGAAGCCGCGATCGACCATTCCCTTGATCTGGTCCTGGTGCTCGTTCCACCGGGTGATGCAGATGTGGAAGGTGTAGTCAATCAGCGCCTTCTCCTTCGCCTTGGCCAGCCAGTTGTCGGCGGCCTGACCGAGCGATTCACCGGCGTAGGGGATGGCGAAATCGATGACGGTGGTGACTCCGCCTCGTGCGGCGGCACGAGTCCCGGTGCGATAGTCATCGGCGGAGGTGGTGCCGCAAAACGGAAGCTCGAGATGGACGTGGACGTCGAGGACGCCCGGGAGGACGAGGTGCCCGGTCGCGTCGATGACGTCGGCACCACTGGCGTCGAGGTCCTGGCCGAGCGCGGCGATGGTCTCGCCGCGGATCGCCACATCGCCGACAAAGGAGCCGGTCGGGGTGACAACGGTGCCACCCCTGATGATTCGGTCGAAGCGCATTGAGGTTGCTCCCACCTGGGTAAGTACTACGACTGACCGACCTGTGTGAGGGCACGGTCGAGGGCATCGAGGGCAAAATCGGCGTCGGCCGTGGTGATGCACATCGGCGGCTTGAGGCGCAGCACGTTCCCGTCGAGCCCACCCTTGCCCACCAGCACACCCGACTCGCGCATTGCCTCCACGACATCGAGTGTTTCCGACTTCGCCGGGACCTTGCTGGCACGGTCTCGCACCAGTTCGACACCGAGCATTAGCCCCATTCCGCGAACATCGCCGAGGAGTCGATGGCTGCTCATCAGGCGGGTGAGGCCGGCCTTCAGATGCCCGCCCACCACGCGGCAGTTCTCCTGGAGGCCATCCTCGTCGATGACGTCGAGTACGGCGAGGCCGGCCGCTGCCGAGACGGGATTGCCCGCGAAGGTGTTGAAATGCACTCGCTGCGTGAGTGCCTGGGCGATTTCCATTCGGGTCGTGACCGCCGCGAGCGGCACCCCGTTGCCGATCCCCTTCGCCATAGTGACGAAATCGGGAACGACCCCCCAGTTCTCGAAGCCCCAGTAGTGCGTACCGGTCCGACCAAAGCCGGTTTGTACTTCATCGGCGATGCAGAGCCCGCCGTGCTCGCGGACGACGGCGTAGGCCTCGCGGAGATAGTTGGGGGCACCGTGCGTCGTGCCACCCACACCCTGGATCGACTCGGCGATGAACGCAGCGACCTTCCCCGGCGTGGAATAGCGGATCAGTTCGCGGATGTCATTGGCGCTCTGCGTGGCGATCGCTTCCGGGGTTCCCTGAAATGGTGAGCGATACGGATCGGGGCAGATGGCGTGGTGGACACCCACGTTCGACGGCACCGGAAACTTCCAGGTGGAATGGGACGTGGCGCCGATTGCGCCAGGTGAGCCGCCGTGGTAGGCGTTGCGCAGCGCGATGACATCGGTATTGCCGGTGAAGAGCCGAGCCATGGTGATCGCAAGATCGGTCGCTTCGCTGCCACTGTTCACGAAATAGGTGACGTCGAGGCCGGCGGGCATCCTGGAGGCGAGCTTCTTCGCGAGCAATGCCAGATTCGGGTGGAGGTACATCGTGGTCGCGTGCTGCAAGGTCGACGACTGCGCATTGACCGCCGTAACCACCCTCGGGTGGCAGTGGCCGCACGACACCGTCACGATCCCTGCGAGCATATCGAGGTACCGGCGCCCCGTCTCGTCGAAGAGCCACTGCATATGGCCCTCGACGATCATCAACGGATCGCGGAACATCGTGAAGACTGCCGGGTTGGTGAACTGCCGACGGAGCTGCAGCACCTCCTCGCGTGTCGGCCCGGTGTACGGCCGTGGCACGTGGCTGCTGGGCGGCATCGTCGGACGTGCGGTGGCCGAGGTCGGGGCAGTGGCGGTCACGAGGCGTAACCTTCGACGGCCTCGAAGCCGGCATGGTACTCCGACTCGCTGGGGCGACGAATCGCCGACTGCAGCACGACCCGGTCGCGGCGCGCTCCCCGGAAGTCTTCGATCCGGTGCCATCCCTGTTCGGCGTGCTTCTCGAGAAAGGCGTCGAGCCCGGCGTTGAGGCGCTTGATCACATTCGGTCCCACGGCCTGATCGAGCATCGCGGCAGTGCAGACCTGCACCGTGCCGCAGCCGAGGAGGAAGTAGGAGAGGGCCTGGGAGAAATCGGAAATACCGCCGATGCCGGAGAAGGCCCGGTCAGGGAAGGCCTGGGAGAGCTGTGCCATCTTGGCGAGTGAAAGCGGCAGGATGGCGGGGCCACCCATCCCGCCGCTCGAGACCAGCCCGTCGACATTGATCTCGAACTCGAGGGTCTCGGGGTCGATCATCGGCAACGACGGAAAGGTGTTCGAGGAAACGATGGCATCGGCGCCGCCACGGAAGCAGGCACCGGCCTCGACCACGATGTCGGGAGTGGCGGGGGTGAGCTTGCACCAGACTGGAATTTTCGCGACTTCCTTGACGGCCTCGGTGACCACCGAGCAGAGTCCCTGATCCTTCCCGATGTTGGAACCCATATCACGGCGATCCATATGCGGGCAGGAGAAGTTGAGCTCGAGTGCGTCGGCCCCCGACTCCTGACAGCTCACGGCGAGCTCCTGCCAGTGGCGCAGCTCCTTGTCGTTACCGGAGCCGGCCATGATCGACGCAATCAGGACACGATCAGGAAAGGCGTCCTTGATCCGGCGGATTCGCGGGGCCCACCAGTCCAGCGGCTTGTCGGAAATGAGCTCCCAGTTCCACGACGAGTGCAATGCGGTGCCTGGGCGCTTCTTCATCGAGACCGAGGCGTCGTCGGGCGATGTGCGCTGGAACTTGGCCTTGGCGCCATAGACATTCACGACGGGATGAAGGCCGATGGTCTTGGTGACGACGCCTCCCCATCCTGACTCGAAGGCGCGAAGAATGTTGCTTTCCGATTCGGTCGGCGGAGCCGACGAGAGCAGGAAGGGGTTCTCGAAGTGAATTCCGGTGAACTCTACCGAGCGATCGACCGACATAGGGCCTCCTGATGCAACCACGCGTCGCCGGACGGCGTCGCGCTCACGACATCCAGTTGATGCCGGCCTCGCGATTCCACTTGGTGGTCAGCTTCTTCGACTGAGTCCAGAACTCGATCGAACCGCGGCCGGTGATGTCGCCGACACCAAACTTCGAGTCGTGCCAGCCACCGAACGAAAATGGTTCGCGCGGGACCGGCACGCCGACGTTCACACCGATCATCCCGGCGCCCGCACGCTCCATCACTTTGCGGGCCACGCCACCACTCTCGGTGAATACCGATGCCGCGTTCCCGTAGGGAGAGGCATTCTCCACGTCGAGTGCCTGGTCGATATCACGGGCCCGCACGATCGCGAGTACCGGACCGAACACTTCGTCCTGCGCGATCCGCATCTCGGGGGTGACGTGGTCGAGGATGGTGGGGCCGATGAAGTAGCCCCCCTCGCGACCGGAAACCTTCACGTTGCGTCCATCTACCAGGACCGTGGCGCCCGCGGCCTCGGCCTCGACGATATAGCGGTGGATTCGCGCTCGCGCCTCGGCCGAGATGACCGGGCCGAGGTTTTCCCCGGGCACGATGCTGCGGACCTGTTCCACCATCCGCTGGATGATGTGATCGGTGGCCGAGACCGCGACCATCACCGAGGCCGCCATACAGCGCTGGCCGGCGCAGCCCGACATCGAGGCGATCACGTTGCTCGCGGTCATCTCGAGATCGGCGTCAGGCATCACAATCAGGTGATTCTTGGCGCCGCCTAGCGCGAGCACCCGCTTGAGGCTCGCGGAGGCGCGACGGTAGACCACCTTGGCGATGCGGGTGGAGCCAACGAACGAAATCGCATCGATGTCGGGATGATCGCAGATCGCCTCGACCGCGCCCTGGCCGCCGTGCACGATCTGGAGCACGCCATCGGGAAGTCCGGCTTCCTTCAGGAGCTCGGCGATTCGCCCGGCGCTGAGGGGGACCAGTTCCGACGGCTTGAGGATCAGGCAGTTCCCGAGGGCGATCGCATTGGGGATCGACCAGTTGGGAACCATGATGGGAAAATTGAATGGCGTGATGGCGGCGACGACGCCCAGCGGGAAGCGTTCGATCCGGCATTCCACCCCCCGACTGACTTCGAGCACTTCACCGGCGGTGATCTGGGGGAGGGAACAGGCAAACTCGGTCAACTCGATTGACTTGAGCACCTCGGCCCGGGCCTCGGGCGCGACCTTGCCATTCTCCTCGGTAACCAGCGCGGCGAGTTCGTCGAGATGCTGTTCGAGGAGTTGCCGATAGCGATAGAAGATCTGGACCCGGTCCTTGATCGGCGTGGCCGACCATTTTGGAAAGACCGCCCGGGCGGAGCGTACCGCGGCATCCACCTCCGCCGTGGCGGAGAGGGGTACCTGAGAAATCACGGTGCCATCGCTGGGATTGAAGACGTCGAGCAGGGCAAGCCCACCGTCGCCCGGCACGAACGACCCACCGATATAATTGGCCACTGCAGGGTACTTCATCCCCTGAAGTTACGGCGCAAGTCGGCTGGCCGCAAACAGTTGGCCGCCGCTCGCGCGCACTGACTGACTCCGCTGCGCTCGACTGATCGGCGATTGTCATCCCCTCGTCATCGAACGGTCGACCACCGCCCCGTAAGCCGCGGTATCTTCGATGATGCGTACTCACCACCTCTCGCTCCTGATTGTGCTCGCGCTGGGCTGCGGTGCGCCACCGCCACCGGCTCCGACCCTGGTGGTTCCTCCCACTGCCGACACCGTGATTGTTGCAGCGGTCTCGGTCCCCACCGCCGTCCCACGAAGCGATGGCCGCTGGGTGGTGCTTGCCGCGGAGGAGGCGGAGCTTCGCATCGCTGACTTTGCGCAGCACTCCGTCGTGCCCTTCCCGGGGATCACTCCGGCGGAGGTTCCCCACCCCTCGGTGCTGCTCGGCATTGGCGACACCATTGTCGTAGGCGACTGGGGGCTCCGGCGCTTCACGGCCTGGCTGCCGGGGTCGCCGCGTCTGGAAGCGTGGCCGGTGCCCGATCCGCTGCGGGGGGCGTTCCCGCGAGCCCGTGATGCCGCGGGACAGTGGTATTTCGAGGTGGCGCCGGAAGCGCTGCGTGACGGCTCTGGACTCAAGGACAGTGCGGCCGTCGTGCGTGCCGATCCCCAGCTGACACGGTTCGACACCATCGCTCGGCTGGCGCCGACCGACCTGGCGATGGTCGAAGGGGCAAGCGGGTCACGCTTCGAGCGGCGAAACCTGGCGGGGCAGGACCTCTGGGGAGTGCAACGCGACGGGTCGCTCTGGATTGCCCGGGTGGTGCAGAATCGGGTGGAGTGGCGCCGGCCCAATGCCAAGCAGGCGTTCACCGGTCCGCCGATGCAGGACCCGATTCTGACGGTGCAGGAGATGGATCGCCAGATTTTCATTCGACGATTCCCGGAAGATCAGCGGGAGGCGGCTCGGCGCCTGCCATTCACGGCGATCAAACCAGCGTTCGAGGCGGCGTTTCAGACGCCGGATCGCCGCGTCTGGCTGTTCAAGAGCGGCATCGCCCTCGATTCGGTGCGCAGCTTCCAGGTGGTCGATTCGACCGGTGTGCGGTACGTGGTGAAGGTGCCCAGCCGTGGCCGTGCACTGGGGGTCGACGGCACCCATATCGTGATGGCTGAGGAATTCCCGGGCGGAATCCGCCTGCTCCGCTATCCGGTGCCGGAGCAGGCCAAGGGGAAGCGCTAGTCGAGGAGCGGCTCTTCCTTCGACTCCTCGGTCTGTTCGTCCGGGAGCGTCTCGGGCTTGCGGCGTCGCTCCCGGTTCCGGTCGTACCACCGCCGGGTGATCTCGCCAGCCAGATGGGTGTTGCCGAGGCCGAAGGCCAGGCCGACGCCGAGGGCCACGGCGCCGAGAATCAGCGTGAAGGTGGCCGTGACGATCTCCTCGCCGACGCCCAGTTGCTGCAATGCCATGAAGATTGCGATTACCACCACCGATCCCTTGGCAACCTTCGCCAGCGTCGGCACTCCCTCGACGTTTCCGGCCGATGCCAGGATCAGCCCGCGGACGAACTCCCCGACCACCATCCCGAGAATCACGATCACGATGGCGCTGATCAGCGTCGGGATGAAGGAGATCATGATGCCGAACATTTCGTTGATGCTCTCGAGCCCGAGCGCCGCGGAGGCGAGCAGAATGACGATCAGCATCACCAGCCAGAACAGCAGCTTCCCCACGGCGTGGACCGGGTCGAGTTGGGCACCGGTACGGTCGACCACCTCGCGGAAGCCACCGGCCTCGGCCATCCGGTTGAAGTCGAGCCGCTTGAGGGTGGCGTCGACCCACTTCTCGATGGTGCGCGCCACGAAATAGCCCGCAATCAGGATGAGGGCCGCGATGATCAGCGCCGGTATGACGTGCCAGAGCTGGTCGGCTCCGGCCTGGAGTCGCTCACTGAGTTGATTCACGGGGAAACCTCGAGCACGAGTTTGCCGAATTGTTCGGCCGCTGCGAGGCGTCGATACGCCTCCTTCCCGTCGGCGAGCGGGAAGACGGCATCGATCGGGGGTCGCAACAACCCCATCTCACCCAGCGCCACCACCTCGGCGAATTCCCGAGGCGTTCCCATCGTCGAGCCGAGCAGCGACCACTGGAACCAGAAGTGTCGGCGCAGGTCGAGCGCCACATCGTGCCCGGTCGTGGCGCCGCAGGTCACCAGCCGTCCGCCGGGGCGCAGCGCTCGGAGCGAGCGCGGCCAGGTGGCGCTGCCGACCGAATCCACAATGACGTCGGCGCCGTGACCGAAGTGTCGCTTGACCGCCGCGGCGATGTCGCTGTCCGCCCGGTGGTCGAGGAGCAACTCGGCGCCCAGGGCGCCGGCCCGCGCAAGTTTCGCTGGATCCGAGGACGTGACGGCCACGTGCGCACCGAGGTGGCGGGCGATCTGCAGCGCCGCGAGGGCGACCCCGCCCCCGATGCCCCAGATCAGCACCGATTCTCCGCGACCGAGCCGGGCCCGGGTGGTCAGCATCCGCCAGGCGGTCAGCGTGGCCAACGGGAACGCCGCCGCCTCAGCCCAGCTCCACTCCCCCCGGATCGGGATCACGTTCCGCGCCGGGAGCACCACCTCCTCCGCCGCCGTGCCGCTCCGATGCTCGCCCTGCACCCCGAACTGACGACAGAAGACATCATCTCCCGCGATGCAGGCGTCGCATTCGCCGCATCCCCAACCCGGATTCAGTACCACCCGGTCGCCGACGGCGAGGTGCGTCACCGCGGCACCGACTTCGAGCACCACCCCGGCGCCGTCGCAGCCGACGATGTGCGGAAAGATCGGCACCGGAATCCCCGGCAAGCCGCCTGCGACGCCGAGATCCAGTCGATTCAGGGCGATGGCACGAATCCCGATCCGCACCGCTCCGGGGTGCTGGAGCGGCGGCGCGGGGAGGTCGAGCAGGGCGAGTTTTTCGAACCCGCCGATGGCGGTCAGGCAGAGTGCGCGCATCAGCTCTCGTGGACACCTTGCACAAGCGACGAAGGGACGCGACATATTATAGCGCGTCGACACGCGCAGACCTGCACGTGTCGCAGAAATTCTGGTTCGCTGAAGGTGATTCTTCCTACACTACACCCTGCAGGAGCGCAGCATGGATCTGTTCCATAATTCGGAGAGTTCGTGGGAGCTGTCAGGTGGCTGGATGGAGTCGTCAAGCGGTGGTTCTCCGGCCCCGACCCCGATGAGCATTCCTGAGCCCGCCCCGGGCTCCGTCCCTGCGAGGCCGCGCAAGAAGGCGAAGAAGAAGCTGGTCGCGGTCGCGAAGCCGGCGCCGAAGGCAGTGGCCAAGCCCGCACCGAAGGCCGCCGCGAAGCCCGCTCCGACGCCCGCCAAGAAGGCGGCTGCGAAGCCGGCTCCGAAGCCCGCGCCGAAGAAGGCCGCCAAGAAGGCCGCGCCGAAGAAGGCCGCCAAGAAGGCCACGCCAAAGAAGGCCGCCAAGAAGGCCACGCCAAAGAAGGCCGCCAAGAAGGCCGCGCCAAAGAAGGCCGCCAAGAAGGCCGCCCCGAAGAAGGGCGCCAAGAAGACGGCGAAGCCCGCCAAGAAGTTCGCCAGGAAGCCGGCGAAGAAGGGTGGGAAGAAGGCAGCCAAGCCGGCCAAGAAGGCGGCGAAGAAGCGGAAGTAGTGATCCGCCGCCTGCGCTCCGTGACGCGCCCCGGGCCGACCGGGGCGCGTCGTCTTTTCGCCGTGGTCACGCTGGCGCTGTCGGCGTGTGCTACGGCGCGTCCCGGGCTCGGGATGGAAGCGCTGACCGGCGGAACGGTGATCGACGTAGTTTCGGGCCGTACGATTCCCCAGGGAGTCATCCTGATCCGCGACGGTCACGTGGTCGCGGCTGGATCGTCGTCGGACGTGGCGGTGCCCCGCGGTGCCGTGGTGACCGATGTCAGCGGCCGCTGGGTGATTCCCGGGTTGATCGACGCACACGTGCACCTGCAGCCCTGGGCGCTCGCGCTTTCACTGCGCTGGGGCGTGACCACCGTTCGTGACCTGCACGATGGCCTCCCCCTCGCCGATACCCTGCGTGCCACCGCCGCGCGCTCCCCGGCACCGCGTCTCTTCCAGGCCGTCGCGATGCTCGATGGCCTTCCCGCGACGTACCCCGATGCGATCGGGATTGCGGTACTCCCAGGCGCCGACAGCGCGATCGCGCTGGTTGCCGCTCACGGCGCCGGATGGATCAAGGTCTACACCCGCGTCACGCCGCCGCTCCTGACCGGTGTTGTCACGGCCGCTCAGGCGCGGCGGCTACCGGTTGCTGCGCATCTCGGGCTCACCGATGCCCTGACCGCCGCGCGAATCGGCGTCGCATCGATTGAGCACCTCACCGGCGTTCCCGAGGCAGCCGGCGATTCGACGGCACTGTACGCCGCCCACAGTCAGGGTTTCTTCATCGGCTGGACGGCGTTCGAACGCAGCTGGACCGGACTCGACACCGCCCGGCTAGTCGATGTCGCCCGCCGCCTTGCCGCTAGTGGAGTGACGCTGGTTCCGACGCTCGATCTGCACGAGACCTTCGCCCGGCTCGATGACTCCAGCGTCTTCCGCTCCAACGATCTGAGCGGCGTCCCCGACTCGGCCCGGGCGAACTGGAATCTCCCCGGAATGATCAAGCGGGCCGGATGGGTCCGCGAAGACTATCCGGCCTTCCGCGCGTCGCGGCTGGTCCAGGACTTCTTCATCCTCCGCTTCGCCCAGGCGGGAGGACGCCTCGCCACCGGGACCGACGCCACCAACCAGCTGCTGGTGCCCGGTGCCGGCGTGCACCGGGAAATGGAACTGCTGGTGCGGGCGGGGTTGACGCCCCTCGAGGCGCTGCGTGCAGCCACCATTCGCGGTGCCGAACTGTTGCGGGCCGATTCCCTCGGCACCCTGCGCCCCGGTGCAGCGGCAGACCTGGTGGTGCTCGGCGGCAATCCGCTGGTCGAGATCCGCAACAGCCGGCAGATCGTGAAGGTGATGCTGGGAGGGAAGTGGGTGAGATGAAGGATGATGGATGATGGATGATGGATGGGCGATGAATGGGCGAAGCCGTAGGCGCCGCGCCTCGATCATTGATCCCTGCCCATCGATTACCTTCCTCCCGACAGTCAAGGAGCTGGATTCTGGGCACCTTTCGCTGGACCCCCGAGCGGATGGAACAGCTCGAACACGCCGTCCGGAAGCGGAAGCGGGTTACCCTCCGTCGGCGCGGCAACGAGTATGTCGTGGTGGCGTCGGCGCTCACCATCTCCCGCGGACGCGATGCCCTGATGGGATATCTCGCGATGACCGGAGACGAACTCACCTTCGTCCTCGCCGACCTCGACCATTTTCAGGTAATCGATCCCTGACCGCAGCCGCCCTCCCCGTCGCCCTGCTTCACCTCGACGAGAGTTGCCTGGGCAACGGCAAACCCGGCGACAACCCCGGTGGCGCCGGTGGGCTGGTGGAGGTTCGCACCCCGAAGGGAGTCCAGCGGAGGGATTTCTATCTCCACTCTCCTTCGACCACCAACAACCGGATGGCGTTGGCCGGCGCGATCGCGGCGCTGCAGCTGTTGGGGCAGAAGAACGCCCGGCTCCGGCTCCTCATCGTCTCCGATTCGGAATACCTCGTGAAGGGAATCCGGGAGTGGGCCCCCAAGTGGAAGGCTCGAGGATGGGTCCGCGCCGGCGGGGTGATCGAGAACCTCGAGCTCTGGAAGGCGCTCTGGCAGTCGCTGCCGAAGCACGACGCACAGTTTACCTGGGTTCGCGGGCACGCCGGACATCCCAAGAATGAGTACGCCAACGACCTTGCGGTTCGTGCAGCCACCGAGCAGTTGACCTCCGAAGGGATCGTCGAGTCGGGATACGCGGAGTGGCTTGACGCCAAGCGCGCCGCCGGGAAATTTGCCAGCTACGATCCCGACGCCAGCTTCGCCCTCTTCGAGGAGCGACTGGCAGCCGGCGAACGGATTGGGCTCGCGGAGGGGAAGTGACCGAACTCGAACGGCTCGCCAGTACCGTGCTGACCCAGTGGCACGCCGAGGGTGGTGCGGACGGTGGCCCGATTGGTGTCGGCGCACTGCTGGATCGCGTGCTGCCGTATCGCCAGGCTCGCCGCCTCCTGGGCATCGACATCAGTGAGGACTACGAGGCGCTGCTGCTCCGGTTGTTGGCGGAGGAGGAGGGACTCGTGCACGTCGTGCCCCACGCCGCCGCGGAGCTGGCGCGCGCAACGATCGGCTCGAAGCTCCCCGACCTTGATGTGCTGGAAAAGCTGCGCTCGGCGGAGGTGACCCTCACCCCCGCCGCGCTCTCGCGGCTGGAAGGGGTGTTACAGATGCCGCCAGCGCGCCCGCCGGAAGGGGAGGCTCTGTCCGCTCCGGTCGCTGCCCCGCCCAGCGACGGCCTCGCGGAGGAGAGTGATGATCATCCGGTTGACGACAGCGACGTCATCCCGCTCCCGGTGAGTCGGATGGTCGCCGATGCCATCCGGGTCGCACTGGAGACTCCGCCCGCCGGCCCACCGCCGGGTCCCCCGCCCGACTTCCTCACCGCCGTTCAGTTCACCCCGCCGCAGGAGTCGTGCTGGAGCTGCCGAGAGGGGCTCCCCGAGGGGAGGACGGTGAAGTTCTGCCCCTTCTGTGGCGCCGATCAGCGTCAGCCGGCGTGTCCGGCCTGCGGCGGTGCGGTGGAGCGCCACTGGAAACATTGCGCGGAGTGCGGCGTCAAGCTCGGCGCCTGAGCAGTGGCGGCGGCGCTCTGCCATATTCCCCTGATGACTGATATCGTCTTCCTCTCGGCCGTCCGCACCGGTTTTGGCAGCTTCGGTGGCACGCTGAAAGATCTCTCGGCGACCGACCTGGGGGTGATCGCCGCAGCGTACGCCCTCGATCGCTCGGGCCTCGATCGCGCAGTGGTCGACCACGCCATCATCGGCAATGCGATGCAGAGCTCGAGGGACGCGATGTACTGCGCCCGTCACGTCGCCTTGCGTGCTGGTCTCGCGGTCGAGACGCCGGCGGTGACAGTCAACCGGCTCTGCGGCTCCGGCTTCGAGGCGGTGGTGCAGGGTGCCCACCGGCTGCTGCTGGGCGAGGCGACCGCGGTTCTCGCCGGCGGCACCGAATCGATGAGCCAGGCGCCGCACATTGTCCGCGGGGCGCGCTGGGGCCTCAAGTATGGGCCATCGCCGCTGCTGGAAGACTCGCTGTTCGAGGGACTGCACGACTCCTTCGCCGGTTGCTCGATGGGCGACACCGCCGAAAACCTGGCCGCGAAGTATGCTGTCAGCCGCGATGATTGCGAGGAGTTCTCCATCCGATCGCAGCAGGCGGCGGCGGGAGCGTGGCGCGACGGTGTCTTTCGCGACGAAGTGATCCCGGTACCGATCCGCGACCGCAAGACGAAGCAGGATGTCCCGTGGGCTTGCGACGAGCACATTCGCGCCGAGGCGACGCGGGAGTCGCTGGCACGCCTCCCCGCGCTCTTCCGCTCCGGGGGTACCGTAACGGCAGCCACCGCCTCGGGGATCAACGATGGCGCCGCGATGCTGGTGCTCACCACTGCGGCAACCGCGGCTGCCCACGGCGTCACGCCGCTCGGTCGGCTGGTAGCGTGGGGTGTGGCCGGGGTGCCACCGGAATTGATGGGGATCGGTCCGGTGCCCGCTGCGCGCAAGGCGCTGGCGATGGCAGGAATGACCGTCGACCAGCTGGATCTGGTCGAAGTGAACGAGGCGTTTGCGGCACAGTATCTCGCGGTCGAACGGGAGCTGGGACTCGATCGGCTCCGCACCAACGTCCACGGCGGTGGCATCGCCATCGGGCATCCCCTGGCCGCGAGCGGCGCCCGTATCACGACACATTTGCTGCACGCGCTCCGCGCACGGGGTGGTGGCATCGGTCTCGGCTCGGCCTGCATCGGGGGCGGGCAGGGGATTGCGGTGATCGTCGAAGCGTTCACGAACTGAGGCGATCACTCGTGGAACCGAAACTCCCCGCCCGCATTGACCGCGCCACCTTCGACCGGCTCCTGCAGCGCGCCGCCGAATTGCAGGCGGCCTCCAGCGATATCGGCGATGGTGTCAGCGAAGAGGAAGTCCTCGCGCTCGGCCGGGACGTCGGCATTCCCGAACAGCATCTGCGGCAGGCCCTGCTTGAGGAGCGCACCCGCGCCCTGCCTGCCGTGCCAGAGGGATGGGTGGATGAGTGGTTCGGCAACGCCGACCTCTCCAGCGAACGGGTCGTGCAGGGGAGCGAGGAAGGGATCGCCCTCGCCATCGCGCGCTACCTCGAGGCCCGCGAGCACTTCGTGATCCAGCGCGCCACGGTGGGGCGGACCACGTTCGAACCGATGGGCTCCTTCGCTGGGGCGATGCGCAAGATGCGAAAGATGTTTGAGAGCGGCAGCAAGCCGTACCTCGAACGCGCCGAGTTGATTACGGTGGTCATCACTCCGCTCGAGGCAGGATTCTGCCACGTGACGATCGCTGCCACGCTGCGCAAGACTCGTCGCGGATACCTCAGCGGCGCGGCGACACTGGGCGTTGGCGGCGCCATCGCCGGCGCGCTGATGGTAGTGCTCGGTGCCCCCGAAGTGGCGGCACTGATTCCCGTGATTCCGGGCGGCGCCGCGAGCTTCATGATCTCGCGCGCCTTTCGGCCGATCGCGGCGCGGGCGCAGCTCGGACTCGAGCGGCTGCTCGACGATCTCGAACGGCAGCCGTCGCTGCCCCTGGGCTCCGGACAGAGTGCACCACCATCGTCGCGTCTGGCCCGGGAGGTGGGACAGGTGGTCCGCGACATCACCACCGAAGTGCGCAAGGCACTCGAGGAGAAATGACCATCCGGACCGTGGGTATCGTGGGAAGCGGATTGATGGGCAGCGGCATCGCCCAGGCCGCCGCGGTCGGGGGGTTCGAGGTCCTGATCCACGACGCCGATCCGGCGCAGTGGCCCCGGGCCCGCTCCGGCATCGAAAAGTCGCTCGCGAAGTTTGTCGAGAAGGGCCAACTCGCCGGTGCCGCCCGCGACGCGGCGCTGGCGCGACTGCACTTCGTCACCACGCTCGACGAGCTGGCGCCGTGTGACCTGGTGATCGAGGCGATCGTCGAGGCGCTCGATGCCAAGCAGGCCCTCTGGCGCGGGCTCGAAGCGATCTGCCGCCCGGACTGCGCGTTCGCCACCAATACTTCCTCGCTGAGTGTCGTCGATCAGTCGGTGGGTCTCACGCACCCCGAACGGCTGCTGGGATTGCACTTCTTCAACCCCGTGCCCCTGATGCCATTGGTGGAAGTGGTCCGGTCAGTCCGCACCGCGCCAGCAGTGCTCGAGGCCGGTATCGCCTTCGCCAAGGCGGTGGGGAAGACGGCGGTGAGCACACGCGACGAATCCGGCTTCATCGTGAACTTGCTGCTGGTGCCGTACCTGATCGACGCCGTGCGAGCGCTCGAGCGCGGCAGCGGCAGCATCGTCGAGATCGACACGGCGATGAAGCTCGGTGCTGGCTATCCGATGGGCCCGTTCACCCTGCTCGACTTCGTCGGGCTCGACACCGTGGTACGGATCGGCGAAATCATGTTCGACCAGTATCGTGAAGTTCGCTATGCGCCGCCGCCATTGCTGCGCCGGATGGTGACCGCAGGATACCTCGGCAAGAAGAGCGGGAAGGGATTCTACGACTGGAGTGGCACCACGCCGGTGCCGATGGAGTTGGGGCTGTGAGGTACCTGCGGCTCGCACTGCTCGGCCTCGCCGCGGGATGTTATCCGACGACCACGCGACCGGCTCTCCTGCCGCTGTTGAGCGCAAGCGTGACGGAATGGGAGCTTTCCCCGCGCGAGGCCCTGCGCGAACTGGCGCTGGCGCTCGACGCCGATTCGATCCCGGTGCGCCGGACGGAGATCGCCGATGCCTGGCTTGAGACCGGCTGGTTCGACGCGGCAACGCTGCGCCCCACGTCGCGACGCCCACTCGGGGATGGGGTCGTCCGCCTTCGGGCGTGGGCCGATCCCTCGCGACCGAATCACAGCGTCGTGACGATCGAAACCGTCTATCGGCCGCTGGACGACCCATCGCGCGACGACCGATCACTGGACCGCGTGGTCGTGGCGAATCACCCCGTCGCCCTGCGGGTCGCGCTCCTGCTCAACCGCTTGAACACGAAATATGGCGATCCGGTGGATTCGATTCCGCCCGCCGTGAAGCCGCTCGTCGCACCCATCGGCACACCCGCCACGAAGCCGGACTCGGTCGTGGTACCGAGGAAGAAGCCCTAGGCCACGAACGCCTGCAGGTAGCGCTCCAGCGTCACGAAGTCGAGCATCGCATCCTTGCACGGTCCGGCTGGCAGCGTCATCGTCAGCCCGAGGACTGGCACCTTTCCCGCCACATCGTGCAGCCCCGTGACCATATCACGCTCACAGGCGACCGCCACAACCGCCCGCGGACGTCGCTCACGGATCACGCGCCGGGCCAGCTGTCCGCGTGTGGCCACGAACACGGGCACGCCGTATTTGCCGGCGAGTCCGAGGACGTGGTCGAGTGTCTCGCGCGAGAGGCACCGGGGAATCAGCAGCAGCAGTTCGCCAGTGCCGACCTTGCGTGTCCGCAACAGCGCGAGCGTGTTGTAGACCTTGACTGCGGCGTTCTCGACTCGATCCCGCTGACCGAATCGACCCGCCACCCGCGACGTGAGGCGCATCACGCGGAGGAACCAGCCGCGCTCGGCCAGCCGCGATGGCATCAGCGCACGCCGCCAGCGGTACGAGAGCCCGAGCAGGCCCCACCAGAGGAGGGCGGCACCGGAGACCACTGCCCAGCTGCTCCACGCAATCCGCGGGAGCAGCGGCTGCAATTCGGCAAGCCGAGGCGCCAGCAAGTAGAGCACCGCAGCCACCAGTAGGAGCGCCACGGCCAGGGACGCGACGGCCCATCGAAAAAAGAGCCCGGGGGGCGCGTCGAAATTCCCCTGATTTGGCAGGGACTTGCCATCCCACTCGTCCCATTCGTGGCCGAGGCGACGATCGACGTCGATATGGATCAGTTCCGCTCGCGGGGCAGTCATCAGGAGGCGAAATCTCCGGTGGTGCCGGTGGGAGTCAAGGCCTCCGCCTGCCTGAGTGGGGGGCTACTTTCCCCATATGCCGCTCTCGCTGCTTGCTCTCGACCCGACCCGCAGGGCCCGCTACAGCGAAGGCGCCGGGATTTACCGGATCATTCCTGCTGCGGTGGCCCGACCAACCTCGCTCAGTGAACTGCGCGCGGTGATCGCGGATGCACGGGAGGCCGGTTGGTCGATCACCCCGCGCGGTGCCGGCAGTGCGATGGATGGCAGCAATCTTGGCGACGGAATTGTCCTCGACCTGACGGCGTTCGAATCGGGACGCTGCGTGGTGTTCGCCAACGATCGCTCCGCCCGACTGGCGCCGTCGGTTCCCCTGGCCCAGCTGCAGGCGCTGGCGGCCCGCGACGGGCTGCGATTCCCACCCGATCCCTCCAGCGGGGCGTGGGCCACGTTGGGCGGGCTGATTTCGACCAACGCATCGGGGCCGCGGACGGTTCGCTACGGCAGCGTGCGTCGCTGGGTACGGGAGCTCACACTGGAAACCGGCGATGGCCCCCTGCACCTGGTGCGAGGGTTGCCTCCCGATCTCGGGCATCCGGTGATGCTACGCTGGTACTCCACGGTCGCGCCATTGCTCGCGCACCGCGCCGATGAGATCCGCGCGGCCTATCCCCAGGTCCGCAAGAACAGCGCTGGCTACGCCCTCGATCAGCTCCTTACCAGCGGTGACCTGATCGACGTGGTCATTGGTGCTGAGGGAACACTCGGAGTGATTACGGACATCGTGGTACAGCTCGATCCGATCCCGGTGCACCGAGCATCGTTGCGGGTGGCGCTCCGAACCCGGGCGGATCTGCCGGCCGTGCTTGAGCGGATCCGGGAGGTAGATCCTTCGGCACTCGAGCTGCTCGATGCCTCATTCCTCCGCCTGATCGACGATCGCTTGGACACGCCGGAGCATCCGGGTTTGCTGCTGAAGGCGGCGGGGTTGCTGCTGGCAGAGTTTGAGGGCGACTCGGCCTCCGAGGTGACCGCGCGGGTGGAGGAGGCGGCCGAGTCGGTCGCGCCGTTTGCGCTCGACGTGCAGACCGCGCTCGACGCCCAAGCAGGCGAGCGGCTCTGGGCGGTGCGTCACGGGGCCTCGCCGATCCTGGCGGCCCTCAGCGACGGCCGCCGTTCGCTCCAGGTGATCGAGGATGGTTGCGTCCCTCCTGCACGCCTCGCCGAGTACCTCGATGCCATCGACGCGGCCACGCTGCGGCACAAAGTTGACGCCGTACTGTTCGGCCACGCCGGTGATGGTCACGTCCACGTCAACCTGTTGCCGAACCTGCACGAAGACGACTGGCACGAACGGGTGCGCGCGATTTTTGAGGAAGTCACTGCCGCGGTCATCCAGCTTGGTGGCACCCCCTCCGGCGAGCACGGCGCCGGACGACTCCGCGCCGGGACGCTCGCTTCGCTCTACGGCGAAACGGTGATGCAAGTGTTCCGCGCGCTCAAGCAGGCGTTCGATCCGGAGTCGCTCTGGAATACTGGAGTGATACTGGGCGACGGTGGCGATCCGGTGCAGCGGCTGAAGGTCGGCTCCGAGGCTGCCGTCCTTCCGGAGGGCGTCGCCGACCAGCTTCGGGCCATCGAAATCGGTGCGACTTGGGCCGAGAGCCGCTGGACCGCGCCGACCCCGAGGTCGTAAGCAGGCGGCGGGAGGGAGGCTTATCTTCCGCCGCGCCGTGGTTTCGGCGCACCATTCACGATCCACCACCAACACCCCGACTGCCCATGCGCCTCTACCGCGAATCCGTCGTCACGCTGATCGCCCGCCCGCAATTCCTCGAACCGGCCCACCTCGGAGTCCAGTGGAAGGAGCCGGGCACCGACGGCGAGAAGCTGGCGGAATTCGCCGGCCGGCTCTGCTATATGAGCCAGCACAACCCTGCCGGGCGGAGCACGGCGGAGTACCTCGGAAACATCCTGAAGCAGGGCCACGGATCGGTCTTCGAACACGCCGTCTACGTGCTGCTGATTGAAGGGGTCTCCCGGTCGCTCACCCACGAACTGGTGCGCCATCGGGCGGGTTTCGGCTACTCGCAGCTCTCCCAGCGCTACGTCGACGAATCCGATGCCGCCTTCGTGATGCCTCCGGCTGTCCAGGGGGATGCGGCGCTCGAGGCCGCCTGGCTGGCGCAGATGGAGGCGGCACAGGCCAGCTACGTCGCCTCGGTCGAGAAGCTGATGGAGCGCTACGCCTGGGTGTCCGACAGGATGCACCGCCGCAAGCTGGCGCGCGAGGCAGGGCGATCGGTGCTCCCCAACGGGACCGAGACCAAGATCGTGGTCAGCGGAAACATCCGCGCCTGGCGCACGATGCTGGAACTGCGCCTTGGGGAGGGGGCCGAGCGGGAAATCCGCCGCCTCGCGGTCAGGGTGCTCGAGACCCTGCGGGGGGAATCGCCGGCATTTTTCAACGATTTCGAGCTCTACCCGGCAGAGGATGGCGAACAGGCAGGGCGCGTGATCTACCATAAGGTCTGAGTTGCGCTCGCATCTCGCTTCCCGTCCTGCCGCCCGGCTAGATTTCGTGCCAATGCTCCCCTCCAGTCCCTGGCTGCCCCAGCTCCGCATCGACCGGTGCGTCTGTATGCGTGCCACGTTCACTCGGCTCCTCCCGTTGGCGCGGGATGGGGGGTGGGACCTTGCCGAGTTGCAGGCCGCGACCGGCTGCGGCGAGCAGTGCGGAATGTGCCGCCCCTATCTCCGGGCAATGCTGGCGTGCGGCACCACCATTTTTCATTCGGTGCTCGAGGACGTGAGCGACTCCGACGAGGCCGCGGCGTGAGCGACTCGCCTTCGCCCGCGGTGATCCGCGACCGGCGGCTCGCGGCAGCCCCCCGGGTTCGCCGGCGCTGGTACGACAGCATCATCGCCACCGGACCGCTGGTTTTCTACGCCCTCTTCTTCGGCTGGATGTCGGTCGTCTTCCTGGCCTCCGAAGCGAGGGATATCGGGCTCGGTTTCGCCGCCCTCAGCAGCTTCGTCGCACTGATCACGATGCGGCGCGGTCGGGGGATCGCACAACATCAGAAGGAGTCGCTTTCCCGGGCCTTGGCGGCCGCCGATCGCCGCAATCGGGAACTCGAACGCCTCCGCGATCTCGCCGCCGCCCTGCTGGCGGGCAATGACCTCGCCGCGCTCAACCGCCAGATCGCCCAGGCAGCCGCAGACCTGCTCGAGGCCGAAGGCGGGGCGATCATGCTGGTGGTCGAGGAAGGCCGCTTCGTCCGGGTTGTCGCCGGCGCCGGCCCGCTGCTCCCGGCGGTGGGTTCGTTGGTGCCGATGGAACGGTCCTTGGTGGGGCACGTCATCCTCCACGACGAGGCGGTGCTCGTCGACAGTATGGAAGCCGACCCGCGCAACCACCCCCACGAGCAGCTGACGGGCCGCCTCACCAGCGCGGCGATGGTCCCACTGCGTTCGGCGGGCCTCGTGGTGGGCGCAGTCTGCGCGTATAACCGCAAGGATGGCCGCTTCTTCGGTGAGCACGATCGTCAGCTGTTGCAGACCCTCGGCGACCAGGTGGTGCTCGGCCTCGACCGCACCACCGTGCTCGAGGAGCTCCGTCGCAACGAGCGGATGCTGGCGACCAAAAACAAGGAACTGCAGCGCGCCACGCAGCTCAAGAGTGAATTCCTCGCCAATATGTCGCACGAGCTGCGCACACCACTCAATGCGATCATCGGTTTCTCCGACTTGCTGCTCACGGAAGGGTTGGGGCCGCTCGAGGAACAGCAGAAGGAGTTTCTCGAGGCCATTCTCCGCAACGGCAATCACCTGCTCGGCCTGATCAACTCGGTGCTTGACCTGTCGAAGATCGAGGCGGGCCGGATGACGCTGTCGCTGGCCGTGTGCGATGTCCGTGAGGCGGTCGTGGCGGCCGTGACCGACACCAGTTCGCTGCGCAGCGGGAAGCAGCAGGAGTGCCTCGTCGACCTCCCGGAAGGCGTGTCGATCGACGTGATGGCCGATGGCGTACGGATCCGCCAGATTCTCTTCAATCTGCTGAGCAACGCCTCGAAATTTACGGGAGAAGGCGGCCGGATCACCGTCTCTGCCGTGCGCACTGTGGCACCGATGCCGAGCGTCGCCGCGACGCGGTTCGGCGAGGCGGTGAGGCTGGCCACCCGCGATGTCGTCTGGGTGTCGGTGTCCGACTCCGGGATCGGTATCAAGCCTGAGGATATGGGGAAGCTCTTCCAGGAGTTCTCCCAGGTCGATGCGTCCGCTTCGCGCGCTGCGCAGGGCACCGGCCTCGGCCTGGTGCTCTGCAAGCGGTTCGTGGAACTGCACGGTGGCCAGATCGGGGTCGAGTCAATCTACGGGAAGGGAAGCACGTTCTGGTTCATGTTGCCGGTTGATGGGCCGCCCAAGCGGCGCGATGGTACGACGATGGAGATGGTCGCGGCGGAGGTGAGCTAACTCCACGCCCCCGCAAGCTCGGCGCGCGCTGCCCAGGCCGCGACGCGCGGCGCCAGCAACTCGGCGGCAAGCCGCGCGACGCCTTCATCTTCGTTGCGAAAGAAATCCGGCGTCTCGCTCCCGAACCACAACCACCCCACCAGTTGGCCTCCGACTTCCAGCCGCGCCGCGAGCACGCTGTGCAGTCGATCGGCGACCCGCGAATCAGTGGCCACCGGCCAGCGCACATCGAGGTCCCGCAAATCCGCCACGCGAGCGAGGGAACGCGATCCGAGCCGATGGAGCAGCGCGTCGATCGCATCGGTCGCCTGGGCGTCGAGGGTCAGCGACGCGGCCGTGCCGCGTTCGCCTCCGACGAGCGCCCAGCAATCCGGTGCGGGGGCGACGGCGATCAATTCCACCCGGTCGTGCGGCAGCTGCAGCGTAAGCGCGTCGGAAGCAAGTTGCACCAGCTCGCTACCGTTGCGTGCGCGACGCATCGCGTCAAGCAATCCCTCGGTAACAGCGGTGACGGTGCTGTTGTGATCGGTACCCACGGCGCGAGGCCGGACCCAGGGATAGGCCGCGAGGCGACGACAGCAGGTCGAGAGCTGGGCAGCGACCCGCGACAATGTCCGGTGATCCGAAAGCCGATAGGCATCTTCGGCGAACGCCCCCACGAGCAGCACTCCGACGTCCTGGACTTCCGCGCGAATCGGTATCGCCATTGCCGAGCGATAGCCGCTGGCGCGAAGCAGATCCTCCAGCGCGAACAACCCTTCCTGCGCCACCAGCGGTTCCGCCCTCGGTGGCGAAAGCAGGTCGGGCGTGAGCGCGGTCGGGCCCACGAGGACCGATCCGCCTCGGGCCGGATAGAGCCAGCACGCCAGCAACTCCGCCGGCATCAGGCCAGCGACGGCGTCGTGCAGTGCTTCGTGCCAGGTATGCAGCTCCGCCAAGCTCGGCCGCACCCCGGCCCAGGTCAGGACGGGGACAAACACTTCGAGGGGAGTCACTCCGGAGGACCGCATCAGCGGAGCAAGCGTGCAGGGGGCGTGCCACGCCCGCCACGCTTGACATACCCCCACCCCCTATGTATGATGATTTCGGAACAGATACCCTGGAGGGGTAATGTCGACGGTTACGCTGCAAATCGAAGGGATGAGCTGTGGGCACTGCCTGAACGCGGTCAACCGGGCGCTCGCCGCTGTCCCCGGTGCGGAGGTGATGAGCGTTCAGATCGGGCGGGCCGAAATTCACACGCCAGCGGACGGACCGAGCGCCGCCACACTCGCGGAGGCAGTCACCAAGGCAGGCTACCGCGCTACCCCGGCCACCACCGCGCCGTGAACGCGCTCGTCGTGGTGCTCGGAATTCTCGCCATTGGGGCGGTAAACTGGTGGTTTTTCCTCGCTGCGCGCAGCCCAGCTGTCGCGGCGGAGGTGGATGGGGATGCTGCACAGGGAGTTGATCATCCAGCCGGCGATTGAAGTGGGCAATGCACGCCACACCTGAGGCACCGGCGCATCGCCCGGCGACCACGGTCACCATCCCGGTCGAGGGGATGACGTGTTCTGCCTGCCAGGTCCGGATCCAGACGGCACTGGAGAGCGAACCGGGGGTCGATCAGGCCGACGTCAACGTGATGCTCGCCAATGCCACGGTGCGCTACGACCCGGCGCGGCTCTCCGCGGAACGCCTGGTCGAGGTCATTCAGGCCACGGGGTACGGCGCCGAACTGCCGGTGCCCGATCGATCGGCCATCGACGAGCAGTCGGCCCGCGACATCGCGCAGCAGCAGGAGTACCACGGGTTGCGTCGGAAGGCAGTGATCACCGCGCTGCTCGGCGCGGTTGCGATGGTCCTCTCGATGCCGCTGATGATTGCGAGCAGTGGGGGGCACGGTACCGACCCGTTCATGGGCTGGGCGATGCACACGCTCAGCCCGGTGGTGCAGGCACTCTTCCCGTGGCTCGCAAACGTATCGCATCAGCAACTCTCCTGGATTCTGCTCGCGCTCACCACCTTGGTGATGGGGTGGACCGGCCGGCATTTCTACGTGCGCGCCTGGATTGCCTTCCGGCACCACTCGGCCGATATGAACACGCTCGTGGCCGTGGGCACCGGCGCAGCGTTTCTCTATTCGGTGATGGCGACAGTGACGCCGAGCGTGTTCACCAGCCGCGGTCTGACGCCCGACAGCTACTACGAAGCGGTGGTTATCATCATCGCATTCATCCTTGCGGGGAATGCCCTCGAGGCGCGAGCCAAGCGCAACACCACTGCCGCCCTGCGTTCACTCGCGCGATTGCAGCCAGCCACTGCCCGCGTAGTCCGGGATGGCACCGAGCTCGATCTCGCAGTGGAGGCGGTGCTGCCGGGTGACGAGGTCGTCGTCCGGCCAGGAGAACGCATCGCGGTCGATGGCGAAGTGACCTGGGGAGAAAGCAACGCCGATGAGGCGATGCTGACCGGCGAGTCGCTCCCGGTGGCCAAGCGCGTCGGCGATCGGGTCATCGGGGGCACCATCAATGGCACCGGTGCCCTGCGAATTCGCGCCACGACGCTCGGGGCCGACTCGATGCTTGCGCGCATCGTCCAACTGATGCGTGATGCCCAGGGTGCCCGGGCTCCCATTCAGCGCCTTGCCGACCGGATCAGTGGCGTTTTCGTACCGGTCGTGATCTCCATCGCGATCGTGACCTTCGTCGTCTGGTACCTCGCTGCCGACCAGGCCCCAGCCGTGCGCGCCTTTGCAGCGAGCGTGGCGGTCCTGATCATTGCCTGTCCCTGCGCGATGGGACTCGCGGTTCCCACCGCCGTGATGGTCGCAACTGGGAAGGGCGCCACGCTCGGCATCCTGATCAAGGGGGGCGAGGCGCTGCAGCGCCTGGGTGATGTCGACACCATTGTGCTCGACAAGACCGGCACGGTGACCGAGGGTGCGCCGACCGTGACAGATATTCTCATCGCCTCCGACGCGACGGTGAGTGAGAACGAACTCCTCCAACTTGCCGGGGCGCTGGAGCGCGCATCACAGCACCCGCTTGCCACAGCCGCCGTCGGCGCGGCGGAACAGCGTGGCCTCACCCTCCCGCCGGTGGAACAGTTCCAGTCGGTCACCGGCAAGGGGATCACCGGTACCGTCGCTGGCCACGCCGTGGTCGTCGGTACTGCCGCGCTGTTGACAGATTGGAGCATTTCGGCAACCCCGTTGGCCGCCGCCGCCGCTGCGCTCGCAGCCCGGGGGCGCACTACGATCCACGTGGCGGTGGATGGTGTGTTCGCCGGAGTGATTGCGGTGACCGATCCGGTTCGCCACAGCACTCCTGCCGCGATCGCGCGCCTGCGTTCCCTCGGCCTCGAGGTGGTGCTCCTCACCGGCGACCAGCGCGCCACCGCCGAGGCGGTTGCGAGGGAGATCGGGCTGACTCTGGTCATCGCCGGCGTCCTTCCGGACGGCAAGGTGGCCGAGATCGAGCGGCTGCAGGCCGCTGGACACGTCGTGGCGATGGTGGGCGATGGCATCAATGACGCGCCCGCTCTGGCCCGAGCCGACATCGGCATCGCGATGGGTGGTGGCACCGATATCGCCGTCGAGGCCGCCGA
>JANLPG010000118.1:0-4044 GCA_031367105.1 Gemmatimonadota bacterium | reverse complement strand
GGGTGCCGCAGCCGCGCTGGCGGGAGCGGTCGGGGCGGCCTTGGGTGCCGACGAGCAGGCGGCGAGGAAAGCGAGGGGCAGCAGGCGGCGGGTCATCGGTTGTGTTCCGGATGCGGGGAGTGCGACCGCCAAATCTATCCGCGAGGGACGCCCGGCAGGCGAGGTCCCATCGCGCGCAGCTGCGCCAGCGTGACGCCGAAATGGTGATCGAGCAGGGTCGTCACCAGGTCCATCCACCGCTGGAGCTTGGCGGCCTGGTTCACGAGGCGACTCGCCGCCAGTGATCCCAGATCAGCACCATCGCAAGCGTATCGAGCTTGCAGTACCGCAGCAGCAAATCGCGATACCCCGCCACCTGCTCGGGATGGTGGCGCTCCTCACCGTAGCGGATCGCCTGATACGCCTTCATCGCGCCGGTACCTTCCGAGACCTGCAGCTGGACGTCCCCAACGATTACCGGAGGCAGTGATTCATAGGGACCGTCCGCGCCAGCGACGTGGAAGTGCCGGTCGCCCATCCAGGACTCGAAGCGTTCGCGAATCACCGGATCGGCCCGCCAGAGAGTGTCGAGGACGACCTTGATGCTGGTCCGTCCGGCCATCCCCGGATGGAAGAAGGATTTGCGACAGAGGTTGTTCATGTCCTGGAGTCGGCGCGGCTCACCATCAGTGCCCGCCAGTCGATCCATCCAGGCGCGAAGGTGGGGTGCGCCGACACCATAGCGATCGAGTTGCGCGCGAATCGCCTTGAGGGTCGTCCCTTCGTGGTGCGACCACATCAGCACCGTGCCTTCGTCGCCCACCGCGCAACGCAACGATTCGACGAACTCGAGGCAGGGCCAGCCGTCCCGCTCGTTCAACCACTCCGTGTGCACCGGTGCTGCCTCGATCGAGGGAACCGTGTGGCAGCTCCACTGGAACCCGACAATCTCATACGGACGCATCCCCGCGTGGTATGGCAATGCCATCGTCGACGTCTCGAAATCGATGAAGTGCAGTGGATACTGCCATCCGTTCATCGCGGGTCGGAGGGAATCACTGATCCACGGAGTTCCCGAGCGCGTGTGCTCGATCTGCACGAGTTGCCGTGCCGCAAACGCAGTTGGTTCGCCATCTTTCTTCACCAGCAGGGTCGGATCGACATCGTAGAGACTCGTCTTCCCGTTCCGGATCAGGACATCGCTGAGCCGCTCGCCGCCTTGCTTGATGCTGCCGAAGCTGTAAAGTTCGAAGATGTGAGGGACCGGGTCGGCCAGCCCGCCCCAGCACTCCCGGAAGCCGCTGGGGCGCTGGTCGATCCCAACCCTGAATTCGCATTCCTTGCAGCTCCAGTCGATCGGCCGCTGCACGCGGATCATCCCTTGATCGCCGTAGAGCGCGACCATCTCGGCTGCCGCAGCCGCCACACCTGGCAGGAGCTCTTCCACCTCCGAGACCACGTTCACGCATCGCAGCAGCTCCTGCGCCGCCGGAGTCGCCGGATCCCCGAAGTATCGCACGTCAATATCCTTCCGGCGGCCGTCAATTTCGATATTTCGCCGAATGTCGAACATCCCCGGCAACCCCTCGACGCTGGTCGTCTGTGACTTGTCGACCAGCAGCAGGTGCGGGACAATCTCTGCGTCGGGGTAGAGCTCGTGGAGGACGAGGCGCTGGTATGTCACATCTTCGAGGTAGGGGATCCAGTCCGTCATCAGCGTGGCCTGCTTCGTCTTGCTACGAAACGGTCCCTGGCCTCGTGTCTCGGCCTCGTCGCCATCGAACGAGGTCGACTTCACCTCAATCAGGTCGAAGCGATTGCCCCGCTTCTGGAGAATGTCGACACGCGCAAGCTTTCGCCCCGAGAGCAGTGTCGCCTCGAACAGCGTGACGCTGTCACGGCTCAGCATTTTGGCGGTGGCGGCCGCGTTGGATTCCGCGTCACCGGCATAGGTCAGTTCCACTCCGTCGGGATAGCGGAGTCGCGCCAGCTGTTCCACCATGTACCCGCCCTGAGCCAGCAGCTGCAAGTATTCGTTGCTGTCATCGACTTGCGGGTAGCCGAGCTCCTTGTAGTAGAGCTTGGTGAGGCAGTTGCCGGCGAGCTTGAAGTCGCTCTTGGAGAGGGTGCGATGCATGACGGTCCCAGGGGGAGGGTTGGTGCCGGCGGACGTCGTGATTCCGCCGACACCAGTAGGATAGCTCAGGGGCGTGGCACTCGCATCGGCGCTGGCACCTGAATCCCCTGCAACGCTCCGGCTGGCGACGGGGAGTTGGCCGCACCCTGCTGTTGTCGCACCGCGCGCTCAGGGCTCATGGGCGAGGGCGCCAGGAACGGCCGGAGACGGTCCATCGGGATGCTGCCGTCCGGCTCAGCCATGATCGTATTACTGGGACAGGCATTGAGGATCTGGTTGAGCAACGGCGTCAGGCCGGTGACGCGGAAGGTGGTGGCGCGTGCCACCGACTGGAACTCGGTAAACGCAAAGGAGAAGGTGCGCGAAGCTGCAATGGTGAGTGCGAGATTCTTCGTCGCGAAATTGGTGGGACCGGGATGAACAAGCCCACTGAACAGGTCGAACTCAATCCAGGTCTGCGAGAAGATCGTTCCGGCATCAAAGTTGAATGCCACAAGTCCGTTCTGCGTGATGAAGTTTTCCGTATCCACGAAGATCAGAAAGGTGCCGGTAGAGCAGCCGATTCCGAGTGTGGGATACTCACTGGTGCCGAATTTGTTGGTGATCGGCGTATCGGCAGCGAGGAACGCCCCGATCACGCCGACATTGCTCGCGAGGATCCAGTCATAGCCAGTAAGCGCGCCGTTGAAACTGACCGCCTCCACCGTTGCACGGACGGTGATCGGCCCCGTCACCAGCGGTGTCAGGACGCCACCCGTAGTGATCAGCGCCCGCCCCGGTTCGACCACGCTCCACGTCACTGGTCGCTGGACCAGCGTGCCATCGGCGAGCCGGGCTTCGGCGGTGTAGTTGTAACTGTCCCCGACCTTGATGCGAGCCGTGCCGAAAATGGCGACCGATGTCACCGCGGGCTGGGTTACTGTCAGCGGCACCGTCCCCGTTCGACCCTCGCTGGTCGCGGTGATCGTCGTAACGCCAATGCCCACCGCAGTCACTCGGCCGAGGGCGTCGATTGCCGCCACGCTGGGATTCGAGGAATTCCACGACAAGTTCCGCCCCAGAAGTATCGCCCCCCGAGTATCCCGCAGCGTGGCAGCAGCCTGCGTAGTCGCACCGATCGTCAGCGGAGATGTTACGGCAACCACCACCGTCGCAACCGGTGCGACCACGACCGTGATTGCCACGGCACCGGTCTTTCCTTCGCTGCTTGCCTGAATCACGGCGTTGCCCGCGGCAACCCCCGTAATGACGCCCGATGCGCCGACGGTTGCGATTCCTGGTGTCGGTGAACTCCAGGTCACCCCTCGCCCGCTTAGTGTCGCGCCGCGATTGTCGCGTACAATCGCCGAAGCTTGCACTGTCGCCCCAATCTCCAGACTGCCCGGAGGGGCGGTTGCGGTCACGGTTCCGACCGCCGGGATTGTGACTGTCAATTGGGCGACGCCGTTTCGAGTCTCCGAGGTCGCGGTGATCGTGACGCTTCCGGGTGCGAGTGCGGCGATACTTCCCCCCGAACCGATCGACGCTATTCCCTGGTCAGAGCTCGACCAGGCCACTGCTCGTCCAGTGAGCAACGCGTTGTTGGCATCGCGCAGGGTGGCGGTGGCCTGCGCCGCACCACCGGCTTCGACCGAGGGGTTGTCCAGTGCCACGCCCACACTTGCCACTGGTGGCGGTGGGGGCGGTGGGGTGGTGCCGGTACCTCCTGAGCTACCCCCACCACACGCTGAAACGGCAAACACTGCCACGGCGACAAGTCGACGGATGCAGGGGGACATCGAATACTCCTTGGGTGGAACGGTTCGCGCCCCCCAGCGGTATGCCGGAAGGCGCGATCAATGTCCCACCAGGGTGTGACAGCCACCCCACTGCTGTCGACCCTCGACCCGGTTCCCGACTACCCCGCCACCGTCTCCAGCTCCTCGAGC
>JANLPG010000117.1:0-11983 GCA_031367105.1 Gemmatimonadota bacterium | reverse complement strand
GTGGCCGGCCTCCGTCTCGACCTCTGGGGGCCATTGCTGCGGCTCGAGGCCGCATCCTCGCTGCGAACTGGGCACCTCGGCCTGACGCTGGACGTGCACCCTGACTGGTGGCCGGTCCTCTAGCGCCAATTCCGGCCCGTCATACGTGGCTCCAAGTCGCGGAGCGGCATAGATTTCCGTCGGTTTCCCTGGTGCGACCCCGACCCCCGACGAGGGTACGCGTGACGAGCTTCAACGATGACTGGCTGGCTGCGATTCTTGGCCCCCTCCTCCCGCCGGGGGGCCTCGAGAGGATCCGCACCGGAAACGAGTCGAAGACCAGCCTGTGGGAGCGGCTGCTCGATGCCCGGCTCCTCCCGGAGTCGGAGGTGCTGGCCGCGCTCTCCAGCCGTTGCCGACTCCCGATTGCGGAACTGAACGACGCAACGACCGCAGCACGCGATGCGCTTCCCGCAGGGCTGGCGCGTCGGTATGGCGTTGTTCCCCTCCGGGTGAACGAATCGTTGCTCGAAGTCGCCACGGCCAACCCGTTCGATGTCGGTGCCGAACAGGCTCTCGCCTTCGCCACCGGTCGTGAGGTGAGGATGGCGCTCGCCTCACCGCCTCGCATCCGCGAAACGCTTGACCTGATCTACGGCCCGGAAGAGCCCGAGCACCACGTGGCCGACCTCCTCCAGGGGATGCCAGGTGGGTCGCTCACCGAGGTGTCGGACGAAGAGGAGGAAGATGCGGCGCTGCTCGTTTCCGAGGCGAGCTCGCGACCGATCATCAAACTGGTCAATGTCTTGCTGGAAGATGGCATCACCAGCCGGGCCAGTGACATCCACATCGAATCAGCAGAGGCGGCGGTGATCGTCCGCTACCGCATCGATGGGGTATTGCGGCAGGCGATGACCATCCCGCGCAAGGCGGGGGTGCCGCTGATTTCGCGCATCAAGATCATGTCGGGCCTCGACATCGCCGACCGGCTCCGGCCGCAGGACGGCCGCGCCCGCGTGGCGGTGAGCGGTAACCCGATCGATCTGCGGGTCTCGACCCTTCCGGCCACGCACGGCGAGAAGGTCGTGATCCGCGTGCTCAACACGCAGCAGACGACACTGTCGTTGCCGGCGCTGGGGCTGTACCCGGAGGAGCAGGCGTCGATCCGGATGCTGCTCGGCCACAAGGAGGGTGTGCTGCTGGTCACCGGCCCCACCGGCTCGGGCAAAACGACCACGCTCTATTCCTGCATCCGCGAGATTCAGGTCGAGGGCATCAACATCGTCACGGTCGAGGACCCCGTCGAATACCGGCTCGGGTCCAACATCGTGCAGGTCCAGACCAATGAGAAGACCGGCCTGACCTTCGCGACAGCGCTCCGGTCGATCCTGCGCCAGGATCCCGACATCGTGCTGGTCGGCGAAATCCGTGACGTGGAAACGGCACAGATCGCGGTGCAGGCCTCGCTGACTGGCCACCTGGTGCTCTCCACGCTTCACACCAACGATGCACCCAATACCATCACCCGCCTGGTGGATATGGGACTCGAGCCCTTCAAGATCGGCGCGGCACTGCGCGGGGTCCTGGCGCAGCGACTGATGCGTCGAATCTGCCCGATCTGCCGGTCACGGCAACCGCGCTCGGAGCTACCTGCGCGAATTCAGAAGTGGGTCCCGGCGAAGGCCGAGTTGTGGAAGTCGGTCGGCTGCGGACAGTGCACCCAGACCGGATACCGTGGTCGTTTTTCGATTTTCGAGATCCTGGTGGTCACTCAGGAGATCGAACGCCTGATCGGGGCCAATGGAACCGCCAACCAGATCGCGGCGGCGGCCCGCGCGGCGGGGATGGGAACACTCTTCGAATGCGGCCTGCGGCACGTGCTCGATGGGCACACGTCGATCGACGAATTGCTGCGAGTGACTGACGTCCCAATTGATCTCCCTGGGCGGAGCCGAACCACGATCGCCCCGGTGGGCTCATCGGCAGCGGCCGCCCCTGCGGCCGTCGTGGTGACTTCTGCGGCGGAAGTGCTGGAGGGGTTGGAGCTGCTGGAAGACAGCGGTCCTCATGGCGTCCCTGACCCCCTCGCCCCTCGCGCCACGATCCTCCTGGTTGAGGACGAGGAAACCTTGCGCCGCGTGATGAAGGATCTGCTCGAACAGGAGGGCTACCTCATCTGCGAGGCACGCGATGGTGCCGAGGCGCTCGAGCAGGTCGACCGGCACAATCCCGACATCGTCCTGCTCGACCTGAATCTTCCCAACATCGACGGCTACACCGTGCTGACGCAGCTGCGCTCGCGCCCGGAGACTGCAGATCTCCCCATTCTGGTGCTGTCGGCGCGCGGCGATGAAGACAACGAGGTGCGTGTGCTCCGTCTGGGTGCCACCGATTTTCTCACCAAACCGTTCCGCCCCCGTGCGCTCGCGGCACGACTCGAGGCGACGCTGGCCAGGCGACGATCGTGAGCAGTGTCCCCGCGGAATTGCTCTCCGAAGGATTGCGCCTGATCAAACCCACGGTCCGTGCCCAGCCGGCCTACACCCTCGAGGCGCCGGTCGCGGAACGCAAGCTGAACCAGAACGAAGCGCCGGACGACTTCGATCTCGACCTGAAGCGCGCCGTGATGACCCGGGTAATGGCGCGACCGTGGCACCGTTACCCCGATTTCACGCCGCATTCCCTGACGCGGCAGCTGGCGGCGCATTACGGATGGGATCCCGACGGACTGCTGGTCGGGAACGGGTCGAATGAGTTGATTCAGGCTGCGCTGGCGGTGACATTGGAGCGGGACGATGTCGTCGTGGCGCCGGCGCCGACCTTTTCGCTCTATCGCCTGCTGACGTCGGTCCTCGGCGGACGCTATGTCGGGGTGCCTTTCGCGCCCGACTTTCGCTACGACATCAGTCGGCTGATCCGGACCGCGCAGCGCGACGAGGCGAAGGTGCTGGTGCTCAATACCCCGAACAACCCCACCGGCTCGGCGCTGCGCCGCGTCGACATCGAGCGTGCGCTGGCGGAGACCGAAGGGCTGGTGCTCTGTGATGAGGCCTACGTGGAGTTCGGCGGTGAGACGTCGATTCCGCTGCTGGCCACCAACTCGAGGTTGGTGGTATTGCGCACCTTTTCCAAGGCGGTCGGACTCGCCGGGCTGCGTTTCGGGGTGGCATTGGCTCAGCCAGCCGTCGCGCGTGAAATCGCGAAGGCCAAGCTGCCCTACAACGTGAACCTGGTGACGCTGGAGGCGGCCGAGGTCGCGCTGGAGTATCGCGACCGGATTGCCCGACGCGCAGAGGAGGTCGTGGCAGGTCGCGAACGGCTGTCGGCAGCGCTGCGGCTCCTCCCGGGACTGCGCGTGTACGATAGTGCGGCCAATTTTCTGGTCGTGCGCTGCGAAGCACAGCCGGCCAAGCGGGTGTTCAACCGGTTGCACAGCGAGTTCGGGATTCTGGTACGCGATGTGTCGGGGGGCGTCGATCTCGAGGAGTGTCTGCGTATTTCGGTGGGCCGCGCCGACGACATTGATGCCGTCGTCGCTGCATTTACGGTCATTTGTGGAGGAGCGGAATGAGTCGCGAGGCGACGGTGGAACGGATCACGGCGGAAACGGAGTTGCGACTCCGGTTCGATCTTGATGGTACGGGCGAAGCGTCGATCGAGACCGGGATCGGATATTTCGATCATATGCTGAACGCCTTCGCGCGCCACGGCAGTTTCAATCTGGTCGTGCACGCCGAAGGTGACCTGCACGTCGACGGCCATCACACGGTTGAAGACACCGGAATCGCGCTGGGCCAGGCGATCGCCGGCGCTCTCGGCGATCGGCGCGGGATCCGGCGCTACGGAGAGGCGACCGTCCCGCTCGACGAAGCGCTCGTCCGAGTGGTGGTCGACTGCTCGGGTCGTCCGTTCCTCGCGTGGCACGCCTATCCACCGGCGTGGCAGATGCTGGGTGAGTTCGACGTTGCCCTCGCCCCGGAATTTTTCCGCGCCGTCGCAGTGCACGCCGGGCTGACCCTGCACGTCGACTTGATACGGGGACAGAACGCGCATCACATTGTCGAGGCGACGTTCAAGGCGTTCGCCCGGGCGCTCGACGCTGCGACCGCGCTGGATCCTCGTGTGACCGACATCCCGTCGACCAAAGGGGTTCTGTGATCGCCGTGGTGGACTACGGTGTCAACAACCTCGCCTCGGTGGTGCGCGCCCTCGCGGCGGCCGGCCATCCGGCCACGCTGACGGCCGATCCCGAGGTCGTGCGACGGGCCGAGCGGGTGGTCCTCCCCGGAGTTGGCAACTACGGCCGCGCCGCCATCACGCTCCGGGTGACCGGTCTGGGTGACGCGGTTCGCGAGGTTGCCTCGGCCGGTCGCCCCCTCCTCGGCATCTGCCTGGGGCAGCAGCTCTTTTTTACCGGGAGCGAGGAAGCCCCCGGCGCCGCAGGATTGGGACTGTTCCCGGGTCGAGTGGTTCGGTTCCAGACCTCGCTGCACGTGCCGCACGTCGGGTGGGCGGAGGTGATGCCGACCGTCGCGGGGCGGCGTCACCCCGTTACGGCACCCCTGCTGGCTGAGGCGGGGTCGTTCTACTACCACGTCCACTCCTACTACCCCGCCGAGCTGCCCGAGGAATGTGTCCTTGCCACCGCCGACTACGACGGGAAGTTCGCCACGATCGTGGGGCAGGGAAGCGTCCTGGGGACCCAGTTCCATCCCGAGAAGTCTCAGGATGCCGGGATCGCGCTGCTCCGCCGCTTCGCCGAGTGGACGCCGTGAGCGGCGGTGGCTGCTGATGTTGGCGCGCCGGATCATTCCCTGCCTCGACGTGGCGGACGGTCGGGTCGTGAAGGGAATTCACTTCGAAGGCTTGCGAGATGCCGGTGACCC
This sequence comes from Gemmatimonadota bacterium, assembly GCA_031367105.1. GTDB lineage: Bacteria > Gemmatimonadota > Gemmatimonadetes > Gemmatimonadales > GWC2-71-9 > Palsa-1233. The sequence continues at coordinate 7,118 of JANLPG010000117.1, read as the reverse complement.
GGTGGAGCAGGCCGCGCGATATGACCGCGAGGGCGCCGACGAGCTGGTTTTCCTCGATATCGCGGCCAGCTACGAGTCGCGGAGCACGACCCTCGCGATGGTCACTCGCGTGGCCGAGACGCTCTTCATTCCGTTTACGGTGGGTGGCGGGATCCGATCGGTCGAGGACGCCGGTGCGGCGCTCCGTGCCGGCGCCGACAAGGTCGCGGTGAATACGGCGGCGGTGCGCGATCCGGAGCTGGTGTCCCGGCTCGCTGATGCCTACGGTACCCAGTGCGTGGTGGTCGCGGTCGACGTGCGGTGGGCGAACGACCGCTGGGCCGTGATGGTCACGGGTGGGCGCGATGCCACGCCGCTGGAGGCGATCAGCTGGATCAGCGAGCTGGAAGATCGCGGGGCAGGGGAGATCCTGCTGACATCAATGGATCGCGACGGTACCCGGCAGGGCTATGACTTGCAACTCACCAGCGCCGCCGCCCAGGCGGTCGACATCCCGGTCATCGCATCGGGCGGTGCCGGCTCGCTCGCCCACCTCGCCGAGGCGCTCGAGGCCGGCGCGCACGGCGTGCTGGCGGCCTCCATCTTCCACTACGATGGCCATACCATCGCCAGCGCGCGGAGCTTCCTCCGCGACCGGGGTATTGCCGTCCGTCCCTGACGTCGGGGCTTCGACGGGTCCCGCACTGCTCACGATTGTGGTGGGTCAGGAATACGCGAGGTGCTGGCGAGGTCCGTCGGCGCGTTGGGCTTCACGCGGATCGACTTGGCAGGAATGCCGACGTGCACGTGGTAGGGCCTGACGTTCTTGGTCGCCAGCGCGCCCGCACCCACCATTCCGTTCTCGCCGACGTGTACCCCTGCGAGCACCGTGGCGTGGTAGGTGATGCGTACATCGTCCTCCAGCACGGTGCGCAGGGAAGTAACGTCCTTCTGCTCCACGATGCTGTGGGTGTGGGAGTAGATGTTCACGTAATCGGCGATGGATACCCGGTTGCCAAGCGAGATGCCGCCGCGGTCATCAAGCAGGACGTGACGATGTACCACCACGTCGTCGCCGACTTCGAGCTGGTATCCGAACGAAAACTCCACTGCGTGGAAGCATTTGAAGTTTCGGCCCACCCGTGCAAAGATGTGCGGCGCCAGCAGTCGGCGGAACTCGATGCCGAGGGCCACGTGCTGACCGCCGATGGGGAGGCGGTCAAACGAATACCAGAGCCAGAGCAGGGGCTTCACCCGGGCGAAGCGCGCCACGTCGACTTCGGCGTAATACTCCGGCTCCAGCGTGATGTTGCGGGGATCCAGCGCCTCGATCGCGATCCGCGCGCCGTCGCCAAGGGCGGTGTCGGCCACCCGCTCCTCCCAGCGGCCCTGTCCGGGCCAGGTCAGCTCGAACAGCATGTCGCGCACGATGACGTTCCAGTCGGCGCCGGGGGCACGAAGCTGCTGGTCGAGGTCGGCGAGCCAGCGGTCCCGCAGCTGGTGCTGGGCATCGGAGATGGAGACGGGCTTGAGCGGGCGGAGCGTCATACGTCAGACTCAGGGCTTGATGGAATCGGTGCCGTGTCGGGTGCGACCGAGGATGCGCGCCCGCTCGGAGTCGAGGCGCGTGAGGCGTCGTTCCCAGTCGTCGTTCGTGCTGTCGAGGTAGCGGACCGTGAACGGCTCCTGCGTCGGCAACTGCCGTTCGTAGACGAAGAGCCCGCTGGCCTGCTCGCGCACATCGAGCTGCTGGTTCGAGAACGTCGGCGAGAGCGGGACCGTCCCGATCGGACGGTACTGCTGGTTCCGAAGCGAGATGGAAAGCACCGCCGGATCGAAGCGAGTCGCCGGCGCGAGGCCGTAGAAGGAGACCAGCGCGACCCCGGGTTCGCGGACGCCACGCGCGGCAGCGATCGAGTCGATGCGCTTCCGCTGCGTCTGCAACAGGAGATGGAGCGACTGGTATGCATCCGGCGCGAGCAGCCGGATCAGCCGTTCCTCCAGCGGGACGATGCGGACCTCCAGCGTCCCACTGCTCAGCCGCAGGGTGATCACATCCTGATTGAGCTGGCCCAGCCCGGGCTGCAGCTCCAGCGCGCGAACGCTGTCGACCGGGGTGCTCACTTGCGCGCGCGCACAGGACGGCAATGCCAGGGCACCGGCTATCGCCATCAGTGGCAGGAGGCGAAGCGGGATCAACGCCCCTCCGCCGCCGCGAGCAGCGACGCGCCGAGCTCGGCGATACCCAGCCCGGTCGTGGCGCTGACCGCCTGGATCTGGTCGGGTTCGAGTCCGAGCGCCAGCCCGCGATCGCGCACGGCCTGCAGCTGCTGCGCCCGGGAGAGCTTGTCGGACTTGGTCAGGACGGCCAGCACGCCGCAGCCGGCTTGCCGCAACAGGCCGTGAAACTCCGCGTCGTCCTTCGAGGGTTCGTGACGGATATCGAGCAGCCAGACGACACCAGTCAGCGACGTGCGCTGGGTCAGTAGTTTCTCGAGCAGCTTGCGGTAGGCGCCCCGGGTGCCCTTGTCGGCGCGTGCGAAGCCGTAGCCTGGCAGGTCGATCAGGTACAACGGTGGCATCCGGAAGATGTTGAGGAGTTGGGTCTTCCCCGGCGTGGAACTGACGCGCGCAATCGCCCGGCGGCCGACCAGCGCATTCAGCAGCGAGGATTTACCGACATTCGAGCGACCGATGAACGCGAATTCCGGCGCCGCGGGATGCAGGTTGTGCAGCGGATCCGGAAACGAGCCGATGAATTCAATGGGCAGCGCGGCAAGCGGCGAAACGGCCGCAGCGACTGGGGTGGTCAGGCTTCCTTCTTCTGGCGCGCCCGCTCGGTCACCACCAACGGCGTGGCACCACTGTTGATGGATTCGGGCGTGATGATCACCTCCCGCACATCGTGGCGCGAGGGCAGCTCGAACATGATATCGGTCATCACCGATTCCAGGATGGCTCGCAGGCCGCGGGCTCCGGTCTGACGCGTGATCGCCTTGCGGGCCGCGGCGCGGAGCGCCTCGGGGTCGAAGGTCAGGCCCACTCCCTCCAGCTCGAACAGCCGCTTGTACTGCTTGGTCAGGGCATTCTTCGGCTCCGTCAGAATGCGCACCAGTGCGTCTTCATCGAGGGATTCCAGCGCCACCAGGACCGGGAGGCGGCCCACCAGCTCGGGAATCAGTCCGAAACGAAGCAAGTCGTCCGGTTCTGCCAGGTGATACGGATGCTTCTCGTCATAGGAGGCCTTGGTCGTGGGGTCGGGCGGGGCACCCCCGCCGCCGAAGCCGATTCGCTGCCGTCCCAGTCGCGACTCGACAATCTTGTCGAGGCCATCGAACGCGCCCCCGCAGATGAACAGGATGTCGCGGGTGTTGATCTGGATGTATTCCTGCTGCGGATGCTTGCGGCCGCCTTGCGGCGGCACCGACGCGACCGTCCCCTCGAGGATCTTGAGCAACGCCTGCTGCACCCCTTCGCCAGAGACGTCGCGCGTGATGCTCGGATTTTCGGATTTGCGCGCGATCTTGTCAATCTCATCGATGTAGACGATGCCGCGTTCGCACTCCGCGACGTTGAAATCGCCGGCCTGCAGCAGCCGTACCAGGATGTTCTCCACGTCCTCGCCGACGTAGCCGGCCTCGGTGAGGGTGGTGGCATCGGCGATGGTGAAGGGGACATCGAGAATCCGCGCCAGCGTCTGCGCCAGCAAGGTCTTGCCGGTACCCGTGGGTCCGAGCAGCAGGATGTTCGACTTTTCCAGCTCGACGTCGCCGTCGCGCGGGCCGGCGTTGATGCGCTTGTAGTGGTTGTACACCGACACGGCCAGGGAGCGCTTGGCCCTTTCCTGGCCCACGACGTACTGGTCGAGGGTGTCCTTCAGTTCCTGGGGCGACGGGACCGGCCGTTGGCCCTCGGTCTGTTCCCGCTCCTCATCCTCTGCCAGGATCTCGTTGCAGAGGGTGATGCATTCGTTGCAGATGTAGACCGACGGGCCGGAGATGAACTTCCGGACCGAGTCCTTGCTCTTGCCGCAGAAGCTGCATCGGAGGTGCTTGTCGTTGGACATCGGAAACCTCAGCTGGTGCTGTCGCCGCTCGCGCGCGGAGTGAACACCGTGTCGATGAGACCGTACTCCTTCGCTTCCTCGGCGCTCATGAAGCGATCCCGCTCCATATCGCGCTCGATCCGCTCCAGCGGCTGGCCGGTGTGCTTGGCGTACAGCTCATTCATCCGGCCGCGCAGGTAGAGGATCTCCCGCGCCTGGATCTCGATGTCGGCCGCGGTGCCCTGGGTGCCGCCCGAGGGCTGGTGGATCATCACGCGGGCGTGGGGGAGCGCGGCGCGCTTCCCTTTGGTCCCTGCCGTCAGCAGAAAGGACCCCATCGACGCGGCCATCCCCATGCAGATCGTGTTGATCGGTGCCTTGAGGTGCTGCATCGTGTCGTAGATCGCCATCCCGCTCGACACCACGCCACCCGGCGAGTTGATGTAGAGGTAGATGTCCTTCTCGGGATTGTCTGCCTCGAGAAAGAGCAGTTGCGCGATGATGATGTTCGCCACGTCGTCGTTGATCCCGGCACCCAGAAACACGATCCGGTCCATCAACAGACGCGAGAAGATGTCATACGTGCGTTCGCCGCGGGACGAACGCTCGATAATGTACGGCGGATAGACGGACGCGTGGGTCACGCGGTGACCTCGGTAACGGTGGATTGCGCGAGGAGCCACGCAAAGGTCTTCTCCTCGGTGATCGTGCGCTCGAGCTCGCCCAGCCGCTTCCCCTGCTGCAGGGAGGCGTACAACTTCCCGGCCTCCACCCCCCGCGCCACTGCCAGTTCGGCCACTCTGGCGTCCAGTTCTGCCTCGGTGGAGTGCAGGTTTTGGGCCGTGGAGACTGCGTCCAGCATCAGCTCCCGTCTCACCTGGCTCTGCGCCACCGGTTCGAAAGAGGCGGCAAAGGTATCGAACTGGGCCGGCTCGATCCGGTACCCCTCGGCATAGGAGTGGATCAGGCGGTGAACGAGTGACTGCGGCGCCGGGACGCCGTTGGCCTCGACCAGCCGCTGGACCAGCTGGTCCCGGACGCCCTGGTCGGCGGTCCGGACCGCCTCGGCCTGGAGATCCTCCCCGATTCGTGCCCGGAGCGCTTCGACCGAGTCAAAGTCGCCGAGTTCCCGGGCGAAGGCGTCGTCGAGCGGTGGGAGCAGCTGCTCCTTGACCTCGTGCAGGGTGATCCGGACCCGGCGATTCTCTCCCCGGCGGGCCTCTTCCGGGTGATCCTCGGGGAAGCGGACGTCGGCCTCGACCACCCCGCCTGGCGTGAGCGCCATAATCTGCTCCTCCACGTCAGGAATCGTCTGACCCTCGCCGAGCACCAGGCCATACGGCTGGGTCTCGGTCGGCGGCTTCCCATCCTCGAGTGTGATCACTGTGACGGAGACGAGGTGGCCCGGCTTCGGTTGCACCCCGTCGAGCGGGCTCCAGGTGGCCTTCTGCTCGCGGATTTTCTCCAGCTGCTCCTGCACCATCTCCGCCGTCACCGCCGGCACCGAGCGGGTCAGGGTGAAGCCACCCGTCGTCGCGATCGTCAGCTTCGGTCGCACTTCGATCAGCAGGTCGAAGGTGAGCGGGCTCCCCTCGTGGTAGTGAACATTGCGGACCTGCGGGTCGGCGGTCGGCTGGAGTTCAGTCTCCTTGAGGATCGTCTCCCAGCTCTCGCGCAGGGCATCCTCGAGCACCGAACGCTTGATCTCCTGCTCGAACTTCTTGCGGACAACAGGTTCCGGGGCGTGCCCCTTGCGGAACCCTGGGAGGCGTGCCTGCCGGGCATACTCGCGCACGGCGCGCCGTTCGGCGGCCGCGAGGCGCTCCAGTGAGACGGTCACCGTGAGGGACCGGGAGGCGACGTCTTCGGCGGTGGTCTGGTAGGTAATTTCGGTCATAGCCTCCAAATATAATGGTTCGCCCCTTGACGGGCGGGGGCGGTGGGCGGTTCTCTTTGGGACAATGGCCCGCATTCTGGTTGTCGACGACGATGATACAATCCGCCGAGCCTTGCGCCGGTTGTTCGAACGCGGAGGCCACTCGGTGCTGGAGGCGGCCTCCGCTCAGGCGGCACTCGAGCTGGTCGTGGCCCCCGATCCGCCGGATGCGATCGTCTGTGATCTGATGATGCCGGGAATGAGCGGGGTCGAGTTCTACGAGGCACTGGGTGGTGCCGCGCCAGCGCTGCGGCAGCGGTTGGTCTTCCTCACCGGCGCCAGTCGGGAGCCCTTGGTGTACACCACGATCGAGCTGCTCGGCGTGCCGCTCCTCGGCAAGCTCGATGATCTGCAACTGGTGGCCGACGCGATCCGGGTCGTGCTCCTGCGGCGCCCCAGGAACTGACGAGCTACTTCCCCGGCAGGACGTGCGTGGGTACCGACGCGATCAGCCCGAACGCGTGCACCCCCAGCCTCATCGCCACTCTCAGCATCGGCGCCCCGACCGCCGTGATCAGCAGCGCCGCGTCGGCCACCAGCAGCGGCTTGGTCCAGCGGTTGACGAAGCCGTGGTCGCGCAGCACCACCACCCCAACGGCAAAGGCGCCATTGACGGCGAAGAACAGGGCGACGGCAGCCCCAACTGCGGCTCCGACCACGGCGTCGAGCCAGGGCAGTGCAGTAGGCTCCATAGAGGGCCTCCGCTGAGGAGAAGCTGCGGAATCTGGGGAGAGGGGGCATCACGAATCGGATCGGGATCCCCTAATAGTATACCTCGCGGCCTGGAATTTGGTCGTCCATCCGCCAGCTGGTGCCGGACCATCTGTGTGCACCCCCGGCCGCCGGTACGTCGCACCTTTAAAGCAGCAGTTGCTGGTCGCAGCGGCGAGGGCTTCTCCTGCATTTTTGAAGGGACGCTCGACAACAGAACCGAAAAACATCCAGTGCATCGTAAGCAGAGGCAATCATATGCAGGTATCCAAGCGCTACTTCCCGTCCTTCCTCCCCCTTTCAACCTTGCTGGCAACGTCACTATTGGCCGTCGCCGCATGCAGCAAGAATGAAACCGCTCTCGTCGGTGCCTCGTCGGCCGACAACCCGTCCGCCATCAGCGCCGCCAAGGTAAAGCCGGGATTGGCTGCCGTGAATCTTCGTTCC
>JANLPG010000112.1:0-11448 GCA_031367105.1 Gemmatimonadota bacterium | reverse complement strand
GCTCCACGCGCGACCTCTTGCTCCGGAGCATTACTAACGAGCGCCCACCAGCGCCAGTAAGCGCGTTGCAGGTGGTTTGCCGCTTGTGGGCACTGGCACTTCGGGTGGCACTTCTGGCGCGGTCGAGCTGGCCGGTCCCAGTGCCGTCCATCGCGTCGATCGGTCCCACTATGGCCGGCACGCTGCACGGTCCAGCCACAATCTCGATCTGGTGGCGACGGGAGTTGACCGTCACCGCCAAGGTGTCGGTCGAGAGGTTACCGAAAACCATGAAGCCCGAGATCAATGCGAGAATCACCATGATGCACCCGGATCCGTGGTGACCTGGGAGGCGTGGCTCCAATGCTGAAACGCCAGAACGGCGATGGCCATCACCACCCCTGCGATGATGTCAGTGAGGTAGTGGTAGCCGAGGTAGAAGGCAGCGACTGGAATCGACAGACCGATCGGCAGCAGAAGCCAGAACAAGAGACTGCGGCGAATGATGAACAGCGCGATGACCGTTGCCGCGATGTGAGCACTCGGAAATGCCGCACCCCACAGCATGCCGTACTGCTGGTTTGCGACGGCGAGTGATGTGAAAGGCCCCGCTCCGATCCGGCCAACCTGGAACGCCGGATCGGCGAGCCGGGGACCAAGCACCGGGAACAGGACAAACACCACGTAGCAGGCACCCCAGGCGATGCAGATCGGTTGCACCACGTCCTCCACGCCGGCCGGCGAACCCGCCCGGCGGGCCTGAATCAGGCCGGCGAGGATTAGCACGGGCACGTAGGACATATACCCGAACGCGAACCACTCCCCCATTGCCGCCGCGCTGTGGGGGCCCGGGCCGACCAAGGCGCGATCGGCCGTCTGAACCAGGAGGTCATGCCAGGGTACGCCTGGCTGGTTCAAGACAACGGCGCATTCGCGGTAGAAGAGATAGAATCCGAGCAGGGGCAGCATCTGCCCGAGGGAGGCGATGCCGTTGTTCCTCGCGGCACGGAGCCTTGGCAGAAACGTGAGCACCACGGCGGCCACCAGCAGGTTCGCTCCGACGACCAAGAGCCCTGGGCCAAGCGGGCCAAGGAGAGTGAGAAGCACCCCGAAGCCGATGCCATAGACGGCGAGGAATCGTTCCGTGGTGCTGGCCCGATGCGCCGAGAGGATCATGCGGCGAGCAGGCTCGAGAGGATCATTGCTCCGCCCCCAGTGAGCACGGTCCCCACCATCGCACCAGTGGCCAACTCCGCCACCGTGTGCGCTCCTGCAGCCCAACGGGCCCAGGCCGCAATCGGAAGCAGGATGAGCGCGGGTAGCGCACGGGGCCCGAAGAACACCACGCTGGCCGCACCGAGACCGGCGATGACCATTGCGTGGATGCTCACCTTCGACGCCCGGGTCATGAGTGCAAGCACCGCGGTCAAGGGAAGGTGGAGGGCCATCATGCCCCACATCGGCCAAGGTGCGCGCATCAGCACCAGCACGAAGGTGCCGGCAAGATAGCTCGCGAAACAGACCAGAAAGACCAAGCTGCGTTCCGCCCGAACCCGCATCTCGATGTCGCTCAACCATCCGCGGGCATGGAGGACAAACAGTGAGCCGACCGGCAGCAGAGTTGCGAAGATCACGCCGGCGATGGCGAACCCGAGGCGCCGGCCGGGTTGGGCGAATGCGCTGGCGAGCACGGCGAAAAAGCCGCCGGTGAGGACCGATGGGTTGAGTGCCAGCGAGACCGCGCTCGCGGTTCGGCGAATGACCGGGTTCAGGCGGCCTCCTGATTCATGAACCGCTGGTACCACTGCCGTGCCGCGGGCAATCGCTCGATGAAGGTTGATGATGGGGCCCAGCCGAGCAGCTGCCAGAGCGTGGCCGAGTCGTACCACTGGTTCCGGCTGACGAGAAAGAGACGGTGCTCGGCGGCCCCGCGGCCCCGCTGTCAAACAGCGGCAGGATGTGCGGGTGCTGCAGGTTGGCGGTGGTCTCGATCTCCTTGAGAAACCGCTCGGGGCCGAGCACGGCGGCGAGCTCGGGGCGGAGCACCTTGATCGCCACCTGGCGGTGGTGCTTGAGATCCTCGGCGAGGTAGACCGTGGCCGTGCCGCCCTGGCCCAGCTCCCGCTCGATCCGGTAGCGGTCTGACAATGCGGTTGTGATGCGCAGCATCGCGTCAGGAATCAGATCGTGCTCCGCTTGTCTGGGAGATGGCCGTGCACGGTGATGCCGAGAATGCTGAGGATGGGGACCCCCGGAATATGCTGATGATGCGTCGGAGGGGTAGTAGGGGAGCGGCGATTCGCCTGACTCGGCATTTGGTATTCTGCACTTCTTCGAAAAGTGCCGCAAGACACGATACCCCGCACCGAGCTAACTCGTTGCGGGGCTTCACTTTATTCCATGGGCCCGGCGCGATTCGGGCCGAAGGCGAGCGAGCCCGCGAAGCGGGCGCAGCTCCACGCGCGACCTCTTGCTCCGGAGCATTACTAACGAGCGCCCACCAGCGCCAGTAAGCGCGTTGCAGGTGGTTTGCCGCTTGTGGGCACTGGCACGCGCTCGTGGGCGCTGCACTGCTGGTTGCACTTCTGGGACGGGCGTGATCCTGCCTATAGCGTCGCGTGCGTGGCTGCCAGCCGGATTCAGACGCAACCGCGATTGCAGCGAGGGTCTGGGCTAGCCCCTGACGGCGGTGACGGACGCCGCATGGCCCCGGGCGACCGGCCTGGGGCCTCACCGCTCAACGGATGCTCTCCGATCAGTTCTTCGGCCAGCTCGCCCAGATGGAACAGTGGCCGCCCTTGTCCGTGCCCAGGAGCGTCGTAAGCGGCGAGTCGTAGTACGAGGTCATCACGGCGCGCGGCGACACCCACACTGAGCCATTGCGGAGCAGCATGTTGCCGAAATGCCCCTGGCTGAGGCCCTGTCCAGCTTCATGCAGCGCGACACTCTCGACATCGATATTTGCGCCGTTGGCCCAGGACCAGCTTGGGTCATAGTCTATCTCCCGAAATGCGACGTCTGCCAACCCGTTGCTGTCGATCAGCCGGACGTGGGTAAAGGCGGTGAGTTGTTGAGCGGACTCCCGCACCCTCGGTGGGGGCCGAAGCCCCACGGCTATTCGTGGTTGCCGACTACCGTGGCACCACCGGCAAGATGAGGTGCGACGGATGGGCCGCATCGTGCAGGATCCGCTGGTGCGCCGTCACGAAGGTCGAGTCGCGCTCGTTGTTGCCGCCGGTGTTCAGGTTGCGATCGTACTTGGGGAAGAGCGCCGACGTGACGCTCACCCGCAGCCTGTGGCCCGGCGCGAAGACCTTGGAGGTGAACCAGAGGTCGACGTCGTAGCGCTCCACACTTCCCGGCACCAGCGGCACCACCTTGTCCATCCCCTTCCGGAACCGCGCCCGCGTCAGGCCGTCCTGCACCCGCTCGGCGTGCCCATCAGGAAAGACATCGAGCAGCATGATCGCCCAGTCGGTGTCCTTGGCATCGCTCGACGCCCAGAGCGACGCCGACATTTCACCGGTGATCTCGATCGACCGCTTGAGGGGCGCGGAGGTGAAAACCAGGGCATCCTGCCGGGTGGCGTTGAGGACGGTGTAGTCCTCGTTGAGCGACTCTTCCAGCTCGCGCGAGTCGATCAGGTACGGCGTGGGATTCCCCGGGTCGTAGCTGTAGCTGTCGGCGGCTGCGCCCTTGGGCGGCACGGTGTCGAGTACACCGTTCCCGTTGCTGGTGCGGGCATTCCCGCCCGACGACAGGTACCAGTTGGTGGCCTTCGCGCGCGCGAGCGGCCATTCCGTTTCCTGGCGCCAGGTATTGTCGCCCTGCACGAAGATGTCGACCGGTGGCAGCTTGTCGACGCCGTTGTCGCGGCCAAGCAGGTAGTGATCGAACCAGCGGAGCTGGAGGTCACGGTATTCGTATCGCGCCTGCGGTCCGAAATCTCCCGCCACGTAGTCGACACCCTTGTGCGCGTGGACACCCATCACCAAGTGCCAGGTCGGGTGATTCTTCACCTTCAGGAGTGCATCGGTGTAATCGAGCGGGCCGCGGGCATCGTCGTGCCAGCCGGCCAGCGACAGCGCCGGAGCCTTGACCTTGTCGATGAAGGTGGTGGCCGCGTGCTGGCGCCAGTAATCGTCGAGCGTGTTGTGGGAGATCCACCGTTCCCACAACGGCAAATGGCCGCAGCCCAGCCGCTCGGGAAGATTCGACAATGGCAGATGCGTGATCGCCTCGCCGATATCGAGCTCGGCCGTGTTGGTAGCCATATTGCGATCCTTCATCAGGCAGGTCCAGTCGACATTGATCGGACCGAACGCCATCGACGAATACGGCACGATCCGCCACGGATCGCTGGTCGCGGCCGAGGGCGCAATCGCGGCGAGACTCGGCGGCGCCGCCACCGCGGCGAACCAGACCAGCCGCCCTTCATCGGAATGGCCGATCATCCCGACCTTGCCGTTGGCTCCCGGAAGCTTCGCGGCCCACTCGACCGCATCGTAGCCATCCTTGATGTCGCTGCTGTAATCACCGAAATCGGCGACATCTCCGCTCGACTTGCCGCGACCCCGCACCAGCTGCCCGACGTAGATGTAGCCGTGCGACGCCCACCAGCGACCGGCGGCCGGGTTGCTGGCGCGGTAGGGCGAACGCTGCATCACGACCCCGAAGGGTCCGGGACCCACAGGTCGCACAATGTAGGTCTCGAGTGTGGCGCCATCGCGCGTCGGCATCAGCTTGGTGGTGTCAACCACGGTGGTGTATTGCGAATCGGAAGCGGGCATCTTCCATACCTGATAGGTCGTCTCGACCACGGCCGGTGTGGCCCGACGCACCAGCCGGTAGCGACGATCCTGGACCGTGCCGTTGGTGTACTGGAGTCCGGCGAGCGTGTCGCCGTGCCAGGCGGCGCGCATTACCAGCCGATCATCCTGAGTCAGCACCACCGAATCACCCGCGACTGACACCTTGCTGACGGTGAGCATCGGTTGGCCGGTGCGGCGCCGGAGGAAGCCGACATTCCCGGAATCCGTGCCGGCAAAGTGAGCGAACCCCATCCGGCGCCATCCCTCGAAGCCGAATTTCGGCGTGGCACTCAGCGCGATGTAGACATCCCAATCTCCCGCGAGCGCTGCCCTGGGTGGCCGCTGCAGTGCGGCGAACCCGCTGGTGCCCACCACCAGGACCAGTGCGGCCGTGCGCGATCGGCGGTAGCCGAGAAACCACCCCGTGAATTGCGACATGCTACTCCCCCTGCGGAGAACGTGTCGATCGCCGACGTGCGGCGACCAAGATTCCGACGCCAACCAGATTCATCACCAGAATCATGCTGCCGACCTTGAATGCGAAGGTGGCAACACTCGCCACCTTGATGATCGGAAAGACCGACAGCACGACGTACAGCAACGTCATCAGCAGCCCCGACCAGGACGCCACCTGCAACCAGCGCGGCGGCCTGGGTGTCACTCCCCGCAGCCCGATGATCGGGATCGCGAACATCACCAGATACGCCAGCGCGTAGAAGATGCCGCCGGCGTTGAACAAGAGCTGAAACGCTTCGGCCCGCCCCACACCGATGAGGCTCACGAGCGAGAGCGCGAAGGAACAGACCGCCACCAGGATGACCGAGTTGATCGGCGTCCGGTGGCGTTCGTGCAGGCGCGAAAACCACGCCGGCAGCAGCCGGTCCCACCCGGCCACCATCGGCAGGCGCGTCACTGCGGTGAAGCTGACACTCACCTGGGCCACCCGCATTGCCAGCGTCATCAGGATCGCGATCGTCACCAGCGGACCGGCGATTCCGAACGGGCCGAACCCGGCACGGAGCACCTGGGGCATTGGGCCGATGAGGTCGATCTGCTCGGTCGGGACATAGGCCACCACCGTTGCGGTGCCGAGAATGAACATCAGCGCGATCAGCGGGGCGGCGATCAGCACCGATTTCCGGACCGACTTCGCCGGTGCTCGCGTCTCACCCGCGAGGATCGCCACATACTCGAAACCGCCAAGTGCACCGAAGCCCATCTTCCCGAGCAGATTGAGATTCAGCAGCGACCACTTCGGCAGCGTGGTGCGGAAGGGGTGGAACTCCCGCAACGTGCCCGTGGCGAGCCCGAGAAAGGGCAGCAGGATCAGGATGCCGAATATGATCAGCATGAAGATGCCGCCGGTGTTGTGCACCCATTTTCCGACCGAGAGCCCGATGATTGCGGCCACGGCCATCAGGGTCAGAATGACGGCAGAGGAGAGCGCCACGAACCAGTTGCTCGACGTCATCCACGCCGCGCCTGGCCCGAGCGCGTACGACAGATAGGTCGCGCACTGGAGCCCGATCTCCGAGGTGTACACAATGACATAGAGCCAGAGATTCCACGCCAGCAGGAAGCCGACCGTGGGATTGAAGCCCAGTTTGGCCCACTGATAGAGGCCACCCTCGAGCGGCATCAGCTGGTTGAGGTAGATCACCACTGCGGCCATGGGCAGATAGAAGAAGACCATCGCCAGCAGCCACATCACCACGTGCGAAGGCCCCAGCGTGCCGGCGACGCCGATCCAGGTGAGGCCGATGATGAAGAGGATCTGGGTGAGCGCGAGGTCGCGGACGCCAAGTTCCTTCTTCAGCGTCGCGCTGTGCGCCTCGACTCGTGCCTCGGCCTGGGCGAGTGCGGAGGTCGCCGAATTCTCACCGTCGCTCATCGCGTCACCTCGCCAAGGATGTGCCAGTACCGGGCCCACGCTTCGAGCCCTTCGTGCAACCGATGCACCCGGAAGTATTCGTTGGGCGCGTGGTAGTCTTCATCTGCTGTGGAGAAGGAGAAGTAGACGCATTCGAGACCCATCAGTCGCTGGAAGAGTTCGGCCACCGGTACGGTGCCGCCCATCCGGACAATCAGCGGGTCGACACCGTAGACCGCGTGCAGTGCCTCGCCGGCGGCCTTGAGGGCGAAATGCCCCGGGGCGATATGGGCTGCGGAAGTACCGTGATTCCCCGGACTGACGACGAGGCGGGTTCCCGGCGGCACGTTGGCCTCGAGATGTCTGGTGACCAGTGCCACGATCTCGTGGGGATCCTGGTCCGGAACGAGCCGGCAGGTGATCTTCGCGTGCGCCTCGCAGGGAATCACCGTCTTCGATCCCGGCCCCTGGTAGCCGCCCCACATCCCGTTGAGCTCAAGGGTCGGGCGAGTCCATTGGCGTTCGAGTGTGCTGTAGCCAGCCTCGCCAACTGCTGCCGGCGCGCCGACCTGCGCGAGATACGCGGGCTCATCGAATGGCAACGCCGCGATGTCGGCGCGTTCCGCTGCGCTCAGTTCCTGCACCCGGTCGTAGAAACCTGCCACGGCCACGCTGCCATCGGCGTGATGCAACGTGGCAATCAGCTGCGCCATCGCGTGCAACGGATTTGCGACGCTGCCGCCGTGCCGCCCCGAATGCAGATCCTTGCCTGCGGCCGTCAGCGTCAGCTCCACGCCGGCCATTCCGCGATTCGCGACCGTGAGCGATGGCTCGTTGATCCGCCACATCGCCCCGTCGGCCGAGAGGACGACATCGGCCGCGAGCAGATCGCGATGATCGGCGATGAAGTGCTCGATGTTGGGGGAGCCGATCTCCTCTTCCCCTTCAATCAGGAACTTCACGTTGATTGGCAAGCGCTCTTCAGCGGCGAAAAAGGCCTCCGCGACCTTGATCGGGATCAGCATCGGCCCCTTGTCGTCGGAAATGCCGCGGGCGTAGAGGCGACCCTCGCGCAGGGTCGGCACGAACGGCGGGGAGGTCCACTTCTCCAGCGGCTCGGGCGGCTGGACATCGTAATGTCCGTACACCAGCACCGTCAGCTTGCCGGGTGCTCCAAGCCATTCGGCATAGACCAGCGGATTGCCGTTCGATTCGTACGTGCGCACCGAGAGCGGCCCCGCCGCACTGAGGCGCGAGGCAACGAACGCCGCGGCGCGATGCACATCCGCACTGTGTGCGGGATCGGTGCTCACGCTCGGGATCGAGGCAAACTCGATCAACTCGTCGAGAATCGCCGCGTGCCGCGAGGTGAGCAGCGCGAGTACCGGGTCGAGCGCCATTACTTGCCGCCGTCGATGGATAGGACCTGCCCGGTGATCCACCCGGCATACTCCGAGGCGAAGAAGAGCACGCCCCAGGCGATGTCATCTACGGTGCCGAGGGTCTTGAGCGCGATCCGATCGAGGAGGGCCTGCTGCCCCGCTTCGCCATACGATTGCCACTGCGCCTCGGTGGTGGCGTTGGAACGGACGAAGCCCGGGGCGATGTTGTTGACGGTGATGCCGTAGGGCCCGAGTTCGTGGGCCAGCTGCCGGGTGAGGCCGATCTGCGCCGCCTTCGCCGCGGCATAGGCCTGGATGCCGGTGAGCGAAATGCCGAGGCCGGCGCCACTCGAAATGTTGATGATCCGCCCGGCGTGGGCGGCCTTCATTCCTGGGGCCACCGCCTGCGAGCAGTAGAAGGCGCCGCTCACGTTCACGTCAAATATCTCCTGCCACGCTGCCGCGCTGACCTCCTCGAGGGGGCGCCCCACCTGGCCCAGTACACCGCCGGCGTTGTTCACGAGGATGTCGACGGCGCCAGTCGCCGACGCCACTCTCGCGACGAACTCCTCCACCGCGCCCTTGTCGCGCACATCGAGGAGCGCCGCGGTGCAGCGACCTCCGGCCTCACGGCAGAGCCGTACCGTCTCCTGCAGTTCGTCATCGACCACGTCACCGGCATGCACGGTCGCGCCGCGCTCGGCGAACGCGAGCGCAATCGCCCGTCCGAAACCGTGTGCGGCGCCGGTAACCAGGACACGCTTCCCCTGAAATGCCACGTTCACGAGGGGAGCGTGTTCGCGAGCGTGTCGAGGGTGTCGAGCGAGAGCGGCCGACGCTCCGCTTCGATGTCGTGGATCAGCTCCACCACCTTCGCGGTGAGCGGCGTCGCCACCCCGGCCTCGGCGCCGAGTGTCACCACGATGCCGAGCTGCGCATCGACCTCCGTCGGCCGCTTCCGTACCGCGAGGTCGCGCCAGATACCGCTGTGGGTCTTGGCCGACTTGCGATTGTGCGCGACCAGATGATCGAGCGATGCCACGGCAGCCCCTGCCCCGGCGGTGGGGAGGTAGGCCGCCGGATCGAAGCCGTCGAAAGCCTCCGGCGTCACGCCGCGCGCTGCGGCCACCGCGAGGATCTCCCGTGCGAGTGCAATGTAGAGCGGGCGATAGCGCGGCATGGCGAGGGCATCGGCGATCGACTCGTTGGTGAGTGCGGTCGCGAAGAGCATCGCACCATAGGCCTCCTTTCCCCAGAGGTAGCCCCAAATGTTCGGGGTCGCCGTGGCGCGTTCGTCGAACTCGCGCCACGCATCACGGAGTCCGAGCACGCGCGGCGAGACGCGGGTAGCTGCCTCACCAAAGGCCTCACCGATCATCACGGTGCCTCGGCCGCCATAGAGGAGGACACCGGGTTCGATATAGTCGGCGCCGAAATTGACGAATGCGCCCACGGTCCTGGCCTCGCCCACCACGTTGCTGATGGCGAGTTCGTTGAGCCCGTTCTGCACCGACACCACGCAGCCGCCCGGAGCAAGATGTGGCAGCAGTGCCTGGGTCGCCGCTTCGGTGTGGTGCGCCTTGGTGGCGAGCACGATGGTCTGCCATTCGCCGCGCAGGGTGTCGGGGGTAAATGCCGGCATCCGGGCGGTAAAGGTGGCGATCGGGCCGGTGATGGTGAGCCCTGCGGCGTTGATGGCATCGACGTGCTCGGCCACACTGTCCACGGCCGTGACATCGTGTCCGGCGCGCGCGAGATACGCGGCCATCGTGCCGCCGATGGCGCCGGCTCCCCAGAAAAGCGCTCGTGTGGGAGGTGCCGCCATCACGAGTGACCGCCCCAGCCGCCCTCAAGAAGGGCCCGGGTCTCGTCGACGGCGACCTGCCAGAGCGCGAGGAGCTCGCTGTCGGGGCGCTGATAGAGGCCGCCAAAGTTGCCGTCGCCGAGGAAGCTCCGGAGTGCCATTGGGTCGAGCGCGCGGATCCGGTCCATCGGCGGCACCGGCCCCTTGGTCACCGTCGGCATCTCGACGTCTGGCAGTCGGGTCCAGGGGAAGTTTTCCATCCACGATCCGTGCGAGGCGACCGGATCGAGCTCCTGCACCTTGGCCCAGGTGCTGGGCGCACTCCACCAGTTATGGAAGATGACGCGGCAGCCCGGGTTGTCGGCGGTCCACTCCGTGGCGAACTGCTGCACCGCACCGTTGCCGCCGTGTCCGTTGCAGATCAGGATGCGACGGAATCCGCTGTGCGCCATCGAATCCAGGATGTCACGCACCACCGCAAGATGGGTCTGGACCCGGAGCGAAATCGAGCCCGGATACTCCCGGAAATAGGGCGTCACGCCGTAGCCGAGGACCGGAAAGACCGGGATACCGAGGGGTGCCGCGGCCTCGGCGGCGACGCGCTCGGGGAGGATGCAATCCACGGTGAGGCGGAGGTAGCTGTGCTGTTCGGTACTGCCGAGCGGCAGGACGGCACGGTCGTCGTACTTGAGATAGTCGTCGACCTGCATCCAGTTCATATCACTGATGCGCACGGGATGGTCTCTTCGATTGTGGGGGCAGAGCAGGAAGGATACCCCCAAACGGGGCCGGGCTACCAGCGCGGAGTGGGTCCGGGGCCGGGGAACGGGGCCCCCGAGGGACTGATCCGCGCCGGGATTGCCGGAGGCTCCATTCCTTGAGCGGATTGGAGTATGCCACGCAGGAGCCGGAATCCGCCAGAGGACGACGGTTCCGGGACCATTCTGCACTTCTCGCGAATTCACTGGAAAATGAGAATCCCCGCACCGAGCGAACCCGTTGCGGGGCTTCACCTTCTCTCGATGGGCCCGGCGCGATTCGAACGCGCGACCTCTTGCTCCGGAGTTGTGTCGCTGGGCCCTCGCCAGCCGACTTCCTGCTCGCAAATCCAGTGAATTCAACCAGGCGCCCGGCTTCTTGACTCGGGGACGGCCCGTCTGGCAGCAGGAAATCAGAGTCAACTGGCACACAATCGGCACACCGGGGGCAAGAGGTGCCGAAGGAGAGAGCCGAGCGCAAGCCACTCACCGAGATCACCGGCAAATGGTTCCTCGGACTGCCGAAGCCGGGGTTCCATGTCATCGCCGGCGTGTCGGCATGCCCCATGAAGTCGGTGTGCGTCACGGCGGGGTACGGGTTGTAAGTAAGAATGCCCCGGCCATGGGCCGAGGCATTCTCGCAGAAACAGTACCGCAGCAACCGCTACCGCGCGGCGCGGCTCAGGATTGTGGACATCGTGCTGTCCATTACGAATCCAACACCCCACTCTCCATCTGTCAGGGCGGGATCTTCCGCCCAATATCGAGTCGCGCCGACCTTCACCAGATACACCTGCCGGCTGGCTTCCGGGGCTATGGAAAAGTCTTGGTTCATTTTCGCGCC
>JANLPG010000109.1:0-15854 GCA_031367105.1 Gemmatimonadota bacterium | reverse complement strand
GCTCGAGGCCGCCATCGAAAGGCTCGACAGCCGCCCGATTCTCGTGATCACCGCATCGCGTCCCGGTGGGAGCGAAATCACCACCGCACTCACACGCGAACGGATCGAACTTGCCCGCTGGCAGCGCGACGATGTGCTCGCGCTGCTGCAGAGCCTCGGGACGAGCGGTGACGCCGCCGCCACCGCCACCCTTGCCGACGCACTTTGCGCTGCCGCCGAAGGGGTGCCGTTGCTGGTGGTCGAAGCGCTCCGGCTCGGCCTCGGTCGGGGGTTGATCGCCCTGAATGATCGTCACTGGAGCTTCGCAAGACTCGGCGAATTCGAGGGCATCCTCCACCCCGGGCAACTGCTTCGTGAGCGGGCATCAACGTTGACGCTGCACCAGCGGCACCTGCTGCTCGTCACCTGGCTGCTCGAATCCGAGATCACCCACGACGACTGGCACACGGTGGACGCCGAATCGCACGGGGGCACGCTGGTGGAACTCGAACGACTCGGCTTCCTCACCTCGAGCGGTCGGGGGTGGAAAATCGGGCACGATGCCATCGGCGAGGCGATCGAGCAAGCCGCAGCGGAGGACGCACTGCGAGCGGCTCACCGCGACGCGGGATTCCTTTCGCTGCAGCGCGGTGACCACCCGATCGTGTTGCGGCAGGCGGCGACGCACGGCCTCGAGTCGGGCGAGCAGTCACTGATGCAACAGGTGGCGCTGAAGTGGGTACGGCAGCGCCGACTTGGAGGGTCGCTGGCGTCCACGCAGCTGCTGCTCGGTGAGGTCTTCCCGGCCGAGGTCTCCCCTACCGTATTCAAGCAGCTGGCACGCGACCTCCCCATCGAGCTGCGGCGCAGACCGTGGTCCGCGCGCCGACTGGCCCCGATCTGGACGATCGCGGGGGCGGCGACAATGCTCGCTGGATCGTGGCTGCTCACCAGCCCAGCACAGCCGGATGCGGTCATCGGCGTCCTGGCAAGCATGCAGCACCGCGGCGTGGGGGAGGTGCAGCTCGCGCTGCGACACGATCACTGGGGCGACGTTGGTCGCGGAAGCGCCGGTCCGATGGTGCCGTCCGCCCGTGCCCGCTGGACGTCGTCGCCGATGGATTCGATGGCGTCGAGTCCGCAGGTGGATCCATCCGGGACTCGATGGCTGTACGCGCGCGTCGATCCGCGTGACGGAGGCGCCTCGGAGCTGGTGCTTGTCGGCGAAGGCGGTGCGCGGGTGGTAGCACCTGCCCGGGGAGACGATGTCTATCCGAGCTGGTCACCCGATGGACGCTTTGCCGTATTCTCGACGATGCGATGGGCGCAGCCGGACGCAGGGACGTTCAACCTGGGAATCGTCGAGATCGCCACCGGAACGGTCCGGCGACTGACGGCGACCCCGGATGGCGATCAGTTTCCGAAATGGTCGCCGGGTGGCACCCGGATCGCCTTCGTCCGGAAACCCGCAAAGATCGGCCCCGATTCACTCTGCTGGCGGAGCGTCGACGGGAGGCTCGGCAGCTGCCAGCTAGTGCCGAATGCACCGCTCCGTGCACTCGCCGGGTGGACTGACAGGCACACCGTTCTGGTCACGACCGGATTGGAGAAGAGCTGCGCGTGGATGCTGATGGATCTTGACGCCGGTACCACGCGGACCCTGCGACAACAGGCAGACTGTGGTCCATCGCTTTCCCCCGATGGAACCTGGGCAAGCTGGGTCCAGTACGCGACCACCACGACTGGCACGACCACCCGATTGATGGTCACGTCCCTCACCGGTGCCCAGGCGACAGAAACCATCGATGTCACGAGACTCGGCCGCGCCGCGTGGGCGCCCTACTGGCGCGGCGCGTGGAGTCGCCCCGGGATCGACCGGATCGCCGTGCGTCATCAGGGTGACACTGTCTATTCCGCCGCTCCCTACCAGCTCACTCTTGCCGCCACCGACGAGTCGGGGAGGGCGGTCGAGATCGCCCAGGCGGTGATCGAGTGGCGTTCATCGGACGTGACCATCGCGTCCGTGGACAGCGCCGGAATGATTCACCCCCGAGGCACTGGCAACGTCGTGTTCACGGCCACGGTCGGTGGTTGGCGGTCGGACTCGGTACGGCTCACGTTGACGCCGGCTCGTTTCGAACCCGGGTTCGAGGAGCGCTGGCGGGACCCGGCAATGCCGGGATGGCTGCACTGGGGGGATCCGCCAGCGCACGTCACGACCGCACCCGATCAGAGCGCGGCGTTCCTGGTCGGTGGTGACGGCGAGTATACCAGTGGCGTCTACTCGAAAGAGCGCTTCGCCGTGAAGCGGGGCCTGGCCCTGGACCTGGAACTGAGCACACCGATCACCCAATCGAAGTGGCAGTTCCTGCAACTCTCGCTGCTCAACCCCGAGGTGCAGACCCCCTCCGGACCCTCCGGACCCGGCTGTACCGTCCGGTATCCCAGTGGGGAGGGATGGGCGAATACCCACCGGATGACGGGCCCCGAGGGTGCCATTACGGTCGACACCAGCCTGGCGACTGGCCGCCGTTTTCGACTCCGGATGCAGCTCTTTCCCGACGGCACCTGCGGCGTGGCGATCAATGGGACCCCTGTCACACGCGGGCTGAGCGGAGCCCCCGCCCGCGACAACGTGGCGATCGTGCTCGGCGGCCAGACCGTCCTCTCCCGGCTCCTGATCGGCCCCGTGAAGCTCTGGTCTGGCGTCCCGACCGACGTCGACTGGTCGAGACTCGGCCACGCGCCAAAGCCGTAGCGCCCCGGCGCCCGTTCCTCTCCCCCTTCCCTTCTCCCTTCTCCCTCCTCTCTCCCTCCTCCCTTCTCGTCCCGTGCGGCTATCTTTGTCCGTCAAGAAGGGGAGTAGCCAAGCCGCAGCACCTAACGCGGCCGGCGGCATCGTCAACACTGTACGCCTCTCGCGTGCACGGTGCCATCGAGGAGCCCAAAGGGCTTTTCAGGCGAGACCTTCGTTGCAACCCGGATCTCCGGGGGCGACGAAGTCTCGCCTTCGGTGCTTTATGGAGGAACTACAGATGAACAACGTGAAGACCTTCGTCCTGCTCGCCGGCCTGCTCTCGCTCTGCCTCGTCGTGGGGCAGCTGCTCGGCGGCGGCGCCGGCCTGATCCTCGGTGGTGGCCTCGGGCTGATCCTGACTTTCGTGTCGTACTGGTTCTCCGACAAGATGGTGCTCAAGGGCTACGGCGCGAAGCTGGTCACTGCCGCCGACGCGCCCGAGCTCTACGCGATGATCGATCGGTTGCGGAGCCGCGCGGGGCTGCCGATGCCGCGCGTCGCCATCGTGCCGAATCCGCAGCCCAACGCCTTCGCCACGGGCCGCAACGCCAACCACGCCATCGTGGCGGTGACCCAGGGCTCGCTGGAGCTGCTGCCCCCCGACGAACTCGAGGGCGTCATCGCCCACGAGCTGGCGCACATCAAGAACAACGATATGCTGATCGGTACCGTCGCCGCCGGTATCGCGTCGATGCTGTCGGTGGTGCCGTACCTGCTGATGTTTGGTGGCCGCCGCGATGACGAGGAAGGGGGTGGCTGGGGCGGGATGATCCTGCTGGTGCTGTCGCCGATTCTCGCCACCATCATGCAGCTTGCCATCTCGCGGCAGCGCGAGTTCGAGGCCGACCGCGTCGGTGCGGAGATCGCCGGACGCGCCAAGCCGCTGGCGCAGGCACTGACGCGCCTCGACGCCATCGCGCACCAGATCCCGATGCAGCTGTCGCCGTCGCTCGCCCCGCTGGCGCAGGTGAACCCGCTCGGTGGCGTCAGCGGGATGGCCAAGTTGTTCTCGACCCACCCGCCCACCGAAGAACGGGTCCGCGCCCTCCTCGCGATGGACGCGAGGCGCTGAAATGCTCGGCAGCGCCCATCCGACGGCGGTCTGGCTCGGCTTCACCGGCGTCATTGTCGTCCTGCTGGTGCTCGACCTCGGCATCCTCAATCGCAAGTCCCACGTCCTCAGCCCCGGGGAAGCCGCTCGCTGGAGCGGCTCCCTCGTGGCGCTGGCGATGCTGTTCTGCGCCTTTCTCTGGTGGCGCGAAGGCTCCGCCCACGGCCTCGAGTTCCTGACCGGCTACCTGATCGAGCTGTCACTCTCGGTCGACAACCTCTTCGTCTTCATCCTGGTCTTCCAGTACTTCGATGTGCCCGCCAAGCTCCAACCCAAGGTGCTCAAGTGGGGCATCCTCGGCGCCATCGTGATGCGAGCCGTGATGATCGGACTCGGGGCACTGCTACTGCAGCGCTTCGCCTGGATCAGCTATCTCTTCGGCGCCGTCCTGGTCATCACCGGCATCCGGATGTACCGCGCCGACGCCGCAGACACTATGGACCTCGAGCGGAATCCGATCGTCCGGGTCGCCCGGAAGTTTCTGCCGGTTTCCGCGGGGTACCACGGCGACAAGTTCCTGATCCGCACCCGGCGCGGCTGGTTTGCCACGCCCCTGCTGCTGGTCCTGCTGGTGATCGAGTGGACGGATCTGATCTTCGCGATAGATTCGATTCCGGCAATCTTCGCGATCACCCGGGATCCGTTCATCGTCTACTCATCCAATATTTTCGCCATTCTGGGGTTGCGGGCGCTCTACTTCCTGCTGGCGCACGCGATCGATTCCTTCATCTACCTCAAGCCGGGCGTAGCGCTGATTTTGGTCTTCGTCGGTCTCAAGATGGTGCTCTCGGGATGGTTCCACATCCCGATCCTGCTGTCGCTGGGGGTCATTGTGGCTCTGCTGACCGGTGCGGTGTTGCTCTCGATGCGCCACGCGCGCCACCACGCCCCGGCGGCCTGAGCCGTGGCCGTCCTCGCACGCCTCGGACTGCACCGGCGCGAGCTGCGGGCGTGGGCCTCGTACGACTGGGGTATCTCCGCGTTCCAGGTCGCGATCACCACCGCGCTCTTCCCGATCTACTTCCCGAAGGTGATCGCCGCCGACCTCGCGCCGGCACACGCCACCGCGCTACTCGGCCTGGTGAACTCCGCCGCGATGGTGGTCATTGCGCTTCTCTCGCCGATTCTCGGCACCATCGCCGACGAACGCGCCTCCAAAAAACCGATGCTCGCCGCGTTCCTCGCCCTCGGCGTCGCCTCGACGGCCGGACTCTGGTTCGCAACCCGCGGCGACATCCTGCTCGCTTCGCTGCTCTATGGCGGGGCGGTGGTGGGCGCGACCGGCAGCTTCGTCTTCTACGAGGCGCTGCTCACCCACGTCGCGCGCCCCGACGAGATCGATCGCGTCTCCACCGCCGGCTACGCCCTCGGCTACATCGGCGGCGGCATCCTGCTGGTGCTGCAGCTCGCCGCTATCCAGGGGATCATCCCGCTCGGCATCAGCGACAAGGGGGTGCTCACCCGGCTCGCCTTCGTCGCCACCGCCGTGTGGTGGGCACTCTTCTCGATTCCACTCTTCAGGGGTGTCTCCGAGCCGGCGGCGGTGCCAGGCCCGAAGACACCGATCACGCCGGCCGCGGTGGTACGGCGGCTGATGACCACATTGCGCGGGCTCCGGATGTATCCGCAGGCACTGCTGATGCTCGTCGCCTTTCTGGTCTACAACGACGGCATCCAGACCATCATCAAGCTCGCCGCCACGGTCGGCTCCGAGATCGGCATCGCCGAGTCGACGCTGATCACCGCGATTGTGATGGTACAGTTCGTCGGGGTGCCGTGCGCCTTTGCGTTCGGCTGGCTCGCCGGGAAAATCGGCGCCAAGCGGGCGACACTGCTGGGTGTCGCGACCTACGCCGTGATCGCGGTGGTCGGCCGTAATATGCAGAACGGCCGTGACTTTCTCGTGCTGGCAGGATTGGTCGGGCTGGTGCAAGGCGGCACCCAGGCACTGTCGCGCTCGCTCTTCGCGCGGATGATCCCGGTGGCCCGCAGCGGCGAATTCTTCGGGCTCTACTCCGTGTTCGAGAAGTTCGCCGGGATCTTCGGGCCGCTGACTTTCACCCTCTCGGTGGCGCTCACCGGGTCGAGCCGCAACGGGGTGTTCGCCTTGATCATCTTCTTCATCATCGGCTTCGTGCTGCTGCTGCGGGTGGATGTCGAGGCGGGGGAGCGGGCGGTGGCGAGCGGCGTTACTATCCCGGTATGACTTCGCGGATCCCCGTCGCCATCCTGGGTGCCACCGGCACCGTCGGCCAGAAGTTCATCCGCCTCCTCGCCGACCATCCCTGGTTCGAGATCGTCCAGCTCGCTGCCTCGGCCGAACGGATCGGCAAGCGCTACGGCGATGAAGTCCGCTGGCGTGAGATTACGCCGATGCCCGCGCAGGTCGCCGATATCCGGCTCACCGCCTGCGAGCCCGGGCACGGTGCCAAGCTCGCCTTCTCCGCCCTCGACGCCTCGATCGCAAGGGATGTGGAGCCAGCCTTCGCCCGGGCCGGCGTGATCGTGGTGAGCAACGCCTCGGCGTTCCGGATGGATCCCGATGTGCCGCTGCTGATCCCCGAGGTCAATGCGGCGCACATCGGCCTGATTCCCCGGCAGCGCCGCGAGCGCGGCTGGTCGGGAGCGATCATCGTCAATCCCAATTGCTCCACGGCAGCACTCGTCACGGCGATTGCGCCACTGCATCACGCCTTCATGCTGCGCGTGGCGGCGGTCGCCACCCTGCAGGCTGCCAGCGGCGCGGGATATCCCGGCGTGCCCTCGCTGGACCTGCTCGGCAACGTGATCCCGTACATCGGCGGCGAGGAAGAGAAGATCGAGGCGGAGACCGCCAAGATCCTCGGTCGCCTCCACGCCGACGAGATTCATCCCGCGGCGATCAACATCACGGCGATGGTGCATCGTGTCCCGGTGGTCGACGGACATATGGTGAGCGCATCCCTGGGATTCGAGCGGATCCCCACGATCGACGAAGCGATCGCGGTGCTGGAGGAGTTTCGGGGAGATGCCACTGTCGCCGCATTGCCCAGTTCGCCGGTGCTGCCGATCGAAGTGGAACGACGGCCCGACCGACCGCAGTCGCGGCTCGATCTCGATCGGGGCAACGGAATGACGGTGACCGTGGGGCGGGTGCGCCGCTGTCCGCTGCACCACCTGCGGCTGGTGGCGCTCGGTCACAACCTGGTGCGGGGGGCGGCTGGCGCCGCGATACAGAACGCCGAGCTGGCGGTGAGTTCAGGCCTGCTCGGCTGAGACGACGGGCCCCACCACCCGGTTCCGGCCGGCATCCTTCGCCTGATAGAGCCGCCGGTCGGCCACGTCGAGCAGGGCGTCGACTTCCCGGCCGTCGGTGCCATACCCGGCCACGCCGATCGACACGGTAATCCGCGCCGTCCCGCCTCGCGGGAGCGCGATATCCGTCAGCCCGATCGTCACGCGCATCTCATCGAGCTTCTCCATCCCCTGCGCGATGTCCGTGGACGGCAACACCACGAGGATCTCCTCGCCGCCATATCGGGCCACGACGTCGCTGCGGCGCAACGCCGACTTGAGGACGTTGGCGAGTTCCCGCAGCGCCATATCACCGGCGGCGTGGCCGTGGGTGTCGTTGAAGTTCTTGAAGTGGTCGACGTCGAGCATCGCGACGACCAGCGTGCTCCGGGAACGCGCGGTGCGAAGGACCTCGTTCGAGAGGAAGTCTTCGACATAGGGTCGGTTGAAGAGTCCGGTCAGCCGATCACTGGTGCTCTGGAGCCGCAGCCGCTGCGACCTCGCCACGATCGCCAGTGCCACCGCCGTCATCGCCACCAGCATGATCAGGCGGGAGAGCTGCGT
The DNA here is from genome assembly GCA_031367105.1 of Gemmatimonadota bacterium. Taxonomy (GTDB): domain Bacteria; phylum Gemmatimonadota; class Gemmatimonadetes; order Gemmatimonadales; family GWC2-71-9; genus Palsa-1233. The sequence goes on along the minus strand of JANLPG010000109.1, from coordinate 8,130 downwards.
CGTGGCGCTGAAGACGCCGTATTCGCGAACCCCCCGATTCATCTCCTCCGGGCTGTGCATATACCAGGTCAATTCGGAGAGCAGCCCGTACTCGATCACCGCGGCGATCCCTGCGACCACCGTGACCCGGGTGTCATAACGCAGCGCGGAGGCGCCGATGGCGATGAAATAGACCTCGAAAACCACCCGCGAGTTGGTCGTGACCAGCGGGGCACCGATCAGCCAGAACGCGAAGAGGCCAAATGACACCAACGAAACGTCGAGCACCGCCGAGACGAAGGAGATCTCGCTTTTGTAGCCGCCGGACTGGAGTGCCCGCTCCATCAGCACCGCCATCAACACGGCGGAGAGGGCGACGGCCAGGCCGATATAGTGCTGGCTGTTGGTCGGTTCGAGCGCCAGGGAGATCAGCGGGCTCAGCGTGATCAGCAGCGTGAGCCAGGTGCGCACCCGCGCGACGACCAGCTCGCCGTCGCGGGCGGCATCGGCCAGCGCTTCGTCCGGAACCGACGTCAGCCAGCGCCAGAGCCGGACCGGCCGGGAAATGCGAGGTGGCAGGTTCACATCAACCGGTACTTGGGGCCACTGCCGCCCTCGCGGGGAGTCCAGCGGGGGCCCAGCACGTCGGTCGCCTTGCAGTCGACGCAGTTCGGTGGATTCACGCGCAGTGCATCGCCGATCCGTTCGTAGACGCCTGCCGGACAGAGATGGGCATAGAAGTCGGCGACGTCGCCCGGGATGTCGCGTCCCACCACCAGGTGCGATGGGAGGTCGTCGCGGGTGGCGTTGCCCGACTTGAAGACGGCGTCGACCTTGCTGAAGGTGAGCACATTGTCGGGTACGAACGGCGTCGCCCGATGGATCTCCCGCGGCGCCTCGGCGTCCTTCCCCATCGCGATCCGCCCACCGGGGAAGCCGCCACCGGTCAGCGTCATCAGCCCTGCCTTGATGCCGCCGGTCACGAAGCCGTCCTTGAACGCCAGCCGCATATTCCGCGTCTTGCGCATATCGCGGACAATCCGCGACTCCCGCACACTGCGATCATAACCGACCAGCCGATCCGCGCTCGCTGCCCCGTCGCCCTGCAGCGCGCTCGCAATCGCCGAGGCGGCGAGCATCCCCGATTCCATCGCGTAGTGGATCCCCTTGAGGGATGGCACGTCCACGAAACCGGCGGTATCGCCGATGGTCACCACGCCGTGGCCGCTCAACCGGTTCGGCAGCGCATAGTAGCCGCCCTCGGGAATCGTCTTGGCGCCCCACTCCGCCAGCGTACCGCCGGTGAGGAGCTCCTTGAAGAGCGGGTGCAACTTCATCCGCTGCAATGACTCGTGCACATCAAGCGAGGTGTCGTGATAGTCGAGCCCCACAACCAGTCCGATCGAGAGCTGATTCGGCCCCATCGGATAGCACCACGACCCGCCGAAGGCATCGCTCGGCAGCGGCCACCCCAGCGTGTGGATCACGCGATCGAGCGGCTTGGACACCTCCCACACTTCCTTCACGCCGAGCGCAAAGATTTGCGGGTTCTCGCTGGTGACGCCTTGCCAGGCGCGCCACGCTTCGGCCAGCGGTCCGCGGGTGCCCTCGGCCAGCACCACGACCCTGGCGGTCAGGTCGGTCGGCGGCTGGTAGACGTCGGTCGGTTGGCTCTCGCGGTCGAGGCCACCGGGTACCGTGCGCACACCGATCACCCGCTCGCCATCGACCAGCAGCGACTCCACCGGGAAGCCGGGAAAGAGATTCACCCCCAGCGACTCGGCCTGCTCGCCCAGCCAGCGAACGATCTCCGAGAGCGACGCGACGAAGTTGCCGTGGTTCTTCATCGTCGGCGGAGTCGGGATCCGCACCGCGCGCGATTCGGTGAGGTAGTACACCGCCTCGCCCTGCACCGGCTGCCGGAACGGAAAATCCTCGTCCTTCAGCTCCGGGAAGAGGGCGCGCAGCGCCCCCGGATTCACCACCGCCCCCGAGAGCGAATGCTCGCCGAGGGCACCGGCCTTCTCGAGCACGCCAATCGCGAGATCAGGAGCCATCCGTGCCAACTGGATCGCGCAGGCCAGCCCGGCCGGCCCGGCACCGACGATCACGACGTCGAGTTCAATCGCCTCGGCACTCGGGGTGTCGTGGCGAATAAGGGTCGCGGGCAGCGAAGGCTGGTGGCGGACGGGAAGCACGAGCCCCACGAACGGGTCTCCGGAGTTGAATGAGGGTCAAATATAGGCGCTGAGGGAGGAGGGAGGGGGCTGCGCGGCCTCGCAGGCCGCTACTCTCAGGATGGACAGCCCATCCATCATCCATCATCCATCATCCGTCAGCCCACTTCGAGTCCGAGATCCACGCTACGGACTGAATGGGTCAGCGCCCCGGTGCTCACAAAATCGACTCCCGCCCCGGCGTATGCCGCCACCGTCGCCAGGGTGATCCCCCCGGTCGCCTCGATTTCGATGTTCGGGGCGAGGGTGCGGGCCCGATCGGCCCACTCGCGCACGGCGGCCGGCGTCTGGTTGTCGATCAGCAGCCGGGTCGCCCCGGCAGCGCAGGCAAGCTCCAGCTGCGCCAATGACTCCACTTCCACCTGCAGCGAGAGGACGCCGCGGGAGCGTGCCTCATCGAGGGCGGCTTCCAGGGTGCGCCCGCTGGTGGCCAGTGCCTGCCAGTGGTTGTCCTTGACCATCAGCGTGCTGGCGAGGTCGAGTCGATGGAGGTGGCCACCACCGAGGAGCACGGCGTGGACCTCGAAGAGCCGGAGCCCCGGGGTGGTCTTCCGCGTGTGGAGCACCCGGCAGGGTGTTCCGGCGACCGCATCGACAAAGGCGCGGGTCATCGTCGCGATCCCGGCGGCGCGCTGCAGCAAGTTCAGCACCGAGCGCTCGGCGCGGAGCAGGCCTCGCAGCGAGCCGGTCATCACTACGAGGACTGCACCGGCGCCGACACGCTCGCCGTCGGCCACGCTCCAGTTCACCGGCGGAAGCCCGCACATATTCACGACCGCATCGGCGTAGCCACGGCCCGCCAGCAGGCACCCCTCACGTGCCTCGATCCTCGCCCGGCCACGCTGCTCGGCACCGACGCACACTTCGGAGCTGATGTCGCGATCGCCATCTTCGGCGAGGGTCACCCGAGCGACGCGCAGCGCGTCGGCGGCGATGCTATCGGCGCTCAGCACTCAGGCACCCAGGGCCACCATACGGTCGATCGCGCCGCGCGCCCGTACCCGGATGGTTTCGGGGACATCGATCTCGAACTGCCCCAAGGCGAGTGCATCCCGGACCGCGGGCAGGGTGATGGTTTTCATATAGGCGCATTCGGCCCGCGCGTCGGCCGCGACGAAGTGCTTGGTGGGCGCCGCCTGCTGCATCCGGTGGATGATGCCGGTCTCCGTCGCCACAATGAACGTGTCGGCGTCGAGAACGCGAGTCAGCCTGATCATCCCCTCGGTCGAGGCGATGTGGATCCCCGCGGCCGCGAGATCCCCATCGGCCATTCGGTAGAGCAGGCGCGAGGCGCAGCCGCATTCGGGATGGACCAAGACCTCCGCCCCGGGGTGGGCGTCGCGTGCGGCCTGCAGGGTGTCGACGTCAATCCCGGCGTGAACGTGGCATTCCCCCATCCAGACCTCGACCGTACGCTCGGGGCGCATCCGGCGCACGTGGGCTCCCAGAAACATATCGGGGAGGAAGAGGATGCCGCGGTCCGCGGGGATCGCGTCGATCACGTCCAGCACGTTGCCGCTGGTACAGCAGTAGTCGAGCTCCGCCTTCACCGCAGCGGTGGTGTTCACGTATCCTACCGCCACGTAGCCGGGAAACTGCGTGCGCCAGCCGCGCACCTCGTCGGCGGTGATCGTATCGGCCAGCGAGCAGCCCGCGGCGAGATCGGGGAGCAGCACTCGTCTCGCCGGCGCCAGGATCTTCGCCGTTTCGGCCATGAAGTGGACGCCGCAGAAGACGATGGTCTCGGACGTCGCACTCGCTGCCTTGCGGGAGAGTCCCAGCGAATCACCCACGAAATCGGCGACATCCTGGACTTCGGGTCGCTGATAATTATGGGCGAGGATCACCGCATTCTGCTGGCTCGCAAGCAACCGAATCTCCGCCTGCAGCGCGGCGACTTCTGCGGCACTGTGGGGTGACGGCTCGATGACCGGAAGTTGCAGCCTCACGATGGTGTCTCCAGTCGAGGATTCGGAAAATCAGTTCGGCGATGACCACCGCGCGACTCCCGTCGCCCACGGGCCGTCCGGGCAATGAGTGCTGCGAGCCGCAGCATCTCGGCCGTGTGCCACGCGCCTTCCGGCGCGGCAGCCAGCAAGTCAGCCAGCGCCAGTTCGGCCTCCGCCAATCCCGGCTCGGTGCGGAGCAACCCGACGTCCCGCGTCATCACCACTCGCATCTGCGTGACGGCGTTCAGCGCCTCGCTGCCGCGATCGATGCCGCGGTCGGCATCATCCGGTGCGGGGGAGAAGCCGACCGGTGCACGATGTTCGCTTGCCAGCGATTCGGCAACTTGCCGGCCGGCGCGGTCGGCGAACACCAGTCCTTCGAGGAGCGAGTTCGAGGCCAGTCGGTTGGCGCCGTGGACGCCGGTCTGGGCACACTCGCCGGCGGCCCAGAGCCCTGGGACACTGCTCTGCCCGTCGAGGTCGGTGTGGATGCCGCCCATCGCGTAATGCATTGCAGGCGCAATCGGCAGCAGGTCACTGGCGAGGGTGAATCCGTGCAGCGCAACGATCGCGGCCACACCCGGGAAGCGCTCGGCCACGTGCGCGATGTGCCGGGCATCGAGGAAGGCATCGCCGCGCAGCGCACGTCCGGCCACTGCGCGCGCCACGATGTCGCGCGGTGCGAGTTCGCCGCGAGGGTCCGCATCGAAGGCGAAGCGACGCCCGGCACCATCCACCAGCCAGGCCCCTGCCCCACGCAGTGCCTCGGTCAGCAGCGGCGCCGGATTGACGCCGGGCACGTGCAGCGCGGTCGGATGAAACTGCAGGAACTCGATGTGTTGCAGTGTTGCTCCCGCGGCGTGGGCAAGGGACCAGCCGTCGCCGGTGGCAACCGGCGGGTTGGTCGTTACCTCGTACAGCTGCCCGACCCCGCCTGTAGCCAGCACCACGGCCGGCGTCGTCACGGCAGTGGGCTCGCCGTCGTCGGCCAGCAGCACCGCACCGATGACGCGGCCCTCCCGGACGACCAGCCGGCGTACCCGCGTCTGTTCCCGCAATTCGATATGCGGATCGTGGCGGACGACTCGACTCAATGCGGCGACGAGCGCGGCGCCGGTCTGATCGCCTTCGGCGTGGATGATCCGGGCCCTGGAGTGCGCGGCTTCGAGCCCGAAGCGCAGCGTGCCGTCGGGGGCGCGATCGAACTCGGCGCCGAGCTCGAGCAACTCACGTACACGCGCAGGGCCTTCACTTGTGAGGACTGCGACGGCTTCCGGGTCGGCGAGTCCATCGGAGGCCGCGATGGTATCGGCCGCGTGCAGCGCGGGGGAATCGCCAGCATCCATTGCCACCGCGATTCCCCCTTGTGCCCACGCCGTGTTGGAATCGGCGAGGGTTTCCTTGCTGATCAGCAGGACATCGTGGCCCTCAGAGGCGAGGCGCCAGGCAGCCCAGAGCCCGGCGATTCCGGTGCCGACGACCAGCGGTCGATGCGTCACATCTACTGCGCCTTGGCCGCACGCACCGCCGCCGTCAGCGCGGGCAGCACCTCGAACAGATCGCCCACGATCCCATAGTCCGCCACTTTGAAGATTGGCGCATCCTTATCGCGATTGATGGCGACGATGACCTTGCTCGTGCGCATTCCGGCGAGATGCTGAATCGCGCCAGAGACGCCAACGGCGATGTACAACTCCGGCGCCACCGTCTTGCCCGTCTGCCCGACCTGGGCGCCGTGCTCGATCCAGCCGGCGTCGACCACCGCACGCGAGGCACCGACTGCCGCGTCGCCACCGAACGCCTCGGCAAGCGCCTCGAGCAGCGCAAAGTGCTTCGGATCGCCGAGGCCGCGTCCACCAGCCACGATCACGCGCGCCTCCGCCACGTCGACGCTCGCCTTGTCGGGTGCGCGGATGCCGGTCACCGTGAGTCGCTTGAAATAGGTCGGGACGTTGGCACGCTCCCGGCTCCCGGCCTTGCCGGCGGTGATCCCGGCGTACGCGCCCGGTCGGACGGCGAGCACGACCATCCCGCTCAGCGTGACGGTCTGGATCGCCTTGCCGGCGTACACCGGGCGCACCGCGCGGATATTCGCGCCATCAACGTCCACGGCGGTGACGTCCATCCCGCAGCTGCCACCGAGTCGCGCTGCCAGCCGGGGTGCGAGATCCTTTCCGGTCGCGGTCGCGGCGACCAGCACCGCGCGATACCCTGGGGCCATCGCGGCAACCGTGGCGACGATCCCGTCGGGACAGTAGACCGAGAAGTCGGTCGCCGTCGCCACCAGGATGCGGTCGGCGCCCGCCGCACCCAGCGCGTCGAGCCCGCCGACCTCTCCGGCAGCGCAGACCAGCGCATCAACCGTCGTACCGGCCTGATCCGCGAGGCGACGGGCGGCGGCGAGCAATTCCGCGCTGCCCTTGCGGAGCGCGCCGTTGCGCTGCTCGAGAATCGCAAGCATCGCGGTCATCAGAGCACCTTCGCTTCGGAGGTGAGCAGCTGCAGCAGCAGCGGAACGGCCGCAGCACCCTCGCCGACGATCCGACCGGCTGCCCGCTCTGGCGGGAGGGCGAGCGAGATGATCTGCACCTTCCCGGATGGAGTAGTCACCGGCACGATATCGAATGGCTTCTTCTTGGCCGCCATAATCCCCTTGAGCGACGGGAGTCGCGGCGTGTTGAGCCCCTTGTCGCAGGTAAACACGGCCGGCAGCGCGCACCCGGCGTGTTCCACGCCGCCCTCGACTTCACGGGCGACGGTGGCCTTGCCCGCGGTGATCTCGAGCGACGTGATCGCCGTCGCACAGGGGAGACCAAGGAGCTCGGCCACCATCGCACCAGTCTGCTGGCCGTAGTCATCGACCGCCAACTTGCCGAACAGCACCAGTTCGAAGCCGCCATCCTTGAGCTGGTCGGCGAGCACGTGCGCGTTGGCGAGCCCATCGGCCGATGGCGTACCCTGAAGATGGATCGCGCGGTCGATCCCCATTGCGAGGGCGGTCCGAAGCGTTTCCTGGATGGCGTCACCACCGAAGGCGATCACCGTCGTCTCACTTCCCGCAACCGTGTCCTTCAGGGCGATGGCGGCCTCCAGGGCATACTCGTCGTACGGATTGGGGACGAACTTCAATCCCGCTTCATCGATGGCGGTACCGCCAGCACCAATCACGATCTTGCTGGTCGTGTCAGGAACTCGGCGCAAACAGACAGCGATTTTCATGACAACTCCCAATGATTTCCTGGATCACACCCTCCACCCTCCACCCTCCACCATCCATCATCCATCACAGCTCAGTACGCGGCGAGTCCGGTGATCTCCTGCCCGAGAATCAGCGAGTGCATATCGTGCGTCCCTTCGTACGTGTACACCGATTCGAGGTTGGCAAGATGCCGCATCGAGTGGTATTCGATCAGGATGCCGTTGGCACCGAGCAGGCGTCGCGCCTCGCGGGCCGATTCGCAAGCGATGTTGACGTTGTTACGCTTGGCGAGGGACACCTGCGACGGCGTCATCTTGCCGAGATCCTTGAGGCGGCCGAGTTGCAAGACCAGCAGCTGGGCCTTGGTGATCTCGGTCAGCATATTGGCCAGCCGCTCCTGCTGAATCTGGGTCTGGCCGATCGGCTTCCCGAACATCACGCGATTGAGGGCGTACCGGCGGGCCTCGTCGAAGCAGGCCATTGCCGCACCTACCGCGCCCCAGGCGATGCCGTAGCGCGCCTGGGTCAGGCACATCAGCGGCGATTTGATTCCGCCCGACTTCGGGAGCATCGCATCCTTCGGCACGTGCACATCCTGCAGATGCAGCTCGCTGGTGTCGGAGGCGCGCAGCGAGAGCTTTCCCTTCTGATCCTTCCCCGAAAAGCCGGGCGTGCTGGTCGGCACGATGAAGCCGCGGATCGAGGTGGTGTCATCGACTTCGCCCGTCTTCGCCCAGATGATCGACACCGTGGCCTGTGATCCGTT